>WHTP01000083.1 GCA_009377695.1 Hyphomicrobiales bacterium | reverse complement strand
CCGTGCAACGTGTAGGAAATGCTGATGCCGTCGCGGGTGCGGGCACTGCCATCAGTACGGGTGGCGCGGCGAAGATCGGCGTTCAACGGGTACCTCTCTTTGGAATGCGGGCGGATACTCGCCCATCCGGCATGTAGCGTCAAAGATTTTGGGGCGTCAAAAGATTTGCGGTCCAATAAGGATCAACGGGTCCGCTGCCAACAAACATTTGCCGGAGCCCCCTGAAGGCGGGCTTAAGCGCTAGCGGAAGATCCATCAGCGCTAGCGGAAGATCCATCGCTGTGCCTTTTCGTGAAAAGCGCCAACGCGAAACAGCGTTGGCGCCACCTCACCTTGCAAATTACGCACTCAGGGTTATAAGCGGAATACCGATTTGCCTCTATCTACATAGCCTGCAGACTATGGCCAGTCATATCCGTTGGGAAAAGAACATCGGCCGTCGCTTTCAGCTGCGCGAGTTGCACGTCTTCTTCACGGTTGCCGGCTGCGGCAGCATGGCCAGGGCGGCGGCCGAACTGGGAATTACACAACCGTCGGTGTCTGCGGTCATCGCGGGTCTCGAAACGTCACTCGGCGTGCGACTGTTCGACCGTGGTCCGGGCGGGGTCGAGCTCACACCGTTCGGCCGTGCACTGCTGTCGCGCGTGCAAGCCGCCTTCGACGAGTTGCGACTCGGCGTAAAAGACATCGAATTTTTGAGAGAACCCGCAGCAGGTGAAGTAAACATCGGCTGTCCTGAGTCGATCTCCGCGGGGTTTCTATCAGGAGTGATCGACCTCTTATCGCAAAGATATCCTCGCGTCAGCCTAGTTGTTGCAAGCATCGATACGCCCACCCTTGATTTTCGTGAGTTGGGCGAGCGCAAGCTCGATCTTGTGCTCGCGCGGCTGGCGACACCGGATCCGAAGAATTTGCCAGCGGACTATACGGCGGAAATCCTGTTCAATGACCGGCTCTGCATCGTCGCCGGCCGAGACAGCCCTTGGGCACGTCGGCGCAAGATCGATATCGCGGAACTCGCCAATGAGCGATGGATTATATCGCCGTCCGATTCGCCGGGTGGATCATGGATGGCTGAGGCATTTCGAATGCGAGGCGTGAAATTTCCAGAACGTTGTGTGACCACCTACTCCGTTCATATTCGCAATAACCTGCTCGCAACAGGTCGCTTCATTGGAACAATGCCGGAATCGGCTCTCGATTGGACGGCAGCACGGTTTGGCCTGAAAAGGCTCTCGTTTGAGCTTATAGCACCGCCCTGGCCAATTGCCGTTGTCACACTCCGCAACCGAATCCTGAGCCCGGTTGCGAACCTGTTTTTGGATTGTGCCCGCGCGGTGGCAAAAACCGCAAATCAAGGCGAGCGGCCGCAGCCCTAGTGTCCCGATTCCGAAGTTCGTATCATCTTGCGGCGCGTTCGTTTACGAACTTCGGAATCGAAGGACACTAGCAACTCTTTGAATCTAGTGTGGCTTTGGTTCAAAGTCCGCATTTCGGACCGCAAGAATGATGCGGACTTCTGAACCGCCACACTAGTCTAGCGTGGCGCTAAGTCCGATGCCCACCAGCCACTCGCAGCCGGCCTGGGCGCCTCGTGGCCAGCCATCAGCTCGCGGAGCATCTGATCAGCCGCGCGCCGCGCTCTCGTCGAGCATGGCGGCCACGCGTTCGCCGAATGCCTTGGTTCCGAGCGTCCCGCCGATATCGCGGGTGCGCCCTTGCGGGTCGGCGATAGCGCGGTCGAGCGCGCTTTCGATGGCAGCGGCAGCGGCATGCAACCGGTTGTCCTTGCGGCGGTCACCAAGCCAGGCGAGCAGCATCGCCGCCGACCCGATCAGCGAGGTCGGATTGGCGCGGTCCTGACCGGCGATGTCGGGCGCGGAACCGTGCTGGGCCTGCGCTACGCCATGATCCGCGCCATGGTTGATCGATGCCGCGAGCCCGAGGCTGCCGGAAATCTCCGAGGCTTGATCTGACAGGATGTCGCCGAACATATTGGTGGTGACGATCACGTCGTAGCGGCTGGCATCGCGCACGAGCAGTGCCGCCATGGCATCCACGATCACCTCTTCATAAGCAACCGCTGAATGACGCGCGCCGACTTCGCGCACGCAATCCAGAAAGAAGTTTTCCGATACACGCAGGACGTTCGCCTTGTGGACCGCGGTGACCTTCTTTCGCCGACGCATGGCAAGGTCGAATGCAACCTCCGCGATCCGTATGCAACCCTGTCGCGTGACCTTGCGCACCGACAGCGCGACATCGGGCGTTGGCATGAACTCGCCGGAACCGACGAACATATTGCGGTCGGCGTAGAAGCCCTCGGTGTTCTCGCGCACGATGACGAGATCGACCGGGACGCCGCATTTCGGCGGGATGCCGGCGCGCGTTTTTGCCGGACGGATGTTGGCATAGAGATCGAGCCGCTTGCGCAGCGCGCCCGACGGATTGATGCCGCCTTGCTCGACCGGCGGATATTCGTGGTGCGATACCGGCCCGAGCATGACCCCGTCGGCATCGCGCGCGGCTTCAAACGCGGCCTGGGTCAACGTCGTACCGTTTGCGCGCAACGACGCCTGCCCGATGGTCACCGGCGTGAAGCGCAGCCCGAGCCCGAAGGCCTGGTCGGCGGCACGCAGCACGCCGAGTGTCGCCTCGGTGATCTCCGGCCCGATGCCGTCGCCTTCCATCACTACGAGGTGCGTCATGCGCCGAGCCCCTTCCTGATTTCCGCCGTCCGCTGGTTCGCCGCCGCCATGAGAAACCCCATGTCGGTCTGCGTGGTGACGAAGCTGATGCCGCTCTTGATGAAGGCGAGTTGGCGCTCCATGTCGCGCTCGCCGCCGAGTCCGGCGAACTTGCCGTGCTTCTTCGCCACCGCGATCACACGCTCGATCGCCGCGACGATTTCCGGACAGCCGAACTTGCCGGGCATTCCCATCGCAGTGAGCAGATCGTTGCAGCCGACATGCAGCACGTCGACACCATCGACTGCAGCGATCGCCTCGACATTGGCGAGCCCCTCCACGGTCTCGATCATGCAGATAACCAGCGTCGCGTCGTTGAGCGCCGGCACGGCCTGCGTCAGCGGCACCGGGCGGAAATCGAAATTGGGATAGCCGGCAGAGACCGAGCGCCTGCCGACCGGCGGGAACTTGCAGGCATCGACCGCCCGTCGCGCCTGCGCGTCCGAGCTCACGTCCGGAAAGATGATCCCCGTGGCGCCGTTATCAAGGATGAGGGAAATGGAAGGGTCATCGCAGCTTCGCACCCGCACCAGCGGCGCAACACCGATGCCAAGCGCGGTCTGTGCGATGTGGCCGACGGTCTCGACCGAGAACAGCGCATGCTGCCCGTCGATAAAAATGAAGTCATGGCCCGTGGTCTTGGCGACGCGCGCGATCTCGGCGGAGCGCGCCAGCCGCACGATCATGCCGAGCGACACGCCGCCGGAACGCATGCGCTCCTTGCAGGGGTTTTTGATGTCGACGTCTGCCATTCACACTCTCCGCTGTCATTCCGAGGCGCAAGCGAAGCTTGCGAGCCCGGAATCCATTTCACTATGTCATGGATTTCGGGCTCGCGCCTTCGGCGCGCCCCGGAATGACGACCTTCAGAGTCAATGCCAGTACGGCGGGTAGCCCGACGTCTTCTGCTGCGCATCGAGAAGGCGCAGCATCGCCGGCCATTCCAGAACGCCGTAGGGGCGCCGCGTGCCGGGCTGGTAGAGATGCGCGGTGTGCGCGAGCACATTCTCGCCCGGCATGGTGAGCTCGGTGCGCGCCGCCATTGCATCGACCTGGGCGCGGCAGGACATTTCGAGCTGGTACATGGTGTTGAGCGCCTGCTGCACGGTCGGCCCGCAGGTGAGCAGGCCGTGATTGCGCATGATCAGCGCATCGTGCGGCCCAAGATCGTTGACGATACGCTCGCGCTCCTCAAGATCGACCGCCGGCCCTTCATAGTCGTGATAGCCGATATGGCCGACGAATCGGATCGAGGTCTGCGAGAGCGGCAACAGCCCGCATTTCATCGCCGCCACCGCCATCCCGGCGCGCGTATGGGTGTGCAATACACATTTCACCTCCGGCCGCGCCTTGTGAATCGCACCGTGGATCACGTAGCCGGACTTGTTGATGCCGTAGTCGGTGTTGGGCTTCCAGACGATGTTACCTTCAACGTCGATCTTCACCAAGCTCGACGCCGTGATCTCCTTGTAGAGCAGGCCATAGAGATTGATCAGCAGGTGATCGTCGGACCCCGGGATACGCGCGGTAATGTGGTTGTAGATCAGGTCGGTCATCTCATAGGCGTCGACCAGACGGTAACAGGCGGCGAGATCGACGCGCGCTTGCCACTCCTCGGGCGAGACCTGGTCGCGGATCGATGGAAAGTCGGTCGAATAGTTCATGGATGCCCTTCGCCAAGTTCTAATGTTAGATGGCTTTCTCCAGGGGGATCATACGCCAATGAATGCAACGAGTGAAACCACCGACCGAGTCTATGTTTCGGCCGAGGCGGCCGAAGCCTTCAGCCGCCAGCTCCTGCTGACGCATGGGCTGCCGGACCAGGATGCCGGCATTGTCGCCAACTGCCTCGTCAGCGCCGACCTGCGCGGCGTCGACACCCATGGCATCGCCCGCCTCCCCGGCTATCTCGATCGGGTGCGGCGCGGACTGATCAACGCCACACCGAACCTCGAGCCCGACCGCGTGACGCCGGTCGCCGCCACACTCGACGGCCAGGATGCCTTCGGCTTCGTGGTCGGCATGTGCGCGATCAACGAAGCGATCGCGATGGCGGCGGACTACGGCATCGGGGTCGTGTCGGCGCGGCGCAGCACCCATTTCGGCATGGCCGCCTCCTACGCGCTGCCCGCGATCGAGGCCGGCTTCATGGTGATGGTGTTCTCCAATGCCTCACCGGCGATGCCGCCCTGGGGTGGCAAGGACGGGCTGCTCGGCACCAATCCGTTCTGCGTCGGCGCACCCGGCGGAAAGCTGCCTCCGTTCCTGCTCGACATGTCGCCCGCGGTCGCCGCGCGCGGGAAGGTAAGGCGTGCGCAGCGCCGCGGCGAGACCATCCCGCTTGGCTACGCGCTCGACGCCGAAGGGCGTCCGACCACCGATCCGACCGCAGCGCTCGGCGGCGTCGTGCTGCCGATCGGCACGTATAAAGGTTCCGGCATCTCGATGATGATGGACATCTTCGGCGGCGTGATCTCGGGCGCGGCCTTCGCTGGCAACGTCGCCGATCAGTATAAGGCCTTCGACCGCCCGCAGGATGTCGGGCACTTTTTCCTCGCAATGAAGCCGAACCTGTTCATCTCGGAAGAAGAGTACCGCGCGCGCATGGACACGCTGGTTGAGCGCGTACGTACGGTCCCGAAGGCGGAAGGCTTCGACGAGATCCTGATTCCCGGCGAGCCGGAAGCGCGGCTCGAAGCACAACACCGCAAGAGCGGCATCCCCTACAGCCCGCACGATCTCGCACCCCTGAATGCCGAAGCCGAAAAGGCGAATGTGCAGCGACTGCCGGTCTCGGAGCGCCCACTGGCTTGAGGTGGCACTCGTGCAAATCCCCATGCAGGTCGAAGGCTACGACATCGATATCGTGGTGCAGGGATTTCCCGGCAAGACCGTGTGCCACGGCGGGCTCGGCTGGAGCACGGTCGTTTTGATCCGGGGCCGCGGCAAAGTCGCGATGATCGACACCGGCAACTTCAATGTGCGCAGCCTGCTCATCAACGGGCTCAAGAACCACGGGCTCAAGCCGGGAGACCTCACCGATCTGCTGCTCACCCACGCGCATTGGGATCACTGCGTGAACTGGACGCTGTTTCCCAAGGCGCGCATCGGTCAGTATGGCTTCCATCGCGACAATATGGACGTTGTGGCGGCGCCGTCCCGGCAGCATCCTCGTGCCCGGACACGATATCCCGATGACCCAGGCCGATGGCCGCATCGAATGCCTCGCGCCGCGCAACGCACTGGTGAAAGCCTGGTTCGGAAATGACCTGGAGACGAAGACATCGTTTGAGCTGAAAGCCTGAAAAACAAGATCACGGGAGGGCGCCATGCCGGAATTGCGTTCGCTGCTGCTGTCCTTGTTCCTGCTGTTCGCGCTCACCGGTATTGTCGCCGCGCAGGATTATCCAACCAAGCCCGTGCGCGTCATCATCCCGTTCCCACCGGGCGCCATCAACGACACCGTCGGGCGCATGATCGCCACGCAGCTCAGCGACCGGCTGGGCAAACAGTTCATCGTCGACAACCGCGCCGGCGCCGGCGGCGTGGTCGGCACCGAACTCGCGGCGAATGCGCCGAAGGACGGTTACACGCTGCTGATCGTCTCGTTGGTAAACACGGTCAATCCGTGGCTCTACAAGCTCAACTACGAACCGATCAAATCCTTTGCACCCATCGCCTTCCTGGCCTCCTCCCCGAACGTGATCGTGGTCAATCCGCAGGTGCCGGCGAAAACGCTGAGCGAATTCATCGCGCTCGCCAAGAAGCAGCCGGGAAAGGTGCAATATGCGTCTGGCGGCGTCGGCAGCTTCATGCATCTCGGCGGGGAACTGTTCAAACTCTCCACCGGCGTCAATCTACTGCATGTGCCGTTCCGGGGCGGCGGCCCGGCCATGACTGATGTCATCGGCGGCCACACCAATGCGGTCTTCGCGACGGTGCCCACGGCGACCCCGCAGGTGCGATCCGGCAAAGTACGGGCGCTCGCCGTCGGCGCGGCGAAGCGACAGGCCACGCTCCCGGACGTTCCCACCGCCGCCGAAGCGGGGCTGCCGGGCTACGACGTCGCCAACTGGATCGGCATCGTGGCGCCGGCCGGTACGCCGGCCGCCATCGTCGAAAAACTGAACAAGGAAATCGCGGCGGCCATGCAGTCGCCCGAGGTACGGAAGCAGCTCGCAAATCAGGGTACGGAAACCAGGACCATGAGCCCGGCCGAGTTCGGCGACTTCATGGAGCAGGAATTGGTCAAATGGGGACGCGTCGTGAAGGAAGGCGGCATCAAGGCGCAATGAGCGCGCGTCGCGCGACGGTCACGACAAACAAAGAAGGACGGAGGAAACCTATCGGAGGAGCGTAACAATGCCGACAGTGCATGCGTTGATGATGAAAGCGGCCGGAGTCCTCTTGGCGCTGACGACGGCGGCTGCTGCGCAGGACTATCCCACGAAACCCGTACGGCTCATCGTGCCGTTCCCGCCAGGCGGGTTCAACGACATCGTTGCCCGAATGATCGGCACGCAATTAAGCGATCGGCTCGGCAAACAGGTCGTCGTGGACAACCGCACCGGTGCCGGCGGCGTGGTCGGTACCGAGCTGGCGGCACACGCACCGAACGACGGCTACACGCTGCTGATCGCCTCGCTCGCGATCACCATCAATCCCTGGTTCCACAAGACATCCTACGACGCAGTCAAATCGTTCGCGCCGGTGGCACTGCTGGCCACCGCGCCGAACGTGATCTCGATCCAACCGGATCTGCCGCTCAAATCGGTCAAGGATCTCATCGCGATGGCCAAGGAAAGACCGGGGAAGCTGCAATACGCGTCCGCTGGCGTCGGCAGCTTCATGCACATGGGCCCCGAACTGTTCAAGCAGATGGCCAAGGTCGACATCTTGCACGTTCCGTTCCGCGGCGCGGGACCGGCGCTGATCGACGTGATGGGCGGCAATACCCACATGTCGTTCGCATCGGTGCCCTCGAGCATCACGCATTTCCGCTCCAGCAAGCTCAGAGCGCTCGGGGTTGGCAGCCTCAAGCGCAACGGCCTGATCCCTGACGTGCCGACGATCGACGAATCCGGCCTCCCCGGCTACGAATTCTCCAACTGGATCGGCATCGTCGCACCGGCCGGCACGCCCGCCGCGATTGTCACGAGGCTCCACAAGGATCTCTCCGCGATCCAGGATTCGCCCGAGTTGAAGAAGCAGTTCGCAAATGAGGGTGCCGAGGCGGTGCGGATGAGCTCCGCCGAGTACGGCAAGTTCATTGCGTCGGAGACGGCCAGATGGGGCCGCGTCGTGAAGAAAGGCGGCATCAAGCCGCAGTGACCTCGACGCGCGACGGATTGTGACGCAAACTCCGCGGCAAAACAGTAAGGCAAAACAGTAAGGACGGAGGAAGCGCATAATGCGAGTCACCCACTCTTTGTTGCTCAAGGCCGCCGGAGCCCTGTTGGCGCTGACCACGGCGGCCGCCGCGCAGGATTATCCGGCTAAGCCGGTCCGCATCATCGTCCCGTTCCCGCCAGGCGCCATTAATGACTTCGTCGGCCGAACGGTGGCCACCCACCTGAGCAACCGGCTGGGCAAGCAAGTCGTCGTCGAGAACCGCGCCGGCGCCGGCGGCGTGGTCGGCACCGAGCTCGTGGTCAACGCGCCCAACGACGGGCACACGCTGCTCGTCGTATCGCTCGCAGCCACCGTCAATCCCTGGCTCTACAAGCTCCCCTATGACCAGTCCAAAGCGTTCGCGCCGATCGCCGTCGTCGCCACGGCGCCGAACGTGATCGCTGTGCATCCGGACGTGCCGGCGAAAACGGCGAAGGACCTGATCGCGCTCGCCAAGAAGCAACCGGGGAAGCTGCAATACGCGTCGTCCGGCATCGGAACGTTCCTGCATCTCGGACCCGAGCTATTCAAGACCATGGCCGGCGTCGACATTCTCCACATCCCATACAAGGGCGCCGCGCCGGCGATGGTCGACGTGATCGGCGGCCGCGCGCAGATGGTCGCGGCCTCGATCCCGTCGACGCTTGCGCATCTGCGTTCCGGCAAGCTGCGCGCGATCGGCATCGGAGCGACAAAGCGCAACGGGCTGCTCCCTGACGTCCCGACGATCTCGGAGTCGGGCCTTCCCGGCTATGAGGCCGCCAACTGGATCGGAATCGTTGCGCCCGCCGGCACGCCGGCGCCGATCGTCGCAAAGCTCCACAAGGAGATTTCGCTGATGCAGGAGACGCCTGAGGTGCAAAAGCAGTTCACGAACCAGGGCGCCGACATCATGCGGATGAGTTCCGCCGAGTTCGCCAAGTTCATCGCGTCGGAAACCGCCAAATGGGGACGCGTCGTGAAGGAGGCGGGCATCAAGGCGCAATAGGGACTGCGCACTCCCTCCAGTCGCGACAATTTGGACCGGCCGCGCCTGCGCCTCTGGCAACCATCCTCTTTCCGGGGCATGGTATGACTACGAGTTCAAGAGCCGCCCCGTCAGCCAGACGGGGCCACAAGGCGTAGTGCCGGGAGACGCAGGACATGACATTTCGTTCGCTGCTCGTGAAAACCGCAGGCGTGCTACTGGCGCTGACCACGGCCGCCGCCGCGCAGCAATACCCGACCAAGCCGATCCGGCTGATCATCCCGTTCCCGCCCGGCGGCAGCAACGACGTGGTCGGACGGCTGATCGCGACCCAGCTCAGCGAGCGGCTCGGCCAGCAGATCGTCGTCGACAATCGCTCCGGCGCCGGCGGCGTGGTCGGCACCGAGCTTGCCTCCCACGCCCCCAAGGACGGCTACACGCTGCTGGTGATTTCGATCGCGCATGCGGTCAATCCCTGGCTCTACGACCTGAAGGGCCGCTATGATCCGCTGAAGTCGTTCACGCCAGTCGCCATCCTCGCCTCCGGCCCGAACGTGATGGTGGTCAATCCCGGTGTGCAGGCCAAGACGGTGAAGGAACTGATTGCGCTTGCGAAGAAGTCGCCCGGCAAGGTCGGTTGGGCCTCGGCCGGCGTCGGCAGCTTCCAGCATCTCGGCGGCGCGCTGTTCGAATTGCAGGCGGGTGTGAAATTCCTGCACGTGCCGTTCAAGGGCGGCGGCCCGGCCATGATCGACGTGGTCGCCGGCCACAACCAGGTGATGTTCTCATCGCTGGTGCAGACGACGCCGCAAATCCAATCCGGCAAGCTGCGGCCGCTTGGCGTCGGCGGCAAAAAGCGCAGCGCGATCCTGCCTGATGTCCCCACGATTGCGGAGGCTGGCGTTCCGGACTACGAAGCCACCAACTGGTGGGGTATCGTGGCGCCGGCCGGCGTGCCGCAGGCAGTGGTCGATCGCCTGCGCAAGGAGATCGCGGCGGTGCAGACCGCGAAGCCGGTGCTGGACGCGTTCGCCAGGGAGGGCGCGGACATCGTCCAGATGACGCAGCCCGAGTTCGCCGCCTACATGGCGTCGGAAATGGCCAAGTGGGGGAAGGTCGTTAAAGCCAGCGGCATGAAGGTCCAATAACGGGCGGACCAGTAACAGCGGCCTCCTGCAATTCGGGGAGGAGTTGGAGCGAGGCCGCAGGTTACCGCGCGACTATCATGCGATGTCTGAGCTGCCACACCAGAGCATGATCCCGAAAAGTGGGTGCTGGTTTTGGGACAAGATCATGCCCAACCGAAATGCGAAAGCGAGATGACGACCGGAACCCATCACGCTCTCGCCGACTAACGCTTCCAATCATGTTGCACCGACGCGGAGGGGCGTCCGGCCATGAATCTCGAATTCCTGGAACGCAAGGACTTCTGGTCCGGGGCGATGCTGATTGTCATCGGCGGGGGTGCCGTCCTGATCGCCCGCAACTACCAGTTCGGCTCCTCGCTGCGCATGGGCCCTGGCTATTTCCCGACCGTGCTCGGCGCCATGCTGGTCATGTTCGGCGTCTATTTCGTGATCCAAGGCCTGCGCAGCGGCGAGAAATTGACCAGCTCATGGTCCCTGCGCGCGCTGATCATCCTGCCGCTATCGCTCGTTTTGTTCGGCCTCCTGATCGACCGCGCCGGCTTCATCCCGGCGCTGCTTGCGCTGATCATCAGCTCGGCGGCTGCCAGCACCCAGTCCAAGCCGATCGAGGTGCTCGCGTTTGCCGTGTTCCTCACCGCCATCTGCGTGATCGTGTTCGTGTGGGCGCTCGGACTGCCATACGAACTAATCGCCGGCATCTGGTGAAGCCATGGATCTCTTCAACAACCTGATCTTCGGCTTCAGCGAAGCGCTGTCGCTGCAGAACCTGCTCTATTGCTTCATTGGTGTGCTGGTCGGCACGCTGATCGGCGTGCTCCCCGGCATCGGGCCGCTCGGCACCATCGCGATCTTGTTACCGATCACCTATGGCGTCCCCCCGGTCGCGGCGATGATCATGCTCGCCGGCATCTATTACGGCGCACAATACGGCGGCTCGACCACCGCGATATTGGTGAACCTGCCGGGCGAAACCTCCGCTGTCGTCACCTGCATCGACGGCCACCAGATGGCGCAGCAGGGCCGCGCCGGGCCTGCGCTCGCGATCGCCGCCATCGGCTCGTTCTTCGCCGGCACCGTCGGCACGCTTTTGATCGCGCTGTTTGGCCCGCCGCTCGCCGACGTCGCGCTGAAATTCGGCGCGCCGGAATATTTCTCGCTCATGCTGATGGGGCTTGTCGCAGCCGCCGTGCTGGCGCAGGGCGACATGGTGAAGTCGATCGCCATGGTGGTGATGGGGCTCCTGCTCGGCATCATCGGCACCGACGTCAACTCCGGGGTACAGCGATTCAGCTTCGGCTTCTTCGAACTGACCGACGGCATCGGATTCATCGTCGTGGCGGTCGGCGTGTTCGCGATCGGCGAGATTGTATCCAATCTCGGCGAGGCGCAGGAGCGGCGCGTGCTCGCCAACAAGGTGTCGCACCTGTTCCCGACGTTGCAGGACCTGAAGAAATCGTGGGGTCCGATTCTGCGCGGCACTGGCATCGGCTGCTTCTTCGGCGTATTACCCGGGACCGGCCCATCGATCGCGTCGTTCTCGTCCTACATGCTGGAGAAGAAGGTCGCCAAAAACCCGGACGAATTCGGCAGGGGCGCAATCCAGGGCGTGGCCGGCCCGGAAGCCGCCAACAACGCCGACGCGCAGTGCAAGTTCATCCCGATGCTGACGCTCGGCCTCCCGGCCTCGGGCGTGATGGCGCTGATGCTCGGCGCGCTCACCATCCAGGGCATCCAGCCGGGCCCGCAGGTGATGACGCAAAAGCCCGAGCTGTTCTGGGGTCTGATCGCCTCGATGTGGATCGGCAACCTGCTGCTGGTCGTGCTCAACCTGCCGCTGATCGGGCTGTGGGTGAAACTCCTGCAGGTGCCCTACCGCCTGCTCTTCCCCGCAATCATGGCGTTCTCGGCGATCGGCGTTTTCAGCGTCAACAATTCTGCTTTCGAGATCCACCTCACGGCGCTGTTCGGCGTGCTCGGCTTCATTTGGATGCGGCTTGGGTTCCCGCTCGCGCCGATGCTGCTCGGTTTCGTGCTCGGACCGATGATGGAGGAGTATCTGCGCCGCGCGATGCTGATGTCGGGCGGCGATCCGTCGGTGTTCATCACGCGCCCAATCAGCCTCGCCTTCATCATCGCCACGATCCTGATCCTGGTCGTGATGGTGGCGCCCTCCGTGCGCAAGCAGCGGGAAGCGTTTACGGACTAAACAGGCTATACCCTCCTCTCCCCCGTCACCCTGAGGTGGCCGCGCGCAGCACGGCCCTCGAAGGGCGACGGCCCCAATCTGCCTCCATCCTTCGAGGCCCGCGCTATAGCGCGTCAAAGACGCGCGTAAATGCGCTGATGGCGCGGGCACCTCAGGATGACGCCCAGGATAGTTGATGCCACGGAGTGCCTGATGCCCGCGACCCTGCTCGACTCGAACGTCTTCAAGGACATCTTCACCACCGCGGAGATGCGCCATGTGTTCTCCGACGAATACCGCGTCTCCTGTTACCTGGAGATCGAAGCAGCGCTGGCGCGCGTGCAGGGCCGCATGGGCATCATCCCGCAGGAGGCCGCCGACGAGATCATCAGGAAGTGCAAGGTCGAGAACATCGACTTCGCGAAGCTCAAGACCGCGACCGAGCGCATCGGTTATCCGATCCTCGGCGTCGTACAGCAGATCGTCGCGCTCTGCGACAAGGGCCTCGGCGAGTGGTGCCACTGGGGCGCCACCACCCAGGACATCACCGATACCGCCAACATCATGATGATCCGTGCCGGTCTCGACCTGATCGAGGCCGATATGGAGAAGATCGCCGCCGCGCTCGCGGACCTTGCCAAGCGCCATCGCGACACGGCGATGGCCGGCCGCAGCAATCTGCAGCAGGCGGTGCCCCTCACCTTCGGCTTCAAATGCGCGTGCCTGCTCGCCGCCTTCCAACGCCACCGCGAGCGCCTCAAGCAACTTCGCCCGCGCGTGCTCGCCGGCGAGTTCGCCGGCGCCGCCGGCAATCTCTCGTCGCTCGGAACGCAAGGCCTCGCAGTTCAGGACGAGTTGATGAAGGAGTTGAAACTCGCGCAGCCCGAGATCGCCTGGCACACCGTGCGCGACCGGATTGGCGAGACCGGCTGCTTCCTCGGCCTCGTCACCTCGACCTGCGGCAAGATCTCGATGGACGTGAAACTCCTGATGCAGACCGAGGTCGCGGAGGTCTACGAGCCGTTCCACGAGGGCCGCGGCTCATCCTCGACCATGCCGCAGAAGCGCAACCCGATCGCCTCGCTCTACATCCACGCCAACGCCGCTGTCGTGCGGCAGAACGTAGCGTCGCTGCTCGAAGCGGCAGTCGCCGACCACGAGCGCTCGACCGGTCCGTGGGAGATCGAGTGGATCGTGCTGCCGGAGATCTTCCTGCTCGCCGCCGGCTGTTTGCGGCAGACCCGCGACATGCTCACCGGACTTGAAGTCGATGCCAAGCGCATGCGCGCAAACCTCGACCTCACCAACGGCGCGGTGGTGTCGGAAGCGGTCATGATGGGGCTCGGGCCCTATCTCGGCCGCCAGCGTGCGCACGATCTCGTCTACGACATCTGCCGGGTGTCGGCGACCGAGAACAAGCCGCTGGTCGATCTGCTCGCGCAGGACAAGGAGATTTCCAAGCACGTCTCGCGTGCTGAATTGGAAAAGATGTGCGATCCCGCGCAGTATCTCGGGCTTGCCGGTGAAATGGTGGATCGGGTGCTGAAGGCGGAAGCAGCGGCGAAGCACGCGTAGTCGTCAGGCTGGCACCAACCTCGATCCGTCATCCTGAGGTGCGCGCCGCGAAGCGGCAAGCCTCGAAGGATGCACGGCCACGATGCGGCAACATCTCGGCCGTCGCCCTTCGATGCCCTCGCCATAGCGCGTCGAAGACGCGCGTAAACGCGCTGATGGCTCGGGCGCCTCAGGGTGACGGCGTGAGATCTATATCGCCAGAGAGTGAAACTACCCCGCCCTGCGCTGCTTGCCTGCGGCAGGCTTGGTGGCTGGCTTCTTCGCCTCTTTGGTCTTCTTGCCCTCGATCGGCAACAGCATCTCGCGCTGACCCGCGGCCTGCTTCTTGCCCTTCTTCGGTGCCGCCGCTTTCTCGGCGGGCTTCGAGGACGCCTTCTCGGCGGCCGGCGTGCGACGGCCGGCGGCGATGCTCTGGCGCAGCGCATCCATCAGATTGACGACGTTCGGCGCGGCCGGCTTTTCCTTGCCCTTCGGCGGCTTGAAGCCCGCCTGCTTCTGCTGCAGCATTTCAACGAGCGCGGTCTCGTAGTGATCCTTGAACTCGGACGGCTCGAACTCGCCCGACTTGTTCTCCATGATGTGCTCGGCGAGCTTCAGCATCTCGCTGGAAATCTTCACATCGACAATGTCGTCGAAGTAATCGGCGGCATCGCGCACCTCGTAGGCATAGTGCAGCGTGGTGCCGAGCAAGCCTTTGCCGAACGGCTCGAGCGCGATCACGCGCTCGCGCTTGTTGAGCACGATGCGGCCGAGCGCGACCATTCCCTTGCCCTTCATGGCGTCGCGGATGACGGCGAACGCATCCTGCCCGACATTGTCGTTCGGGAACACGTAGTACGGGCTGTCGTAGAAACGCTTGTCGATCTGCGCCGCCGGCACGAAGTTGTCGATCTCGATGGTGTGGGTGCTCTCGACCTGCAGCGCCTCGATCTCCTCGTCCTCGACCTGGATGAATACGCCCTTGTCGACCTCGTAGCCGCGGCCCTTGTCCTCGGACTCGACCGGCTCACGCGTGACCTCGTCGACGAGCTGCTGGCGAAGCCGGTTGCCGGTCTGCTTGTTGATCTGGCGGAAGGACACCCGCTCCGACGACGTGGTGGCGGGGTTGACGCTGATCGAGCACGAGACCAGCGACAGCTTCAGATAACCCTTCCAATAGGCCCGGGCTGCCATCGAGAACTCCAACGCGACTGAGGAGCGGGCATTTTAGCCTCTTTAACCACTTTCGACCATTAGGTTCACGGCCTGTTCCCGGTCACGATGTCGTTCATTCGGCGGCAATGGTGAATGAATTGGGCGAAGTGAGCGTAAGGACATGCCGCGCCGGACTTTCGCCGGGCCGACGAAGCCGATCAGCGCCGGGCGTGTCGACCACGCAGGAACTACCGAGCGTTTCCCATGGGCGGGAGCCCGGATGAACCGACTGGTCCTTTGATCACGGGCGCCTGCGCGGGTGGCGGCAGCGGGGCCGGAATCCGGCTTTGCATGTTGGGCACGCGCGGCGGCGGCTCCACGACCACGCCGCGATCCATGCCACGCGATCCACGGGGGCCGCCTCGAGCATCAGCGGCGAATGCCGGAGTCTGACCGACGACATAGGCCACTGCGAACATCGCTACGAAGATGCGCTTCATGATCGAGTTCCCTACTTTGATCTCTGTCCCTCGACAGTCGGCACCTAGTTGCCAAAGCAGAGAATGAAAGTGCCGGTTCAATCAAAAGTGTTCATGACAATCGACATCCGCCTGGAGCGCCAGCGCTCGGCGGCAACAGAGGCACACGCGTGGCAATCCCTCGACAAGGGTCGAACGAGCTTGCGCGTCCTGCAACAGCGACCCCGGTTGAGGTGTGGCCGACCTATGACCTTAATCCACGTACCAAATAAAGGCGCTCATCGCGGTTGCGAGAACGGCCGCTGCAAACCCAACCCACAATGCTGCCTGCAGTCCTTCATATATCTGTGTATGCAAAATGCGCACATGAACCTCCCTCACTCACCTTCTACGAGCCAGTGTCCCGATTCCGAAGTTCATCCATTTCGCAGCGGCCCGCCTATACGAACTTCGGAATCGAAGGGCACTGGCAACTCATTGAATCTAGTGCGGCTTTGGTTTCAGAAGGTCCGCATGTTGGACCCGCCGCGAGAATGATGCGGACTTCTGAACCGCCACACCAGCGCTATTGGTCGCCGCACCGGGCAAGGCGGTTCAAACTGGGACAGAAAAAAATCAGACGCCGAGGTGGATAGCCGGGGACCGGACGCGACTAGCCGCAATTTGCTATGTAAACATCTCTAATTGGCGCCAATCGGTCTTCCGGGACGATCGCTTTAGGAATGGGGTCGGCTCCAACATCATGGGTCTCAAGGATCATGCTGAAGCCAACAGATAACGATGATAAGGCCCAGCAAATTTTGGCGCAGGACATCCTTGTTACCTCAGCAACGATGATTGGCGTTTGCGCAGCCATCATCGGTCTCGTCAAGATTGTTGAGACGCAGAAGGGCAGTTCAAACGTCGACGAATATACCGCGCTCGTCCTGCTGCTGTTCCTCGTGAGCTCGCTGACATCTTATCTGTCCATCCGCGATTCGACCCGAAAGACGTTCCGCGCCCGCCTCGAGCTGGTCTCAGACGTGCTTTTCCTCGCAGGCCTGATTACCATGTCCCTGGTCGCATTGTTCTTCGCATACGAGATCATTTGAACCGCGCCCCGGCTCATTCACCTGTCACACGACTGAGCCTGCACGATGCCTTGCTCAATCAGCGCCACCAGCGTTGCCGCAGGCGCGATACATAATGGCCGCGCGGGTCCACCTCTGCCAACGCGGATCGGCCGGCCAAGCGGTTTTGACAAGTGCGGGGTGTGACCTTGCGTCCCGGCTGAGGGGGCTTTCCGTGAGCCGGTTGGCGGCACACTATGACAAGCATCCCTCCGAAATATAACGACACCTTCTGGGAGGACGCGGATGTTGTACGGCAAAGCCTTGGCTGGCATCGCTGGAGCCGCAGCGCTGGCGCTGGCCTGGACCACCGCCTCGGCCGAAGAGGCTGACTTCTATCGTGGCAAGACGGTCACCGTGATGGTGCCCTCCAGCTTGGGTGCCACACTCGGCCTGTACGGCCGGCTGGTGGTCGATCACATCGGCAAGCACATTCCCGGTCATCCCACTGTGATCATCGAGTCGCGGCCCGGCGCCGGTGGCGCGGTGGGCGCGGCATACGCCTACAAGGTCGCGCCGAAGGATGGCACTTTCATCGCCGAGGTGCTGGCCCCTTCGGTGATCCTCCCGCTGCTGCAGAATGTCGAATTCGACGGCTCGAAGTTTCAGTGGATCGGCTCGCTGGTGCCGCGGCCGGCGGTGATTTCGGTGTGGAGGGAGACAACGCCTGCCACCACTCTCGACGAAGCCAAGCGCAAGAAAGTGATCCTCGGATCCACGGGCCAGGGCTCGGAAACCTTTCTGATCCCGACCCTGATGAATCATTTGCTCGGAACCAAGTTCAACGTCGTGATCGGCTACAAGGGCGGCGCCGAGATCAATCACGCGATGGAGCGCGGCGAGGTGAACGGCCGCATGCAATACTGGTCGGGCTGGACGGCGGGAAAACCCAATTGGCTGCGCGACAACAAGCTGATCCATTTCGTGCAGTACGGTCCGGCCATCAAAGAGTTGCCGGACGTTCCCAGCCTGAAGAGCCTCGTCAAGGACGAAAAGGCGAAGCAAATGATCACCTTCCTCGAAGCCGCCAACAGGATTGGCATGGGCTTCTGGGTCCCGCCAGGGACGCCGAAGGCGCGAGTTGATACGTTGCGCAAGGCGTTCAAGGCCATGATGGCGAGCGATGACTTCCAGGCCATGGCCAAGAAGATCCGTGCGCCGGTCGAGTTCATCCCGGGCGAGGAACTACAGAAGATCACCGAGGAAGCCTATGGCACGCCGAAGCCGGTCATCGCCGAGCTGAAGCAAACGCTTGGGTTCAATTGACCGACGCGGCTCAACGCTGCAGCAGCCAGCCATCGTCACCGACCTGCCGGCGACCGGCAGTGCGGCGCCGACCCGCGCGCCGGGGGCTTCCGGATGAGCATGCGGCGGCGGCGCGGCGCATTGGCGCATTGCGTCCTCCGATACCATCTGCGAACTGCGCGACTTGGGATTGGAACCATCAGTTGGGAGGAATGCGATAATGAATTGCAGGCGAGCAAGGCTGGTTGCAGCCGTTCTGGCCGCTGTGGTTGTGTCCGATGCGGCCCGGGCGCAATCGGTTGCGGAATTCTATCAGGGCAAGGACATCCGGGTTCTGATCGGCGCCGGAGTCGGCGGCACCTACGGCCTCTACGCGATGCTCGCCTCCCGCCACATGCGCAAATACATTCCCGGCCAGCCGACGCTGACGCTGATGGCCATGCCGGGTGCCGGCGGCATCACCGGCATGAACCATTCCTACAACGTGGCGCCCAAGGACGGCACGCTGATGCATCTGGTGCATGCGGAGGTGCTGTTCGAAACCCTGCTCAGCCCGGGCGTGAAATTCAACGCGAAGAACTATCACTATATCGGCCGTTTCGCGGATGCCGACTTTGCCGGCGTGGTATCGAAGCGCTCCGGCGTAAAGACGCTCGACGACGCCAGAAAGCGTGAAGTCAGCATGGGCGCAACCGGTCGCCGCAGCGTCACAGCGCTCGGCCCGCTGATGTTCAACCGCATCGCCGGCACCAAGTTCAAGGTGATTGCCGGCTATAAGGGCACGTCCGACATCGATATCGCATTGGAGCGCGGCGAGGTCGACGGCGTCGCGCTGAGCTGGGCTGCAGTCACGACCATTCACGGCCAGAAATACGCCAACGGCGAGATCATTCCGGTCTTCGCCGTGGCGGACGGCCGCATGAAGGCGATCCCCGATGTGCCTGCCATCACCGAGTTCGGCCGCAACGACGACGAGAAGACGTTTCTTGGCATCTACACGTCGAGCGGCACCGTTGGCCGTTCGCTGGTGTTCCCACCAGGCGTGCCGGCCGATCGCGTCGCAGCCCTGCGCGAGGCCTATGAGAAGACCATCCGCGACCCCGAGTTCCTAGCCGAGGTGAAATCGAAGAATATCCTGCTCGCGCCGATGTCGGGGCCCGAGCTCCAGGCCTATGTGGACAAGTATATGAAGACGCCGGCTCCACGCGTCGAGGCAGCGCGGAAGATTTATTCCGAATTGCTGGCGATGCCCTGAGCGACCGCTCAACGCCGAGCCTGGCGAGGAGGCTCTCTTGCCCGCCGCAACGATAGCGCCGCCCGGTTCACGGCTGGGCGGCTTTCTATTGCTCCTGTCTATTGCTCATGTGCGGAAAGGCGGCGGTTACTTGTCGCAGGGGCGATGTAGCCACCTCCTTCACCGCGCGCATGACATAGTTCCAGCGCACGATCGCGGTCGCTCATGAGGCAAGCAGGGGAGCGGTTGTCATGTCGGATACAAATCGGAACATTTTGATTGCCGTGGCCGTGGCCGTCATTCTGGGCCTCGGCTGGTATTTTTTGTACGGGCCCGCGTCCGAGCCAACACCCGCTCCCGCCACGTCGACGACAACACCGGCCCAGCCGCCGGCCTCAAAATAAGGGGCATTGCCGGGCCCATGGTGCCTGGGCGCACTTGAGTCCTGGGGCGCTTGAGTCTGGCGCGCTTTACGCCCGCCCCATGGCGCGGCATCACGGATCAGGGCGCCTGGCTTAACGCAGAACCAGAAAGCCTCACGACGCGCCCGCGCGCCCGGCTATCATGGGGGTCGGAAATAACAGCGAGGGATCTCGATGACGCATACGCATATACCGCGCCTCGCCGCAGCGGCCGCGCTGGCGTCGGTGGTGCTGCTGGCGTCTGGACAGGCGATGGCCGCCGCGGTCACCGATTTCTACAAGGGGCGCACCGTCACCATCGTCGTCGGCTACGGCGCTGCGGCATCCTACGATCTCTATGCGCGGCTGCTGTCGCGGCACATCGGACGGCATCTTCCCGGCCAGCCGAATGTCATCGTGCAGAACATGCCGGGCGGCTCGTCTCTCAGGGCGTCGAACTACATCTACAACGTCGCGCCGAAGGACGGCTCGATGCTCGGGGTGATCCGCAACGGCATGGCGCTGGAGCCGCTCTACGGCCGGCCGGGCATCCAGTTCGATGCGCTCAAATACAACTGGATCGGCAGCCTGACGCGCATTACCGGCGCGTGCACCGTATGGCACCAGGCGCAGGCGACGACACTCGAAGAGGCGACGAAGCACGAGCTGATCGCCGGGGCGATCGGCACTCAGGGCAGCATCGCGATCTATCCCCGCGCGCTCAACGACATGCTCGGCACGAAGTTCAGAATCGTGCTCGGCTATACGAGCGCCGGACTCGTGCTCGCGATGGAGCGGCGCGAGGTCGATGCGCGCTGCGGCGGCGACTGGTACGCTCTGGAGTCGAGCCACGGCCACCTCATCCGCGACGGCAAGATCAAAGTCATGGCAGAGATGACCAACACGCGGACGTTGCGGGACCAGCCTTGGATTTTCGACCACGTGAAGCAGGAGAAGGACGTGCAGGCGCTCCGCCTCATCTTCGCCAGCCAGGAATGGGGGCAGCCGGTCGTCGCGCCACCCGGCGTGCCGGCGGAGCGCGTCAAGGCGCTGCGCACCGCGTTCGATGCCGCCATGAAGGACAAGGCGCTGCTTGAGGATGCCAAGAAGATCAATCTCCGGATCGACGGCCCGATGCGCGGCGCGGAAATCCAAGGTTCGCTTGAGGAGTATTTCCAGACTCCCAAGGAGATCATCGAGCGGGTGGCGAATTACGGCAACCCCGGCGCGGGTGAACGTAAGATCGAGAAGTAATCAAGAGACTCCTAGTGTGGCGGTTCAGAAGTCCGCATCTTTCTTGCGGCGAGTCCGACATGCGGACTTCTGAACCAAAGCCACACTCGATTCAAAGAGTTGCTAGTGTCCTTCGATTCCGAAGTTCGTATAGGAGGGCGCCGCGAAATGGTACGAACTTCGGAATCGGGACACTAGCGACCCTCGTCGCTCAGCCGGTCCCGCCATCACAGCAGCAGGAGCTGCAAAAGCCGGTAGCAAACTGTCGACCAGATTTCCGCTAAGTCTTGGAGCGGGCGAAGGGAATCGAACCCTCGTATGCAGCTTGGGAAGCTGCCGTTCTACCATTGAACTACGCCCGCGCGCTTTCAAACATATCGGAATGAATCCGCCGAGCAAGGCGCAACGAGCGCGCCGTCAATTGTCCCAGGAGCGCACACGAGAGCGCACACGAGAGCCTGGCGGCGACGCTCACGTCTAGTGATTTTGATCCTAGCGCTGCAGTCCGTCTGCTCTCCGTCCGGTCTCCACCGAACCGCCCCAATCGCCCTCCAATTGTCGCCCGAACCACTGCTCCACGCGTATCCGAGAACGCGACACCACCCATCAACAGCTTGCACCGCCTTGACAATTCCGGCGGCCTCGACTTCGGCCTGCTCCACTGCAATCATGCGACAGACTGCCACAGGGGAAAACACACGTGCTCGCCAAGTTCCGCGCCATCGTCGACGACCCGCGTACCGAGCGCGTGATCATGATGGTGATCATCGTCAACGCCATCACGCTCGGGTTGCAGACCAGCAAGGCAGTGATGGCGAACTGGGCGGGCGTGCTTGAGATCTTCGACGACATCATCGTCGCGATCTTCGTCGTTGAGGTCACCTCACGCATCATCGTCCACCGCTGGGCGTTCTTCAAAGACCCCTGGAGCGTGTTCGATTTTATCGTGGTCGCGATCTCGCTCGTTCCTGCGAGCCAGACCTTCAGTGTACTGCGAGCGCTGCGCATCCTGCGCGTGCTGCGGCTGATCACTGCCGTGCCGACGCTCAAGGCCGTGGTCGGCGGCCTGCTAGCGGCGCTTCCCGGCATGGGCTCGATCGTGCTCTTGATCATGCTGCTCTACTACGTGTTTGCCGTTATCGCGGTGAAGCTCTACGGGCCGGAATTCCCCGAGCTGTTCGGCACGCTCGGAAAATCGTTCTTCACGCTGTTCACGGTGATGACGCTCGAAGGCTGGGTCGATGGCGTGGTCAAGCCGATCATGGAGAAGTTTCCGCGCGCCTGGGTGTTCTTCATCACCTTCATCGTGGTGACGACCTTCATGGTGCTCAACCTGTTCATCGGCGTTGTGGTCAACGCGATGCAGAAGGAACACGAGAAGGCGGAGGCGCTCGAACGCGAGGCCGAGCGCGAGATCATGCATGAGGAGGCCGCGCCGATCCTCAAGGAGGTCCGCAGCCTCAAGGCCGACGTCGCGGAGCTGCGCAAGGCGCTGGCAGGGAAGACCTAACGAGATTGGCACGATCCGCTCGTCCCCGCGAAAGCGGGGACCCAGAAGCGCGTCTCAGCAAGACATTCGATCGCCCTGGATTCCCGCTTACGCGGGAATGAGCGGAAAACGACAAATTCCCTGGACGCAGGAGTGGGAGCAACGAGATGGAATGGCTGCGCAAGATAGTCCTCGATCCGCAGACCGAACGCTTTATCATGGCTGTCATCATTGCGAACGCCGTCGTGCTGGGGCTCGAGACGTCGAAGACGGCCATGGCGTCGTATGGTCCGCTTCTCATACTCCTCGATCACATCATGCTCGGCATTTTCGTCGTCGAGCTCGCCGCGCGCATCGTGGTGCACCGCTGGGCGTTCTTCCGCGACCCGTGGAGCGTGTTCGATTTCCTGGTGGTGGCGGTCGCGGTGGTGCCGACCACCGAGAACTTCAGTGTGCTGCGCGCGCTGCGGGTCCTGCGGGTGCTGCGACTGATCACGGCATTGCCCTCACTCAAGCGCGTGGTCGCCGGCCTCCTGGCCGCGCTGCCAGGGATGGGCTCGATCCTGCTGCTGATCGGGCTGATCTATTACGTCTTCGCTGTCATGGCGACGAAGATGTTCGGCAATGACAAGCCGGAGCTGTTCGGTACGCTCGGCGACTCGCTATTCACGCTGTTCACGGTGATGACGCTTGAAGGCTGGGTCGACGGCGTCACCAAACCGGTGATGGAGACGCATCCCTGGGCATGGATCTTCTTCATCATCTTCATCGTCTTCACCACCTTCATGGTGCTCAACCTGTTCATCGGTGTCGTGGTCAACGCCATGCAGGCGGAAGCGGAGAAGGGCATGGCGGCCGAACGCGCGGCCGAGCGCGAGATGATCCACGAGGAAGCCGCGCCAATCCTCACCGAGGTCAAACGGCTGCGCTCAGAGCTCGCGGACTTGCGCAAGGATTTGGCAAGCAAAGCGGCGGGTGCGGGGTGAAAGCCTGGGTGTCCCGGGCGCAGCGCGGCACGTAGCTCTTGCGGAGTGATGCGCTGCAGACCCGGGACCCCGGTTCCTTGATAAAAGGGCAAAGCAACCGGGGTCCCGGAACTGCGGCGCACCACACGCGATCGCGTGTGCGCAGACTACGCAGAGCCGCTTGCGCGTGTGCTGCACCGCGTCCGGGACACGGGCGTGCACGTCGAGCTACGTCCGAAAATGCTTCGACAGCTTCAGCCCCTGCGCCTGGTAGTTGGAGCCGATGCCCTGGCCATAGAGCGCCTTCGGCCGCTGCAGCATGTGCTCGTAGACCAGCCGGCCGACGGTCTGCCCGTGCTCCAGAATGAACGGGACCTCGCGCGAGCGCACCTCGAGCACCGCGCGTGAGCCCCGCCCGCCGGCGCCGGCATAGCCGAAGCCCGGATCGAAGAAGCCGGCATAGTGCACGCGGAATTCGCCGACCAGCGGATCGAACGGCACCATCTCAGCAGCAAAGTCGGGTGGCACCTGCACCGCTTCCTTAGAGGCGAGGATATAGAACTCACCCGGGTCGAGCACGAGGCTCTCGTCCTTGCGCGCCCTCATCGGCTCCCAGAATTCGCCGACCTCGTAGCCGGCGCGACGGTCGACGTCGACCACGCCGGTGTGTCGTTTGGCGCGGTAGCCGACGAACCCATCCGGCCCGAGACCACCGAGATCGACGCTCACCGCAACGCCCTGGCCTACGTCGGCATGGTCGTCATCGACCAGACGTTCCGCGATGTGCAGCGCGCGAAGCGCCTCGGCGGTGAGTTGCGCGTTACCCTGGCGGAAGCGGATCTGCGACAGCCGCGAGCCCTCGCGCACCAGCACCGGAAACGTCTTCGGGCTGATCTCGGCATAGAGCGGCCCGTGATAGCCGGCGCTGATGCGATCGAAGCCGCGGGTCTCGTCGGCGATCACGCGGGTGAATACATCGAGCCGGCCGGTCGAGCTCTTCGGGTTGGCGGACGCGGCGATGTTGTCGGGCAGCGCAAGGCTCTCAATGAGCGGCACGATGTAGACGCAGCCGGTCTCGAGCACGGCGCCGTCGGTGAGCGCGATCTCGTGCAGCTTCAACTCGTCGATGCGCTCGGCGACGGTCGTGTTCGGGCCGGGCAGGAAGCTCGCACGCACGCGATACGCGACCTCGCCCAGCCGCAGGTCGAGGCTCGCGGGCTGGATCTGGTCCTGCACGAATTCGTATTCGGCAATGATCGCGGCGTCGCGGATCAGCGCGCCGATCATCTCGTCGGGCAGGATGCCCCGTTGATCCACTGCAAGGGCGAGCGGCACGTTCGTTTCACCAGCCTGCCCTCCTCGTCCCGAGGGGGCACTGCATGGCTGTAGCCGATGGCCATCTTGACGGAAAGAGAGGCACGGCGTATGAGCAAATTTATCCCGTGGTCATTTGAGCCGGCCGGCTTGCAGCCACGTTAAATAAGTCGCTAAAAGGCCGGGGACGCATGGACCCGGCGGACCCCATTCCGGCTGGGTTTTTTGTTGTCTGAAGGAGACAGTGATGCCTGCGTCCACCACCAAAAAATACCGGCCTGAAACCCGTCTCGTGCATGGGGGAACGCTGCGCTCGCAGTTCGGCGAGACCTCCGAGGCGCTCTACCTGACGCAAGGCTACGTCTACGAGAGCTCGCTGCAAGCCGAGCGGCGCTTCAAGAACGAAGAGCCCGGCTATCAATATTCGCGCTTCTCGAATCCGACCGTGACCATGTTCGAGCAGCGCATGGCCCTGCTCGAGGGCGCGGAAGCCGCGCGCGCCACCGCGACCGGAATGGCAGCAGTCAACACCGCGCTGATGGGGCAACTTCGCGCCGGCGATCACGTGGTCGCGTCGAAGCAGTTGTTCGGCTCCTGCCGCTACATCGTCGAGGAACACCTGCCGCGCTACGGCGTGAGCTCGACCTTGGTCGATGGCACCGATCTCGACCAGTGGAAGAAAGCGGTGACGAAGAACACGAAGACGTTCTTCCTCGAAAGCCCGACCAATCCCAATCTCGAAGTGCTCGACATCAAAGCGATCGCGCAGATCGCGCACGATGCCGGCGCAACGCTGGTGGTCGACAACGTGTTTTCAACGCCGCTGTTCCAGCAGCCGCTCGAGCTCGGCGCCGACTGCGTCGTCTATTCGGCGACCAAGCACATCGACGGCCAGGGCCGTTGTCTCGGCGGTGTGATCCTCGGCTCCGAAAAATTCATCCTCGACAATGTGCAGACGCTGATCCGGCAGACCGGGCCGTCGCTCTCGCCGTTCAATGCCTGGGTGCTGCTCAAGGGCCTGGAAACGCTCGTCGTGCGGGTGCAGAAGCAGACCGATAATGCCGCCGCGGTCGCGGTCGCGCTTGCGGAGCACCCCAAGGTGACGCGGCTGATCTATCCCGGCCGGCCCGATCATCCGCAGGCCGACATCATCCGCCGCCAGATGAAGGGCGGCTCGAACCTGGTCGCTTTCGAGATCAAGGGCGGCAAGGCCGGCGCGTTCAAGTTCCAGGACGCGCTCAAGATCGTGAAGATCAGCAACAATCTCGGCGACGCCAAGAGCCTGATCACGCATCCGGCGACGACCACGCATCAGCGCCTGACGCCGGAGGCGCGCGCGGAGCTCGGCATCACCGATGGCATGGTGCGGCTCTCCTGCGGCCTCGAGCACTCCGACGATCTGGTCGAGGACCTGCTCGACGCACTGAAGGCGGTTTGAGCGCGATTTACCGATCGCGGTAGCTTATCCTCCGCTCATTCCCGCGCAAGCGCAGGAGTGTCCGGGGAACTCAGGCATAGCAGAACTCCAGTTGACCTGGGTTATGTTGCGGCTTTGGTTTTGACGGTTTCGCTTCGGGCGGCTTGTCGAGGCGCTGGATGGGCT
>WHTP01000058.1 GCA_009377695.1 Hyphomicrobiales bacterium | reverse complement strand
CTTGGGCACGTAGTCCTGCACGCTCGGCGGCAGAAGCTGGGCCTCATCGATCTTCCAGGGGCGAAAATCCTTGCTCATAGGTCCGCAAGCAATCAGACTCGCCACGCCTTGACCAGTGACTACTCAGACAGGCTCCTAGGAGGCGGCTTCACTCCGCATCGGGCTGGTTCTCGGGCCGCGCCTTTTCGAATGCGGGCAGCTTCGCGCAGGCGGCATCGATGGCGACGATCTTCGGATATTTGTCGAGTGGGACCTTCAGACGTCGCGCGTTGAAGACCTGCGGCACGAGGCAGATGTCTGCGAGCGTCACGTCGGGGCCGTAAGCGTAGGGGCCGGGACCGAGCATCGCTTCCAAGGCGTCGAAGCCGACGATGACCCAATGGTGATACCAGGCATCGATCTTGGCCTGGTCCTGGCCCAACGCGTCCTTGAGGTAGCGCAGCGGCGCCAGGTTGTTGAGCGGATGGATATCGCAGGCGACGAGCTGCGCCAGTGCGCGCACCTTGGCACGCCCGATGGCATCGCTCGGCAAGAGCGGCGGTTGCGGATGAATCTCGTCGAGATACTCGATGATCGCGAGCGACTGCGTGAGCAACTCACCCGAATTCAGCCTCAGCGTCGGGACCCGCATCTGCGGATTGATCGCCCGATAGTCCGGCTTGAGGTTCTGCCCGCCTTCCTTCTGCAGATGGATAGGAACGGTTTCGAAGGCGAGGTCCTTGAGATTGAACGCAGTGCGCACGCGGTAGGCCGCGGACGAACGGAAATAGGAATAGAGCTTCACCGGCGGTCCCCATCAGATCGAGCAGCTGTTGGTGGCAGGCCCGGGGCCGATGTTCAAGCGCCTCGTGCATGTGGTTGCTAGTGTCCCGGTTCCGACGCTTGTATCACCTTTCCGCACATGCGTTTACAAGCGTCGGAGCCAAAGGGACACTAGAATTCGTTGGTGCTAGTGCGGTTTTGGATTTGACGTTCGTACTACGAACTCGCAGCAACACTGGTACGAACGTCAAATCCACCGCACTAGCGCTCGCCTTTGGCGACGAGTTCGGCCGAGCGTCGAGTCAGCAACTCGACGGCACGGTCAAAGGCGACGCGATCCTCCGCGCTGACCGCCTCCGACAGCTTCTCGGTAAAATCCCGAGCGCGCGGCGCCAATTCTTCGTAGACGGAGCGGCCAGCCGGGGTGAGGGAGAGGAAGGCCTCCCGCAGATCGGCGCGGTTGGCCTTGCGGGTCACGAATTTGCGCGCTTCGAGCTGGGCGACTGCCCGGGAAACCTTGGTCTTGTGCATGTGGGTGCGGGCACCGATCGCCTTGCCGGTCATCATCCCGAACTGCCCCAGGCTCACCAGCACCCGCCATTCCGGTATTCCAATACCGTATCGCCCATAGACCTGCGTCAGCGCCTGGGAAACCAGGCTGGACAGCACATTTAGCCGGTGCGGCAGGAAGTTTTCGAGCTGGATGAGCGGCCTTTCGGCCTGCTCGGCCTCGTCAGTCAGTGCGTCGTGGGCCGGACTGGTGTTGGTCATCATCTGCGCCCCGGGCGCAGTACGGCCCGGACATGCGTTGGCGGCCGCTACGCGCAGAGCGGGAAGATGGCGGAAGACCGGGCGATGTGCAACGGCCGTGGAGGCCGGCCCTGCGGGATGACCTCGGGCGGGGCTGGTGTGCCGCTTCCGAGGTTCGTACCGTTTGCAGCGCCCCCGATACGAACTTCTGAACCGCGGCAGCCGCACTATCAGCGGGCGCACTCGATCGCGACGAATTCGTTGCAGGCGGCGCCGTTGCAGGCCGTGCGGCCGGCCGGCACCGCGCCGGTGACCACCTTGTGGTCAACCCGGCGGTAGGAGGCGGCCTTGTTGAAGTCGCGTGAGCGGCAGTAGGCGGTTGCCGCAGCCGCGCCGCAGGCAGCACCGGACGCGAGGCAGCGGTCGATGCCGTAGCCATCGGCATTGTTGGCGATAATGAAAATGCGCCGTTCGGCCTGCGCCGAGACGGTGAAATAGAGCGCGGCGGCAGACGTGAGCGCGGCAAGCAGGTAGCGCATCGATTGGCTCACTGTGGCACACCGTTGTTCGGCGCCCTCCTAGTGTGGCGGTTCAGACGTCCGCATCATTCTCGCGGCGAGTCGATATGCGGACTTCTGAACCAAAGCCACACTAGATTCAATGAGTTGCTAGTGTCCTTCGATTCCGAAGTTCGTATAAGAGGTCGCTGCGAAATGGAACGAACTTCGGAATCGGGACACTAGGAGAGAATGCGCGCGACCCGTTAAGTCTGGCTTAACTGGAGCTTGCCGGATCGCGCCCGAGGGACGGGGTGCTGTTAGCGCGCGGCAGGACAGGCGGCTATGGCGGGAACGCAACATCCTGCGAAAATCCGGCAAATTGCCTTAGGCTCTTATCAGGCGGCCGGTCATCGCAACGTCGCCCTTGACCTCGGCTATGCCGTTGCCCATTGTCCGGGCATGTTCGGCCTTAACCAGATCTGCGGCATTTGCCGCGAGATTATTCGCTAGCGCACTTTCGCTGGCTGCGGCCGCCTTTTCTCCGATCGAGACATAGGGACGCCCGGCCAGCGGGTCGGGAACCGTCCTCTATGGACCTGAAGCTCTACGATACGCTCACCCGCGAGAAGCGGCCGTTCACGCCGCTCGATCCGTCGCGCGTGCGCATGTATGTCTGCGGCCCGACGGTCTACGATTTCGCGCACATCGGCAATGCGCGGCCTGTGATCGTGTTCGACGTGCTGTTCCGGCTGTTGCGCCATGTCTACGGCGCCGAGCACGTCACCTATGTGCGCAACATCACCGACGTCGATGACAAGATCAATGCGCGCGCCGCGGAGGAATATCCGAACCTTCCGCTGAACGAGGCGATCCGCACCGTCACGGAAAAGACCGAGAAGCAATTCCACGAGGATGTCGACGCGCTTGGCTGCCTGCGGCCGACGGTCGAGCCGCGCGCGACCGAGCACATCGGCGAGATGAAGGTATTGATCGAGCGGCTGGTTGCCACCGGTCACGCCTATGTTGCGGAAGATCACGTACTGTTTTCCGTTCCGTCGATGGCCGACTACGGACGGCTGTCCAATCGTTCGCTCGACGAAATGGAAGCCGGTGCCAGAGTCGAGATCGCGCCCTACAAGAAAGATTCGAAGGACTTCGTGTTATGGAAGCCGTCGAAGCCCGGCGAGCCGGCATGGCCGTCGCCGTCCGGCATCGCGGCGCCGGGACGTCCCGGCTGGCACATCGAATGCTCGGCGATGTCGTGGAAGCATCTCGGCGAGGTGTTCGATATCCACGGCGGGGGCATCGATCTCGTATTTCCTCATCACGAGAACGAGATCGCGCAATCGCGCTGCAGCTTCCATACGCCAGTGATGGCGAACTACTGGATGCACAACGGCTTCCTGCAGGTCGAAGGCGAGAAGATGTCGAAGAGCCTCGGCAATTTCTTCACGATCCGCGAACTGCTGGCGGACTGGCCGGGCGAGGTGCTGCGCTTCAATATGCTCAAGACGCACTACCGGCAGCCGATCGACTGGACATTGAAGGGCGTCGCCGAGAGTTTCGACACGCTTGTAACGCTGACCAGCGATCCGACATTTATCTCTGGTAAAGAGACGACCATCGCGCCGCCGGTCCTCGAAGCGCTGTCCGACGATCTGAATACGCCGAAGGCGATCGCCGAGTTGCATGCGCTTCAAAATAAGGGCGACGTTGTGGCCCTCAGCTCGACCTTGCGTGCGCTCGGCTTTTCAAGGCGGCCGCAAAGCCCGCGCCAGGTCGACGAGCAGAAGGTCGTCGCGTTGCTTGACGCCCGCAATGCCGCCCGCAAGGGCAAGAACTTCAAGGAGGCCGACCGCATCCGCGACGAGCTGACGGCCATGGGTGTGCTGCTGCATGATACCAAAGATGGCACGACGTGGGAGATCGGCCGATGACGACGGCGCGCACTCCATCACCCTCTCTCCCTGCGGCAGAGACCTTGCACAGTCGGAACACGGGCGAGAAACGATGATGGCCACCGCCCATCCCACGATCGCGATGCGGCCGATGCTGCCGGCCGACGTCCCATTGCTGGCGGAAATCTTTCGGTCGAGCGTCGACGAGCTGACCGTGGAGGATTATTCGGACGCGCAACGCGAAGCCTGGGCCGCAGCGGCGGATGACGAGGCGGCGTTCGGCGCACGGCTGGCGAAGCAATTGACGCTGGTCGGTACGATGGGAGGCTCGCCGGTCGGCTTCGCATCGCTCAAAGAGCTGGACGTGCTCGACATGGTTTACGTTCATCCGGCCGCGGGCGAGAACGGCGTCGCGACCATGCTGGTCAACGCGCTGGAGACGCTCGCGGCGGCACGCGGCGCCAGCAAGTTGACCGCGGATGTCAGCGATAGCGCGGTCGATTTCTTCCGCAAGCGCGGGTTCGTGCCGCAGATGCGCAATACACGGCCGCTCGGCGGCGAATGGCTTGCCAACACCACGATGGAAAAGAAGCTTCCTGCGAAGGAGAAGGCGCGATGACCAAGCCGCCGGAAACGCCGTTCCCCAAGCACTGGCTCTATTACATCGTCCTCAAATACGGCGTGATCACTGCCGCCGTGCTGATCACGCTCTACACGATTTATCGGCTCATCTAGGATTTGAGAGCGCGCCATGCCGCACGAATCATTCCCAACGCGGACCCACAAGATCGCGATCGCAATCGTCGCGGTGGTGACGGCCGTCGCGCTGATGTCGAACTACTATCTCTGGTGACGGATATGGCCCGCGAACGCCTTTATCTGTTCGACACCACGCTGCGCGATGGTGCGCAGACGAATGGCGTCGACTTCACGCTCAACGACAAGCTCGCGCTGGCGGGCATGCTCGACGAGTTGGGCATCGATTATGTCGAGGGCGGCTACCCCGGCGCGAATCCGCTCGACACCGAACTCTTCTCCACGGACCATAAGCTCGACACCACCTTCACAGCCTTTGGCATGACACGCCGGCCCGGCCGTTCGACGTCGAACGATCCTGGTCTTGCCGCATTGCTCGATGCGAAGGCCGACGCCATCTGTTTTGTCGCGAAGTCCTGGGATTATCACGTCCGGGTCGCGCTCGAGACGACAGATGAGGAGAACCTCGCGTCGATCCGTGACAGCGTCGCCACCGCCAAGGCGAAGGGCAGGGAGGTGCTGCTCGATTGCGAGCACTTCTTCGATGGCTACAAGGCGAACCCAAAATATGCGCTCGCCTGTGCCAAAACGGCCTACGACGCCGGCGCCCGCTGGGTCGTGCTGTGCGATACCAATGGCGGCGCGCTGCCGCATGAGGTGGAGGCGATCGTCGGCGAGGTGGTGAAGCACATCCCGGGCGATCATGTCGGCATCCATGCGCACAACGATACCGAGCACGCAGTGGCGAATTCGCTGGCAGCCGTGCGTGCCGGCGCGCGCCAGATCCAGGGCACGCTCAACGGACTCGGTGAGCGCTGCGGCAATGCCAACCTCGTGTCGATTATCCCGACGCTGAAGCTCAAGCCCGAGTTCGCGGAGAAATTCGAGATCGGCGTATCGGACGAGAAGCTTACGGGTCTCGTCCATGTCTCGCACGCGCTCGATGAAATTCTGAACCGCGCGCCAAATCGCTACGCGCCCTATGTCGGCGAGAATGCGTTTGCGACCAAGGCGGGCATCCATGCCTCCGCGATCATGAAAGACCCCGCGACCTATGAGCACGTTGCCCCCGATGCGGTCGGCAATCGGCGCAAGGTGACGGTGTCGGATCAAGCGGGCCGGGCCAACGTGCTCGCGGAGCTCGACCGCATCGGCCTCAAGGTCGAGCGCAGCGATGCGCGTGTCGGAACGCTGCTCGATGAGGTGAAGCGGCGCGAGGCGGCGGGCTATGCTTATGAATCTGCGGATGCATCGTTCGAGCTCATGGCGCGGCGCGTGCTCGGCAAGGTGCCGGAGTTCTTCGACGTGCTGCAATTCGATGTCAATGTCGAGCAGCGCAACAATGCGCTCGGCCAGCGCGTCACCGTTTCGCTTGCCGTGGTGAAGGTGAAGGTCGGCGAGCAGACCATGATCTCAGCCGCCGAAGGCAACGGTCCGGTGAACGCGCTCGACGTGGCGCTGCGCAAGGATCTCGGCAAGTATCAGAAATATATCGAGGGTCTGAAGCTTACCGACTACCGCGTGCGCATCCTTAATGCCGGCACCGAGGCAGTGACGCGCGTCTTGATCGAGAGCGAGGACGAGACCGGTGAGCACTGGTCGACCATCGGCGTGTCGGCGAACATCATCGACGCTTCGTTCCAGGCGCTCATGGATTCGATCGTGTACAAACTGGTGAAGAGCGGCGCGCCGGCGTGATGGTGGCGCAGGCCAAGCGCCGTCACCCTGAAGTGCGGGAACGCGTGGCGGTCGAGCCTCGAGGGGCGCAGGCCCGGCGGTACGAGGAATTGCCTCGGCCGTGCATCCTTCGAGACGCGCCTGCGGCGCTCTCAGGATGACGGATTGAATTGTCGATTTAAAGTGCTATCCCCAAAAACTTCGCCGCATTGGCGCCGAGCATGTCTTCGCGCGCCGCCTCCAGAATCCTCCGCGCGTTTCTAATCAGCTCCACCGGCTTCCATTCCCCGAACGGATAGTCGGTACCAAGCATGATGTGACTCGTGCTCACCTTGTCGGCGAGGCGCTCCAGCACCGCGGGATCGAACACGACGCTCTCGTAGTGGAACGCACGCAGATAGCTGCTGATATCCCCTTTGATCTGCTTGGTGGTGCCGCGCGAGTACAGCCAGTCGAAGCGGCCGGAATAATACGGAATGAAGCCCCCGCCATGCGCGAACGCGATCTTGAGATCGGGGCACTCGTCCATCACGCCGTCATAGATCAGCGAACATTGCGCGTAGGCTTCCTCCAGCGGCTGACCGAGCGAGATCAACATCGAATGCTTGCGCAGCCGTGGATCGGGATTGCCGGCAGGGTGGATGAAGATCGGCACGCCGAGCGCTTCCGCCCGGCGCCAAAACGGGCGCAGGCTCGCGTCGCCGAGGTCGGTCTCGTGGGCGCGCGATGCGATGACGAGACCCTTGAGGCCAAGCTCGCCGGTCGCGCGCTCCATCTCCTTGATTGCGAGCTCGGTCGATTGCAACGGCACCGAGGCGATCCCGACCAGACGGTCGGGCTTCTTGGCGACCGTCTCTGCGATGTGATCGTTGCCGATCTGCTCTAGGCGCAGGGCTTCGTCAACCGGAAGTGAATAGGTGCAGTTGTGCAGGATGTTCGGGCTGATGACCTGGATGTCGACGCCCATCGTATCCATGTCGGCGAGGCGGGTTGGAAGATCGGTCATCCGCTTCCAATGTGCCTCCGGCATTGCATGAATGGCCGAGCCTTCGCCGCTCGCCCGCAACCGTCCAAGAACCGAAAGGTCGTAGGTCGCGGCGTTCACCTCGTTGTTCGCGGCGTGGGCGTGGAAATCGATCACCACCGGACGGCGGCGCGACCCGCGAGGGTTGGCTTCGGCTTCGGACATGCTGAGAGAGTCCTTCGTGGCGCTCCGTGCGGTGGCGGCGAACTGTAGCATTTGACGGAATGCGTGGCTGCCGACAAGCATGAGAGCATTTTCCGTGAGAGATGCCCAATGAAGCTTCCTATGATCATTGCCACGCTCGCCGTCTTGTCGTCGGCAGCAACCGGCCAGTCGCTTCCCAAGGTCACCGTCGGCGATAATCCATCGCTTTCGGGCGCGCCGCTCTAATATCGCGCTGGAGAAGGGTTATTACCGCGACGCCGGCGTCGACGTGCAGCTCGAAATGAGCGGGACCTCGAGCGACATGGCGGTCATCTCGCCACTAACCGTCTCAACGTGATTGGCGGAGCGGTCTCGGTGGGCTTCTTCAACTCCGTCGCCAAGGACTTGCCGGTCGCGCTAATGTTCTCGCGCGTGCAGGAGACGTTCCTCAAGGAGAAGCTTACGCGCGATAAAGTATCGTTCAGGCGGATCGCGCCGGCCGGCTGGGTCGCCGACGTTGCTGCAAGCCTTGGGCCTTACACGCCGGCGCGCGACGGCGTGCCGGTAATTTCTCCGCTCGTCCCCCGCGCAAGCGCCGACCAAGCTCAATAACGATTCTGGATTCCCGCTGGCGCCTAAAGCCGCTCCGGTTCGACCGTCGTCATTTCCTTCTCGCCCTCGGTGACATGACGCGTGGCGTCCTGCAACGCCGGCAGGATGGCTTCCACGCGATCGACCACCACTGGGGAGACGCTGAGGCCGGCGCGGATGAAATGCATTGCGCGCATGTGGTCGAACAGCGCACAGAGCGGATCCCAGAAGCCGTCGACGTTGGCAATCAGGATTGGCTTCTTGTGGCGGCCGAGCTGGGCCCAGGTCAATTGCTCGACCAGTTCCTCCAGTGTCCCGATGCCGCCCGGGAGCGCGACAAAGGCGTCGGCGCGCTCGAACATCAGGCGCTTACGCTCGTGCATGTCGCGCGTGACGATGATCTCCTGGGCGCGCCGGAACATCTTCTCGCGGGCCTTGAGGAAGTCCGGGATGATGCCGGTGACGCGGCCGCCATGATCGACAACGGCTTCAGCAATCGCGCCCATCAGGCCGATCGAGCCGCCGCCATAGATCAGGCCGATGTTGCTTTCGGCCAATATCCGGCCGAAGCGACGGGCGGACTCGACGAATTTGGGATTACTGCCAGGGCCGGAACCGCAATAAACGCAAATAGCTTTCAATGTGCTCATGGATTGCATGTGGCCCGGAGGTGGAGGAGCGTCAAGGTATGCTAGTGTCCTTCGATTCCGAAGTTCGTACCATTTTGCAGCAGTCTCCTATACGAACTTCGGAATCGAAGGACACTAGCAACTCTATGAATCTAGTGTGGCTTTGGTTCAGAAGTCTGCGGACTTCTGAACCGCCACACTAGCGGGTGTTGACGGCGCCGGTGTGGCATATCCGGCCGCAAACCGGCATCGTGGTTGGCAACATTCGCCCGGGGCTGGCGTTCCGACTCGGAAGTTCGTACGGCCTCCTGGCTGCCTCTTGTACGAGAACACTGGCAACTCATTGATTCCAGTGTGGCTTAGGTTAAGAAGTCCGCAATACGGAGTTTCTGCAACAATGTTGCGGACTTCTTAACCGCCACACTGGTTGCAAAGTGAAAGAATTCTATATGAATAGGGCGTGACGGTGCTCTTCTGCGGCCCGTCCTGAGCCGGGCCCCCTAAATGAGTGATGGTACCTTCCGATCTGTCCGCGCCTTGAAGCGCGAGCTTTCCGCCGACCAAGGCGGCTCGCTGCTCAAGATCCTGGCCGGACTGTGGCCCTATATCTGGCCGTCCGAGCGCCGCGATCTCAAGCTCCGTGTGCTGATCGCGATGGTCCTCCTGCTGCTGGCGAAGCTCGCCACCATCGCGGTGCCATTCACCTTCAAATGGGCCGTCGACGCGCTGACCGGGCAGGACACCGCGCCGGTCGCGGCGTCCTCGTGGCTCGTTTGGGTGGTCGCGGTGCCGATCATGATGACGATCGCCTATGGCGGGTCGCGCATCCTGATGGCGGTGCTGACGCAGATGCGCGACGGCGTCTTCGCCAAGGTGTCGATGCACGCGGTGCGCCGGCTCGCCTATCTCGTTTTCGAGCACATGCACCAGCTTTCTTTGCGCTTCCATCTGGAGCGCAAGACCGGCGGCCTCACCCGCGTGCTCGAGCGGGGCCGCACAGCGATCGAGACGATCGTGCGCATGGTGATCATGCAGGCGGTGCCGACGGTCATCGAGCTTGCGATGATCATCGGCGTGCTGCTCTATCAGTTCGACTGGCGCTACGTCGTCGTGATCATCCTCACCGTCATCGCCTACACGGTATTCACCTATCTGGCGACCGAGTGGCGCATCGGCATCCGCCGGCGCATGAACGACAGCGACACCGACGCCAACGTGAAGGCGATCGACTCGCTGCTCAATTACGAGACAGTGAAGTATTTCAGCGCCGAGGAGCGCGAGGCGCGTCGCTATGATGTCTCCATGGAGCGCTACGAAGAGGCGAGCGTCCAAGCCTATGTCTCGCTCGCGGTGCTCAATGCCGGACAGGCGACGATCTTCACCATCGGGCTCGCGGTTTGCATGGTGATGGTCGCCTACGGCATTCAGCAAGGCCACAATACCGTCGGCGATTTCGTGATGATCAACGCGATGATGATCCAGCTCTACCAGCCCTTGAACTTCATGGGCATGGTCTATCGCGAGATCAAGCAGGCGGTGATCGACATCGAGACGATGTTCTCGATTCTCGCACGCAAGCCCGAGATCGAGGACAAGCCTGGCGCGCAACCCCTCAAAGTGGCGTATGGCGCGATCCGTTTCGAGAATGTTCACTTCGCCTACGATCCCGACCGCCCGATCCTCAAGGGGCTAAGTTTCAGCGTGCCGGCTGGTCACACCGTTGCGATCGTCGGCCCGTCGGGCGCCGGCAAGTCGACGGTGTCGCGACTGCTCTATCGCTTTTACGAAGTGCGGAGCGGCCGCATCGAGATCGACGGGCAGGATATCCGCGACGTCACGCAGACGTCGCTGCGTGCCGCCATCGGCATGGTCCCGCAGGATACGGTGCTGTTCAACGACACCATCCGCTACAACATCCGCTATGGCCGCTGGGCCGCGACCGACGAGGAGGTCGAGGAGGCCGCGCGGCTGGCGCAGATCGACGGCTTCATCCGGCTCTCCCCCAAAGGCTACGAAACGGAGGTCGGTGAGCGTGGGCTAAAGCTCTCGGGCGGCGAGAAGCAGCGCGTGGCGATTGCGCGGACGATCCTGAAATCGCCGCCGATCCTGCTGCTCGACGAGGCCACCTCCGCGCTCGACAGTCATACCGAGAACGAAATCCAGGACGCACTCGATCGGGTCTCGACCAACCGGACCACGCTGGTGATTGCGCACCGACTGTCCACGATCGTCGGCGCCGACGAGATCATCGTCCTTAATGAGGGCGCGATTGCCGAACGCGGCACGCATTATGAGCTGCTTGCCAAGGGCGGGCTCTACGCCAGCATGTGGAACCGGCAGCGCGAGGCCGAGGCTGCGCGCGAGACGCTCGCGATGGTCGACGATGGGCCGGTGGCGCGGAACCGTAATCCGCCGCTGGTCGAGGAGCCGGCTGCCGATGCCCCCAGCGAACCGCCGCCGGAGTCTTCGGTGGTGCGGGCCGACGCTGCGGAATAAGGTCCGCATCACGCCGGTACGTCAAGGACATGCAATGTCAGTTGTCGCTTCGATCCGCTCCCAGCTTGCGCCCATCAACCGTGAGGGTTTCCCCTTCGTGGGCGCGTTCGCATTGGCGAGCCTGATCCTGTTCTGGATTTGGACTCCGCTCGGTTGGATCGGAGCGGTGCTGACGGTCTGGTGCGCCTATTTCTTCCGTGATCCGGAGCGGGTCACGCCGATGCGCGACGGGCTCGTCGTCGCGCCCGCCGACGGCCTCGTCAGCAAGATCATCAATGCGGTGCCGCCGATCGAGCTTGGGCTTGGGGATCGCCCACTGCCGCGCGTGTCGATCTTCATGAGCGTGTTCAATTGCCACGTGAACCGCAGCCCCGTGAGCGGCCGCATCGACAAGATCGTCTACAGAAAGGGTGCCTTTGTCAGTGCCGACCTTGACAAGGCGAGCGAGGACAATGAGCGCAACTCGTTCGTCATCACGTCAGGAAATGTTCGCATCGGCGTCATCCAGATCGCCGGGCTGGTGGCACGGCGTATCGTCTGCTTCACGCGTCCGGGTACCAGCGTTGCTGCCGGCGAGCGCATCGGCATGATCCGGTTCGGGTCGCGCGTGGATGTCTATCTGCCCGAAGGGACGCGGCCGCTGGTGGCGGAAGGGCAGACCGCAATCGCCGGCGAGACCGTTGTCGCCGAGTTGCGCCCCGGCGGCGCGCGGGAGCTGACGTTCCGGGTCGGCTGACGCCACTTCAAAAAGTTAATTGCGGCCCACCGCCGCCATGGCGGGTTAGGCCGCAATTCGCTATATTGCGTAGATGGTATCTTCGCCCTTTGAGCCCCTGCGGCCAGGTGAACGGCGGCGCCGCTTCCGGGCCATTCCGGTGCGCACGCTGCTGCCGAATCTCATTACGCTGCTCGCGCTCTGCGCTGGCTTGACGGGTGTTCGTCTCGCCATTGAAGGCAAGCTTGAATGGGCGGTGGCGGCGATCGTGTTCGCTGCCATGCTCGACGGCATCGACGGCCGGGTCGCGCGCATGCTCAAGGGCACGTCGCGCTTCGGCGCCGAGCTCGATAGCCTTGCCGACTTCTTCAATTTTGGCGTTGCACCGGCCTTGATCCTCTATTTCTGGGGACTGCAGGAGCTTGGCAATGCCGGCTGGATCGCGGCAATGGTGCTCGCGATCTGCGCGGGGCTGCGGCTTGCGCGCTTCAACGTGATGATCGACGACCCGAACCGGCCGGCGTGGGCGGCGAACTTCTTTGTCGGCATGCCGGCACCGGGTGGCGCCATCGCCGTCCTGCTGCCGATCTACCTCTACTTCCTCGGAATGCCGAAGTTCAGCCTTCTGGCGCCGTTCGTGCTCCTCTATACGCTCGCCATCGCAATCCTGATGGTGTCGCGCCTGCCGGTGTTCTCCGGCAAGCGCGTCGGCAAGCGGGTGGCGCCGGAAATGGTGCTGCCGGTGTTCGTGATGGTGGTAGCGTTCTTCGCGCTGCTGATCGCGTACCCGTGGGTCGTGCTGGCGACCGGGACATTGATCTATCTGGCGAGCCTGCCTTTTGGCGTGATCGCTTACCGCAAGCACGAGCGCGCCGACGCTGCCGCCAAGTCGCCGCAGCCCACGGCGGCTCCGCCGCCGGCAGCGACGGCGGAAACAGCGCCAACGCCGCCAGCCTCGCCGGCCGATGACGGCGGACGTCCGGCCCGGCTGAACTAGTGGAGTGGATTTGACATTCGCTATCCCGTTGACCGCAGACTCCCAAAGCGAATGTCAAATCCAAAACTCCACTAGCAGCTTATATTTGCTAGTGGTCCTTTGATTCTAACATTCGCAAAGTCGCCCGCTGAGAAGGCGATGCGAATGTTAGAATCGGACCACTAGCCCACCAAACCAAAGTTGTCGCGGCTGTCCGTCGCCGGGCGCCGCACTTCCGTCATAGTGTCAGAACGTACTGACCGCGAGCTTGCGGGGAGGTCCTCATGTCTCGATCAGCCTTTGGCAATGGCCACTGGAAGCCGTTCGCGTTGTTTGCGATTGCAGCGCTGATGCTGTGGTCGACGTTCCCGTGTTCAGCGCAAACACAAACGCCAACGCCCGATGCAATTACGCCGGTTGAGGAATTCTCCCGGCAGCTCGAGCAGTTCAAGAACAGCATTCCGCAGCTCAACAAGCGGATCGAAGAGAGCACGAGTGCGGTCAACCGCTGGACCAATGTCGAGCGCGCCCGCAAAGAGATCGAGGAGCTGCGTGCGCTCGTCGGCACGGCGCTTGGCGCGGTGTCGGACAACGGCACGGTCTCGCAGCTCGGCGCACGCGCCCTCGCGCACGCCCGCGAGAAGCTGCGGATGCTCGAACACGATACCCGCTTTCGTCCGGAGGAGCGCCAGTTCCTCACCGACCAGTGGCGGCGCCTGCGCGCCGACACCGAGCGCGCCAACGACGAGCTGTCGGTCGCGCGCAAAGAGTTTGCGGACCTCTTGCGCACATTGCAGGCGAACGAGGATTTCGTCGACGAGCTCGTGCAGATCCGGCAGGCGCAGAAGGCGCTCGAAGTCATCCAGCGCCTGACCCAGGATATTCGCGACGCCAACGACCAGCTCAAACGTCTGATCGGCGGAATCAAGCCGCCGGGCGCGTGAGCATGCGCATTGCAGGAATGGGTGCTGTCGTGGGGTGCCTGGCGCTTACCGGTTGCAATCTCCAGGGCGACACCGGCTATGTCGAGATCAGGACGGTTCCGGCGGCATCGCAACGTTTGCCGTCGCTGTTTCTCGATTCGCAAAAACTTGAACCGGTGCGGAAGGGCGTCGCCGTGCTCAAGCAACGGGCGGGCACGACGCAGCTCTCGGCGGAGGGCAGCGGCCGCAGTCAGGTAGTGCTGTGCGAAATCGTCGTGCGCAAGAACCGCATCACCACGGTGACGGTCTCGATGCTCGAACGGCCGCCGCGCTGCCAGTGCCGCAACAGCGCCGCCAAAGGCGCGTGCGTGAGTTAGGCCTTGCGCGCCCGGATTCAGCAGAACCAAGTTTGGGCTGGCGAAGATAACCAAGAATTCGACAGTTGCGCTACCGACCGGGCAGGGGATGTCCCGGCATCAGTTCATACGGATGCTGCCAGCCCGGCAGCGCTTTGATGCGCTCGAGCCAGTGCGCAATGTTCTTATGCGCGCCGGCGACGTCGAAGCCGAACTCATCCGGCGGATAGTAGAGATAGCCGACGAGCGATAGATCGGCGATGGTCGGCCGGTCGCCCAGGATGTATGGCCGCGATGCGAGGCGCTTGTCGACAATCGCGAGGTTATTGTCGATCCGACCCTTGAGGAACGCGAGCACGGTAGGATCGCCGGGCGGGCGGGCTAGCGTACGCAGAAAGCGATACGGTCCGAGGAAGCCGTTGACCTTCTGGTTGTCGAAGATGATCCAGCGCAGCGCTTCGAGCTTCTCGTCGTCGGTCTCGGGACGAAACTTGCCCGAGCGATCAGCCAGATACGTGAGACAGACGCCCGATTGGCTGAGCTTCCTCGCGCCATGGACGAGCACGGGCGCTTCACCCATCTCGTTGACGCTTTCGCGATACTCGGGCGTGCGTTGCACGCCTTTGCCGAAGAAATCGACGAAGATCGGCTCCCAGTCCGCGCCGATGACGTTGAGCATCAACGCGACGCGATAGGCGTTGCCGGATTGGGCAAAGCAGTAAAGCTGGTATTCGGACATGGGTGTCATTTCATCGTCGGGATGACGAATTCGGCGCCGCCCTTGGTGCCGGACGGCCAGCGTGCGGTGACGGTCTTGGTCTTGGTATAGAAGCGGATCGAGTCCGGGCCGTGCTGGTTGAGGTCGCCGAATCCGGAACGCTTCCAGCCGCCGAATGTATAGTAGGCGAGCGGTACCGGGATCGCAAAATTCACCCCTACCATGCCGACGTTGACGCGACTGGTGAAGTCGCGCGCCGCATCGCCGTCGCGCGTGAAGATCGCGACGCCGTTGCCGTAGTCATGCTCGGAGGGAAGCCGCACGGCTTCCTCGTAGTCCTTTGCGCGCACGACCGAAAGCACAGGGCCGAAAATCTCCTCCTTGTAGATGCGCATGTCGGGCGTCACGTCGTCGAATAGGCAGCCGCCCATGAAGAAGCCGTTCTCGTAGCCTTGCAGCCTGAAATTGCGCCCGTCGACCCGTAGCATCGCGCCTTCCTTGATGCCGAGATCGACATAATTTTTCACCTTGTCGAGGTGCGCGCGCGTCACCATTGGGCCATAATCCGCCGCGGTGTCGGTCGAAGGGCCGATCTTGAGGCTCTCGACGCGCGGGATGAGCTTCTCGATCAGCGTGTCGGCCGTCTTCTTGCCGACCGGCACCGCGACCGAGACCGCCATGCAGCGCTCGCCGGCGGAGCCGTAGCCGGCGCCGATCAGCGCATCGACCGCCTGGTCCATGTCGGCGTCCGGCATGACGATCATGTGGTTCTTGGCGCCGCCGAAACATTGCACGCGTTTCCCGTGCGCGGAGCCGGTCGCAAAGATGTATTCCGCGATTGATGACGAGCCGACAAAGCCGATCGCCTTCACGCGCGGATCGGTCAGCAGCGTGTCGACAGCCTCCTTGTCACCATTCACGACATTGAGCACGCCTGCCGGCAATCCGGCTTCGACCAGAAGTTCCGCGAGCCGCATCGGCACCGACGGATCGCGCTCGGACGGCTTGAGGATGAACGCATTGCCGCAGGCGAGGGCGGGCGCGAACTTCCACATCGGGATCATCGCGGGAAAATTGAACGGCGTGATGCCGGCGACCACGCCGAGCGGTTGCCGCATTGAGTAGAGGTCGATTCCTGGCCCGGCACCTTCGGTGTACTCGCCTTTCATCAGATGCGGGATGCCGCAGGCGAACTCAACCACCTCGACGCCGCGCTGGATATCGCCTTTGGAGTCGGAAAACGTCTTGCCGTGCTCGGAGGACAGGAGCTTGGCGAGGTTGTCGACATCCTTCTGGATGAGCTCGAGGAATTTGAACATCACGCGGGCGCGCCGCTGCGGATTGGTCGCGGCCCATGCCGGCTGCGCCGCCTCGGCGTTGGTGATCGCCTGTTCCATCTCGGCCTTGGCCGCGAGGGCAACGCTGGCCTGGACCTCGCCGGTGTTCGGATTGAATACATCGCCGGTCCGCCCGGACGCGCCCTTCACCTCCTTGCCCCCGACGAAGTGGCCGATCTCGCGCATGGTATTTCTCCCTGGTCCTGGACCATTTAGGAGCATGGTCGGAGCACGATGGCAAATCCGCCAAAACACCTCAGAAATGACCGCTGCCGTCACTTGGTACGGTCTGCCGGGCAGCCATTTCCGTAAAGTTAGTATCCAGTAACCGTCCCTTAAAGCGTCCGCGTTAGCTTCATACCAGCGCTTCCGGGGCGCGCGTTCGCGTGCGGGTGGGTTGGTCAATGGATATCGCTACGACTCTCGGCATTTTGGTCGGAATGATCGTGATGGCCGCCCTGATTCTAATGGGCGGCGACCTTCGGATGTTCGTCGATTATCACGCCGCGATCGTGATCTTCGGCGGGTCGTTTGCGGCAACCCTGATCCGCTTTCCGCTGTCATCGATCTTTCACGGACTGCCGCTTGGCGCGAAATACGCGTTCACGTTGCGGCGCATGACGCAGCGTGAGCTCGTTGACGAGATCGCCGGCCTCGCCGAGATCGCCCGCAAGCAGGGGCCGGTCGGGCTGGAAAAGGTCGAGATCGAGGACCCGTTCCTCGCCAAGGGCATCCGCTTCATCGCGGATGGCTACGACAACACCTTCATTCGCGACAACCTCGAGCGCGATCGCGACAACTTCCTCACGCATCTCGACGAAGGGCAGAAGATCTATCGCGCGATCGGCGACTGCGCGCCGGCGTTCGGGATGATTGGAACGCTCATCGGCATGGTGCAGATGTTCGCCAACATGACCGATCCGTCGAAGCTCGGTCCGTTCATGGCGGTCGCGCTGCTTGCGACGTTCTACGGTGCGGCGGTGCCAATCTCCTGTGCCTGCCGATCGCCGACAAGCTGCACCTCAAGCTGGTCGATGAGGAGATCAACCGCACGCTCATCATCGACGGGATCATGATGATCCGCGAGGCGAAGAGCCCGACGCTCGTGCGCGAGATGCTGCTCGCTTATCTGCCGGAGAAGCATCGCCACCAGGAGGAACCGGAGCCCGTTCCGGCATAATGCCGCAGCGATCCGAGAACGGGGACGGCGATGGCGCGGCGCAAGGAAGCACACGGCGGGCACGGCTGGTTCGTCACCTTCGCGGATTTGATGGCGCTCTTGGTCAGCTTCTTCGTGATGCTGGTGGCGTTCTCGACCCAGGATTCCCAGAAGCTGCAGGTTGTCGCCGGCTCCATGCGGGAGGCGTTCGGCGTTCAGGATAAGGTCCGTTATTCCGGGGTTATCGAAATGCCCGGGTTGCCGACGCGGCCCAAGCTCAAGAATGCGGCGCCGATCCCGCCCGAGGAGGCATCCGCCAACCCGACGGAAGACAATCGCGGCAGCCAGCAAGCTCAAGGCGGCAAGTTCGACAACGACCGCAACTTCGCGCTGGCGGCGGCCTCATTGCGGCAGGCGCTGCAGGACATGCCGGAGATCAGCGAGATCTCCAAGAACATCATCATCGAGGAGACCCGGCAGGGCCTCAACATCGAGATCGTCGACCAGAACGGGCGCTCGATGTTTCCGGAAGGCGAGCGGGAGCCCTATGAACGTACCCGCCAGGTCATCCGCCGCCTCGCCGGTCCGCTGCGAGCGATGCCGTTCCGGATCTCGGTTGCAGGTCATACATCGGCCTCCAGGCTGCCGCCGCGGCCGAACTATGGCCCCTGGGAGTTGTCGGCCGATCGTGCCAATGCGGTGCGCAAGCAGCTTGAGACCGAGGGCGTTCCGAGCGCGAAATTTTTCATGATAGCAGGCCGCGCCGACACCCAGCCGCTGTTCCCGGACGACCCGTATATTGCCGCCAATCGCCGCGTGACCATCACGTTGATGCGTGAAGAGCCACCAATTCCACAAAACTATCAGCCATAATTCGCGAAATTTCGCTGCAACGGTTGCCGCTGGTCGTCAAGGCCGTCGGAACCAAGCGACGTTGATCGTATTGCTTCTCCTGTAGCCGTGATGTAATGCGCCGTCTCTGCATTAGGCGGAACAGCCCCAAGCCCCATGGACAATACAGCCAACGGTACGGCCGCCTCCCCGGGGGCCCACACGCCTACCGAAGCAGCATCGCATGAACGGGCGAGCTTTTGGGCACTGACGCTGGGCAGCGTCGGCGTGGTCTATGGCGATATTGGCACAAGTCCTCTTTATGCCTTTCGCGAGGCCCTGGTTGCCGCGCAGGGGGGTGGGCCTGTCACACGCGAGATCGTGCTCGGCGTCCTTTCGCTGATCGTCTGGTCGCTGATTATCGTCGTGACCCTCAAATACATCGTCCTGCTGCTGCGCATGGACAATAACGGCGAGGGTGGAACGCTGTCACTCACGGCTTTGGCGTTTCGTGCGGTCGGGCGGCGTTCCGCGGTTGTGCTGACGCTCGGTATCGTCGGCGCCGCTATGTTCTACGGCTCGTCCCTGATTACGCCGGCCTTGTCAGTATTATCGGCGGTCGAAGGCTTGAAGATCGCGACACCGGCGTTCGAGTCCTACGTGCTTCCGATCACCATCGCATTGCTGGTCGCGTTGTTCGCGGTGCAGTCTCGCGGCACCGGCAAGGTCGCAGTGTTGTTCGGACCGATCACGATCCTCTGGTTCATTGCTATGGCGCTCACCGGCGGTCTGCACATCGCCGATGATCCCAGCGTACTGATGGCGATCAACCCGTATTATGCGGTCACTTTTGTTGCCGGCAACGGCTTGATCGGTCTGATCACGCTCGGGGCAGTGTTCCTGGTGGTCACAGGCAGCGAGGCGCTCTACGCGGACTTGGGCCATTTCGGACGTAAGCCGATACAGACCGCCTGGTTCTATCTCGTCCTGCCGTCGCTGCTCATCAACTATTTCGGACAAGGCGCGCTTGTGCTTGCTCATCCGGAAGCGATTGAGAATCCCTTCTACCGCCTGGTACCCGACGTGTTGTTGTTGCCGATGGTTGTGCTGGCAACGGCCGCCACCGTCATCGCCAGCCAGGCGGTCATTACCGGGGCCTATTCGATTACGCACCAGGCGATCCAACTCGGATTGTTGCCACGGCTGGAAATCCGCCACACCTCGGCCGCGCTGTACGGCCAGATCTACATGCCGCGCGTGAACATTCTGCTGCTGATCGGCGTGCTGCTGCTGGTGGGATTGTTCCGGACATCGAGCGATCTGGCGGGGGCTTATGTTCTTGCCGTGGCCGCGACCAGCTTGATGGCGACGCTACTGGCTTTCATCGTCATCTGGAAGATGTGGCACTGGCAGCTCTGGTCGGCTGCATTGCTGATCAGCCCGTTCGCAGTCACCGACGGGACGTTTCTGCTTGCGTCGCTGATGAAGCTCGGCGAGGGCGCGTGGTTGCCCGTTGCGTTCGGCGCGGTCATCGTGCTCGTGATGATGACCTGGCGTCGTGGCACCGGCATCCTGATGCAGAAGACCCGCCGCACCGAGGTGCCGCTGGAATCGTTGGTGCACAGCCTGGAAAAGAAGCCGCCGCATATCGTGCCCGGCACCGCCGTCTTCCTGACCAGCGACCCCGAGTTTGCACCGACTGCACTGCTTCACAACCTTAAGCACAACAAGGTGCTGCACGAGCATAACGTCATCCTCACCATCATCTTCGCCGATACGCCGCGCGTTCCGCAGAGCGAACGTGTGACGATCACGCCGGTATCCGATCTCTTCAGCCGCGTGACCCTCAAATATGGATTTATGGATGAGCCAAACGTGCCGAGAGCGCTCGCGATCGCACGCAAGCACGGCTGGACCTTCGACATTATGTCGACGTCATTCTTCCTGTCGCGGCGCGCCATCAAGGCGGCCGCCCATTCGGGCATGCCGAAATGGCAGGACCAATTGTTCCTCGAGCTCGCGAAGTCGGCCACCGATGCCACAGACTTCTTCCAGATTCCGACCGGGCGGGTGATGGAGGTCGGAACGCAGGTGACGGTCTAGGCCTAGTGTGGCGGTTCAGAAGTCCGCATCATTCTCGCTGCGAGTCCGACATGCGGACTTCTGAACCAAAGCCACACTAGATTCAAAGAGTTGCTAGTGTCCTTCCGTATAAGAGGCCGCTGCGAAATGGTACGAACTTCGGAATCGGGACACTAGACCGGTTGTGGAACCGTTGTTTTGTTTGCAGGGCAAGAGCAAGTTGACGCCGTCGGCGCTGGTCTGGCGTAAGATGTGCCGCGACTAAAGGTCGACGGGATCGGGGATGTCGGAACGGGCCTATCGGGAACGGCTGGAGGCGGATCTCACACGGTGGCAAGCCGAAGGCTTGCTGCCGCCGAAATCCGCGGACGCCATCCGCGCGACGCTGCGCCCGGTGCCGGAAGGCATCACCATTGCCACGGTGGTCGGCATCGTCGGCGGCCTGTTGATCGCCGCAGCCTTTCTCGCCTTCATCGCGGCGAACTGGACCGCCATCGCGCGGCCGCTGCGCTTCGCGATCCTGCTGGCCGGCATCGTCGGAGCCTATGGCGCGGGTGCGCTGTTCGATCGCGCCGAGCGCACCCATCTTGCTGATCTCTCCGCCGGCGTCGGCTCGATCATCTTCGGCGCGGCGATCGCGCTCGTCGGGCAGATGTATCACCTCGGCGACGATTTCGCGGGTGGCCTGCTGCTGTGGGCGTCAGGCGCGCTCGCCGCCGCGGCGCTGACCGGATCCCACAGCGCGCTCGCGGTCGCACTCGCCGCCGGCTGCGCCTGGAGCGGCATGCGCATCGACGAAACCGCGAATGTGCATCCACCGTTCGCGATTTTCTCGCTGATCGGCGCAATGCTGGCGCTGGCCTGGAACACCGCGGCATCGCGCCATCTGATCGCGGTCGCAGCTCTTGCGGGCGCCGTCCTCGCCGGCTTTGGCATGGTGCAGGGGCGCATCGGCAGCCCGAACTTCACCGTTGTCGCAATCGTGTCGCTCATGGTCGGGGCAGGGCTCTTGCTAACGACGCGACGCGGCGTCGCGGTGCGCGCATTCGGGCTCACGCTTTCCACTTACGGCGCGTTCGGCCTCGCCATCGGGCTTGCCGGCGTGATCGCCGAGATCCTGCGGCCGGTGACCCCGAACCTGCCATATTTGTCGCTCGGGATCGCCGCCGTGGCCATCATATCGGCCTTCGCGGCCGCGGTCGCTGCGCAACGCGCCGGGCCGGTGCTCGCAGCTTTGTCGATCACCGGAGCGCTTGTCGTGGCGTCGGGCTTGATCCCGACCGCTGCGGGCGAGGAGCCTTGGTTGTCCTATGCGCTGGCGCTGTCCGCGATGCTTTGCCTGGTGGTATCCGGCATGCTCGATGACGTGCGTCCGCGCATCGTCGCCGGCTGGCTCGGGCTTGCCGCTACGATCGCCGCCGTCACCTGGGCGGTGCAAGGCTCGCTGTTGCGGCGGGCAGTGTTCCTGGCGGTGGCCGGCCTTGTCGCGGTGGCGCTGGCGAGCCTGCTTGGCCGCATGATCGGCAGAGGGCGCCGATGATCGGCGTCCTCAGAACGCTATTGAGCTCGATCCCGCGGCCGATTTTCTTCGCGCTCGCGGCCCTGATCCAGGTCGTGCTGGTTGGCCTGATGGTCTATGACCGCGTCCGTGTTCTGCGCGAGGGGAGCGAGGTCACGCTGCAGACGAGACCAGTCGATCCGCGGGACTTGCTGCGCGGCGACTACGTCGTGCTCACCTATGACATCACAAACCTGCCCGCCGGTGACCTCAAGGACACGCCGAGCCAAGGTCGCGGCACGCCGGTCTTCGTCAAGCTCGCACGCAAGGGCGATTTTTACGAAGCCGTGTCGGTCCACGCCGCGCCGGTTCCGGTTGCGGACGGCGAAGTCTTGATCCGCGGCCGCGCCACCGGCGGGGCGAACTGCGGTTCGACCCATCGGCTGTTCTGCGAGCGGCTGCACGTCAACTACGGTATCGAGCGCTATTTCGTGCCGCAGGACGAGGGCAAGGCGATCGAGCGTTCCCGCAACGAGGGCCAGGTATCGGTGGTTGCGTCAGTCGCGCCATCCGGGCGCGCCGCTATCAAACGGCTGTTGCTCGGCGGCAAGCCGGTCTACGATGAGCCCAAGTTTTGAGAGGGGCGCAGGCGGATTTCGCCACGCCGTGGTGCAGGAGTTCCGTTATGTCCGATCCGTCGGGCGGCGATCCTCGGGTCGCCAATCTGACCGTGGAAGAGGTGGCGCGCGGCCTCACGGAAGGGCGAATGCTGCTCGTCGATGTGCGCGAGCCGAACGAGATCGCAGTGGAGCGTTATCCGGACGCCGTGGTGGTGCCGTTGTCGAATTTCGACCCGGCGGCGATTCCCGATCCGCAAGGAAAGCAGGTAGTGTTCGCCTGCCGCTCTGGTCGCCGCTCGGTGACCGCGTCGCTGGCCGCGCAGGAGCGGGGCTATCCCTACACATCGCACCTGGCTGGCGGCATCCTCGCGTGGAAAGCCGCGGGCCTGCCGACTGAATCCTAGTGTGGCGGTTCAGAAGTCCGCATCATTCTCGCGGCGAGTCCGACATGCGGACTTCTGAACCAAAGCCACACTAGATTCAATGAGTTGCTAGTGTCCTTCGATTCCGAAGTTCGTATAGGCGGCCGCTGCGAAATGGTACGAACTTCGGAATCGGGACACTAGCCGGGCCACCAATTCTTTGGAGGGCATTTTTCCATGCGCCGAGCGCTTTTCCTTGTCGCATCCTTGGTCGTTGCCGCCTCGTTCGCCGCCGCTCCGTCCGCTGCACAGCAGAAGGGCCAGCAGGTGCTCAACGTCTACAACTGGTCCGACTATATCGACCCGGCGGTGCTTGAAGCGTTCACCAACAGCACCGGGATCAAGATCCGTTACGACACGTTCGATACCAACGATATGCTCGAGGCCAAGCTCCTCGCCGGCCGTTCCGGTTATGACGTGGTGGCGCCGACCGGATATTTCCTCGAGCGCCAGATCAAGGCGAAGATTTTCCGTCCGCTCGACAAATCGAAGCTGCCGAACCTGGTGCATCTCTGGCCGGAGGTCACGCAGCGTCTCGCCAAATACGATTCCGGCAATGTCCACGCCGTGAACTACATGTGGGGCACGACCGGTATCGGATACAACGTAGCCAAGGCGCGCGAGGTGCTTGGCGGCGATGCGAAGATCGACAGCTGGGACGTGGTGTTCAAACCGGAGAACCTCGCGCGCTTCAAGGATTGCGGCATCCATATGCTCGATTCCGCCGACGACATCCTGCCGGCGGCGCTGCGCTATCTCGGCCTCGATCCCAATTCCACCAGCGAGCCGGAGCTGAAGAAGGCCGCCGACTTGGTGACGTCGATCCGGCCGCTGGTGCGCAAATTCCACTCGTCCGAATATCTCAATGCGCTCGCGACCGGCGAGATTTGCCTCGCGGTCGGCTTCTCGGGCGACGTCAAACAGGCGCAGAAGCGCGCCGCGGAGGCGAAGAACGGCGTGCAGATCGCCTATTCGATTCCCAAGGAGGCGCACAGCTCTGGTTCGACAATCTCGCGATCCCGCGCGACGCAAAGAATGTCGCCGAGGCGCACGAGTTCATCAACTTCCTGCAGACGCCCGAGGTCGCAGCCCGCAACTCGAATTTCATCTCCTACGCCAACGGCAACCTTGGGAGCCAGAAATTCATCGATAAGGACATACTCGAAGACCGCACGATCTATCCTGATACGGCGATGATGAGCCGGCTCTACACGGTCAACGCGCACGACGCGGCGACGGTGCGGATCCTCAACCGGCTGTGGACGCGGATCAAGACGGGCCGGTAGACCACGCATCACCGCCAGCGGCGGTGCTGCCACAGCCACTGGTCCGGGTGCTCGCGCACCCAGGATTCGACCACATTGGCGATAACCTGGGTGGTGCCGGCGATGTCGATCTTGCCCTCGGCGTCACGCACCGGCTCGATCGGACCGGTAACCTCGGCCCAGAACTTGTTTCGATCGGCTTGGCGGACCACGCGCACGCCGTGGATGGGGCACTCGAGATGGCGCGCAAGCTGTGCGATCAGTGGCGACGCTTTGCAGCGGCGGCCGAAGAAGGTGATCTGCACGCCGCGCGAGTCATACTGATCGACCAGCATTCCACTTTTTTCGCCGCGCTCAAGCGCTCGCGCCATGCGGACCGGAGCATCGAATCCGGACGGCACCAGCGTGCCCATGCAGCCGGCGCGCAACTCGACGATCGCGTCGGAGATCGCACGAATGTTGGGGGGGCGATAAAGCACCGTGCTATCGATCCCGTAGTAGCGGGCGAACCGTGCAGGCAATTCCCAGTTTCCAAGATGCGTGCCGAACACCAGCCGCGGGCCGGGCTGTTGAATTACCTGCATCCGCTCGACCGAGCCGCGATCGTAGGTGACGTCGGCGTCGGTCGGATTATCCATATCGAGGATGGTGATCCGGTCGAGGTGCAGGAACTCCGCGGCGACGCGGCCGAGATTGTCCCAGGAGCCGGAGAGTATCGCCTCGATCTCCTGCGGCGATTTCTCGGGAAATGCGGCGACGAGATTCTCGCGGGCGACGCGATGCTCGGCAGCCACGGGCCGAGCCTTCGCATGATCAGCGCCACGGCATTCGCCGTACGCTTGCGGTCGGCGTGGCGCATCAGGTTCATCAGCAGGACGACCGCATGGCCGAGCACGGCGTGGATCGCCTGGCGCGAGTGCCAAAATGCGCTGTGCGCGCGCGCTCGAAGCGTACGCTTGAACGAACGGGTCGACCTGTTCAAAGCGTGACCACGATTTTCCCGAACACCTGGCGGCTTTCAAGGCGCGCAAGACCGTGCTCGAAGTTCTCGATCGTCACCTCGGTATCGATGACCGGAAGCATGCCGGACGCCATCTTATCGAGGCTTTCACGGATGTTGCGCATGGAGGCGCCGAACGAACCGATGATGCGGTATTGCTGCTGGAACAGTTGCATCAGATTGAAGGTCGTCGACGCACCCGAGGTCGCGCCGCAGGTCACGAGCCGGCCGCCGCGCTTGAGGCACAGGAGCGAACCGTTGAAGGTATCAGCTCCCACGTGTTCGAACACGACGTCGACCCCTTTCTTGGCGGTGAGCTTGCGGACGACGCCTTCGAAGCGATCGGTGCGATAGTTGATGACATGATCGGCGCCGAGCGCGCGCGCCTTCTCCGCCTTGGCGTCGTCGCCGATCGTCGTGATGACGGTGCATCCGATGGCCTTGGCCATCTTGATGGCGGCGGTGCCAATGCCGGAGCCGCCGGCGTGCACCAGCACGGTCTCGCCCGGTTCGAGTCGCGCATTGTCGAACAGCATGTGCTGCACGGTCGAAAACGCGATCGGCGCGCATGCGGCATCGCGGAAGGCGACGCCGGCGGGGACCGGAATCACCAGGCGCTCCGGCATGGTGACGAGGTCGCGGGCGAAACCGTCGATGTGGAAGCCCATGATGCCCCCGACATTCTCGCAAAGATTGTCGCGGCCTTCGCGGCAGGCCTTGCAGCGCCCGCAGGTCATCGCGCCGTACATCACGACCGGATCGCCCGGCTTGAACGCGGTCGTGCCTGGCCCGACCGCCGCCACCTCGCCGGCCGCTTCGGCGGCGACGACCAGCGGCATCTGGCGCTTGGCGAAGGCCATGCCGCGCCAGCCCCAGACGTCAATATGATTGAGCGCAACCGCCTTGACCCGAATCTGCACCTCGCCTGCCGTGGGAGGCGGCGGCGGCGGGGTGTCTCTCAGCTCAAGCTTGCGGTCGGCGACGAGGGTGAGTGCGCGCATCGGTGACTTGTGCGACCAGCTTGATTTGGGGTCAAGCCGGCTCGCGCGCCATGACGAGCGAGACGTTTTGGCCGCCAAACCCGAATGAATTCGAGATCGCGTGGCGCACTGTCGCGTCGCGCGCCGTATTCGGGACGACATCGAGCGGGATGGTCGGATCCGGTACCTGATAGTTGATCGTCGGCGGGAGGCGCTGGTGTTCGAGGGTCATCAACGTGAAAATCGCCTCGACTGCACCCGCGGCTGAGAGCGTATGGCCGATCATCGATTTATTGGATGACATCGGGACGCTAGCGGCGCGCTCGCCGAACACCGCCATCACGCCGAGCGATTCCATCTTGTCGTTTTCCGGTGTGCCGGTGCCGTGCGGGTTGATGTAATCGATGTCGTCGGGCGTCAGGCCGGCATCGGCGATGGCTTTGCGGATGCAGGCGATGATCGGCTTGCCATCCGGACTCGAGCGGGTGCGGTGAAACGAGTCCGCCATCTCGCCGCAACCTTCGATGACGCCGAGGATCTTGGCGCCGCGGGCTTTCGCATGTTCCAGACTTTCGAGCACGAGCGCGCCGGCGCCTTCCGCCATCACGAAGCCATCGCGATTTTTCGAGAACGGCTTGGCGGCGCTCTCCGGCGGATCGTTGGCCGTCGACAGGGCCGAGAGCAGGGAGAAGCGGATCAAGGCCTCGGCATTGATTGACCCGTCGGTTGCGACGCACAGCGCAACGTCCGTTTCGCCGCGCCGGATTGCTTCGACGCCCAGTTGGATGGCGCTGGCGCCGGACGCACAGGCTGTCGAGAGCGAAATCGGCGAGCCCTTGGTGCCGAACCGCTCCGCCAGATGGTCTCCGACCGAGAGCATCACGCAACGCTCGTGAATGCCGCGAAACTTGCCGCCGCTCGCTGCGCGCAGAAGATCATCATAGCTTACCGCGCCATTGGCGCCCGCCGCTGCGGCGACCATTTCGCGATGCGGCCACTCGATCTCCACGGGCGCGACCGCCAGGAACAGCGGGCCCGGAAAATCACCTTTGGCGCCGATGCCCGATTCGGCGATGGCTTCCTCGACGACGATGTCGGCCATGCGCTCGCCGAGGTCGGCCGAGCAAAACGGCTCAACTGGGACGAAGTCGACCGTCCCCGCAATCGTGGTCTTGAGCCCATCCGTCGAAAAGCGGCGGATGGCGTGAATGCCGGATTGTCCGGCGATCAGCTTCTTCCAGTTTTCGGCTTTGCCAATGCCGAGTGAGGTGATGACGCCTGATCCGGTGACGGCGACAGGTTTGCGCGACGCAGATGCCATGTGCCTTCTCCTCACCGCGCCGCTTCGACCAGCGCCATGCCTTCCCCGCGCCAATGTCCGACACCGGTCACGACCACTTGGGTCAGGGGACCGTTCATGGCCGCTTCGGAACCGGAGGCAGGAGCAAACAACTTTTCATGTCCCAGCGCGACTGACGCAAGTGCAATGTTCATGACGAATTGCGGCTCCACCCCATGGCCAACATAGGTTCCCGTAGCGCGCACCGGTAGGTCAGGGATCGTCGAAAGCCACGCATGCTCGTCAGCCGTTGCCGGTTGCGAGCCGGACGCGCCGGAAATCACCGCAACCTGACCGGGAGCGACCTGCGGCGCGATCGCTGACCACATTTTCGTGAGCGATTCCGTCACGGCGCCGGGCTGCCGCCTGACGCGGTCGGATTGCACGCTGGAGAGGCGCGCCAGCGGCTTTGCGTTGCGGGCCGTCGCGCTGTCGCGCGATTCGAGCACCAGAAAAGCACCGAGCGATCCAATCGCCATGCCACCGCGTCCTGCTCGCTCGAAAACCGGTGCGAACGGTGCTTTCAACGCGTGGCCTCCCGCTTCGAACAGCAGCAGAACGTCCTTGCGCTCGGCATTGAATGAGCCGCCGACGAGGCTGATGTCGCTTTGTCCCGCCTGGATGCGCGCCAGCGCGATCCGCACCGCGTCGACGCCCGCGGATTCCTCGCCCATGAAGGTGCGCGACATGCCGGTGACGCCATGCACGATCGAGATGTTGCCGGCGAGGAGATTGGATAACTGAGCAAGGAACAAGGTCGGCCGCAGGTCGCTCATCAGCCGTTCGTTGAGGAAGGTACCCTTGTTCTGCGCCTTGCGGAGGTCGGTGAGAATCGTCGCGTCGACGGTCTCGTCGCGCTCGCCGCCGCCGGCCGCGACGATCATGTCCATGCGCGCCAGCAGTTCGGCGTTGCCCTTGGCGCCGGCGCTGTCAAGCGCGAGCCCCGCCGCATAGGTCCCGATCCGCTGCCACGGCTCCATCTGGCGCTGATCGCCCTTTTTGGGGATCTGCTTGTCGAGCTCGATCGGCGCCAGGCGATGAACGACATAAGGCGCAAAGGCATCCGACTCGGGGGTAGGGGGCGGCCTGTTGAGCCGCTGCCAATGCGTGTCGGCTCCTTCCCCGAGGCAGGAGACGATGCCGATGCCGGTGATCCAGGTCTCGCGGGGAGCCTCAGCCATTGGCTGCCAACTCCATCGGGAACGAGATGGTGGCTGCGAATTTTTCCATGTTCTCGCGAAAATGCGGACTCGGGAACGGAACCAGACGGAACGTGATCTCGGCGTTGCAGATCAGCTTGTCTTGATTGTCCTGGTTGCGATCCTGGGCGCGGGCGCGGATCTCCGCGCGGGTGACGGCATAGCCCGAGCCTTCGTGCTCGAGCGTTGCGTTGACCGTCAGCGCCATGCCCGGCGTTACGAACGAGCGGAACTTCGCTTCCTTGACGGCTGCAAAAAACGGCATGCAGGTGAACTTGGTAATGCCGATGATGAGCCAGCCCGATGCCTGGTTCATCGCCTCCTGCAATAGCACGCCCGGCATCAGCGGATGGCCGGGGAAATGCCCTTCGAAGATCGTGGATTCAGCCGGGACGATGGCTTCGACCTGGATTGTCCGTGCCGCAAGATCGAGTGCGATGATCCGGTCGATGAGCCTGAAATACTCGATCTGCATGAGGCCTAGTGTCCCGATTCCGAAGTTCGTACCATTTCGCACTGGCCTCTTATACGAATTTCGGAATCGAAGGACGCTGGGAACTCCTTGATTCTAGTGTGGACTCGCCGCGACAATGTTGCGGACTCCTGAACCGCCACACGAGGGCTCATGCCTTCTTGGCAGCGACGAGCTCGTCGATGCGGGTACTCAGATTTTTCAGCACAAAATATTGATCGGTGGTTGCGCGGCCCTCGTTGACCTCCTGGGTCCATTGTTCGAGCGGCATCTTGATCCCGAACGTCTTGTCGATCGCGAAAGCGATGTCGAGAAAGTCGAGGCTGTCGATCCCGAGGTCATTGATCGCGTGACTCTCCGGCTTGATCTTGTCACGCGGGATGTCGCACGTTTCGGAAATAATATTGGCGACCGTTTCAAACGTTGCTGACATCTATAAGCCCATGATTCCTAAGGCGTTTCCGCGTCACCAGATCGTTATCCATGTGCAGGACGGGCCGCCCGCGCCCGTTTTCCCAAGCGGTCGCCCCGTATACCGAACAGGGCCAGTGAGTTCAATGCCGCCGCTGCAATGGCACGGGGCTGCGGCGCCGCTATGTTTGGCCTTCATCTGGACGATGATCTGGGACGACGAAGGTGGGATACTGAGAACGAATTCCCGTTCCCTTAGAGGATGCTGCTCCTGATCCAGGCGGTCGCGATCTCGGCAACAATCACGACGGCGAAGATGACGACCAGCACCAGCCCGACCTGGTCCCAGTAAAGATTGTTGAGCGCGGTATCGAGCGCCATGCCGAGGCCGCCACCGCCGACCAGTCCGAGCACGGCCGACTCGCGGACGTTGATGTCCCATCGGAAGGTTGCGATCGCGAGGAAAGCGGGTTTCACTTGTGGCCAGTAGCCCTTGATCAGGACGGCGAGCGGGGAGGCGCCGGTCGCGACCAGCGCCTCGATCGGGCCAGGCTTCGCATCTTCGATCGCCTCGGCCAGGAACTTGCCAATGAAGCCGATCGAGTGCACGGCAATCGCAAGCATGCCGGCGAGCGCACCGGGACCGAACAGCGCGACGAAGAACAGCGCCCACACCATGGCGTGCACGGAACGGGTCGCGACCAGGATGAAGCGGCCGATGGTGTTGACGATGATCGAGCGCGTGATGTTGCGCGCGACCATGAGCGAAACCACGCTCGCGACGGCGACTGCGAGAATGGTGCCGAGTGTCGCCGTGTGCAGGGTCTCCATCAGAGCCGGGTGCACGACCTTCGGATACCAGCTCCAGTCGATCGGCCACATGCGTACGAACAGGTCGACGGTCTGCTGCGGCGCGTCGTACAGGAACTCCGGAATGATCTCGATGGTGCGCAGCGACCAGATCACCGCGATGACGACGAGCAGGTAGAATGCGGAGCGCATGATGCGCTCCGGTAGCGAGAAGCGTTGCCATTGCCGCGGCCGCCCGGCGGAGATCTCGGCGGTCATTGGAACATCCTGCGCATCCACCCCGACACGATCTCGCCAACCATCACGATGGCGATGATCGCCAAGACGATGGTAAGCACGAAATCGTAGTCGAAGCGTTGGAATGCGGTCAGCAGCGTGGCGCCGATGCCGCCGCCGCCGACGATGCCGACCAGCGCCGAATTGCGCAGGTTGGAGTCGAGCTGGTAGGCGGCGAAGCCGATGAACCGCGGGATCACCTGCGGCAGCACGCCCATGGTCACTACCGAAAGGAACGGCGCGCCGGCGGCGCGCACCGCTTCTAATGGCTTCATCGACATTTCCTCGACCGATTCCGCGACGAGCTTCGATAGAAACCCGAGCGATGCGACGATGAGGGCGAGAATGCCGGCGAGCGCGCCAAAACCGACTGATTTGACGAACAGGATCGCCACGATGACCGGATGCAAGCTGCGGAACAGCGCGATCAGCGCACGCGCCGACCAGGCCAGCGGCGGCGGCGCGAGATTACGTGCCGCCGCGAGCCCGAGCGGCAGCGAGAGCAGGACGCCCACCACGGTGGCGATGATCGCGATCTGCAGGCTTTCGGTCATGCCCACGTAAAGCAGCGAAAGCTTGTCGGCCGAGAAATCGGGCGGAAACATCCGCGACAGGAATTTCGCGCCGTGATCGAGCCCGATGATGAAGCGCGCCCAGGTGATGTCGAGAATGGTGCTGGCATAGGCGACGTAGAGCGCCAGCACGAGTAAGCCAATGCGCGCCGGCCAGTTCGGCGGGAACGCGACACGCTGCGGCGCAGCGAGTGCCGCGATTCCTAAGTTCGTATCATCGTGCGGCGCGCTCATTTGCGAACTTCGGAGTCGAAGGACATTAGCAACTTATTGGATCTAGGGCGGCTTGGTTCAGAAGTCCGCATGTTGGATTCGCTGCAATGATGCGGACTTCTGAACCGCCGCACTAGCAGTGCAGCGTCGCTCATTCGAGCCACCCTTCGCCGCCGTAGATCTCGAGCAGGTGAGAATCCTTCAGCGCCAGCGGCGGTCCATCGAAAACGATCGCCCCCTTCGACATTCCGATGATGCGGTCGGCGAAGCGGCGGGCGAGGTCGACATTGTGCATGTTGACGATCGTCGGAATCTTGCGCTCGGCCGCACGGCTCGCGATCAACTCCATGATCTCGACCGAGGTCTTGGGATCGAGCGAGGAGGTCGGCTCGTCGGCCAGCACGAGGTCGGGCTCCTGCATCAGCGCGCGCGCGATGCCGACGCGCTGGCGCTGGCCGCCCGACAACTGGTCGGCGCGCTGATTGGCGAAATCGCCGAGGCCGACCGCATCGAGAAGCTGGAACGCGTGTTCGATGTCGGCAGCGCGAAACTTGCGCAACCATGCCCGCCACACCGGCACATAGCCGAGCCGGCCGCACAGCACGTTCTCGATCACGGACAGGCGTTCAACCAGATTGTATTCTTGGAAGATCATTCCGATGTGACGCCGTATCGTGCGTAGCTCGGGACCGCTGAGCGCGACCATGTCGCGGCCGCGAAACAGGATCTCGCCTGAAGTCGGCTCGACCAGCCGGTTGATGCAGCGGATCAATGTCGATTTTCCGGTCCCCGACGGGCCGATGATCGCAATCAGCCCGCGGCTCTCGATCTCAAGCGAGACGTCGCGCAGAACCGGCTGTCCGGCGCGATACTCCTTGCAGAGCTTGTTGATGATGAGCGACCGCTCCCGCTTGCGGGCGTCGGGCGCCTGCGTGGCCGTTGCCATTACGCTCATGGCTACGCGCTAATAACGCTATTTCTTGGGCGCCTGTTTGGCTTTCGCTTCGGCCTCGCGCTTGGTTTCGGCTTCGTACGCGGTCTTGTTGAAGGGTGTGCCGGTTTTTTCCGCGATATCCCGCACCACCTTCCAGTGTTCCTGGTAGTTGATGGGGAAGAAACGGTCATTGCCGCCGAACTCCTTGACCATCTCCGGCGTGAAACGGAATTCGAAAAAGCAGTCTTTGATTTTGGCGGCGAGCTCGGGCTTGAGGTCGTGCGCATGGGTGAATGACGACGTCGGGAACAGCGGGCTTCGGTAGATGATGCGAATGTCCGAGTCCTTGATCGTGCCGCGCGCGGCCATTCGGGTGTAGACGTCGGACGCGACCGGAGCCATGTCATAGTCGCCCGACGCCACGCCGAGCGCCGACTTGTCGTGCCCGCCCGACATCAGCGGGCGATAATCGACATCCGGCGTCAATCCCTCCGGCGGGAACAGCACGCGCGGTGCCAGGTTGCCCGAGTTCGACGACGGCGATGTATGCGCGACGCGCTTGCCTTTGAGGTCTGGGAGTTTCTTGAACGGGCTCGATGCGCGCACCAGCGCGATCAGACTGTAGCCTTGCAGTTCCTTCTCGGTGCCCTTGATCGCGAATGGGACGGCGCCCGCGAGATTGACCGCAAATCCGGTCGGGCCGGTTGAAAAGCCAGCGATGTGCAAGCGGCCGGAGCGCATCGCTTCGATCTGCGCCGAATTTGACTGCACCGGATAGTAGACCACGCGTTTGCCGATGCATTTCGCCAAATGCTCGGTGAAGGGGCGGAACACATTGAGATAGACCGCCGGATCTTCAACCGGCGTGTATGCGAAGACCAGCGTCGCATGATCCTTCCACTTGCGGGGATCGGTCGGGACGTCGGCCACGAGATCATTATTGTTATCGCAATAGAGCGTGTCGAGCTGACCGCGGTTCTTGCAGTCCTGCGCATTCGCCAGCGATGCCGGCGCCGCAAATCCTACCGATGCGGCGATGCTCGCGCATAGCCAGCGAATCGCGGATCTCATGTGCTGCTCCTCCCTCGGCGCTTTCGCGCGTCCCCACGGGATTATTGGTGTCAACGATACGCGCTGGTGCGGTAGCGGGCAACCCGCGCGCGGCGCCTTGTCTCATTTTGCACCAGCTCTGTTCACCCTTTGGGACAAAATTGGTAACACAGAACCGCAGTTAACATCCGTGAATGCCAAGTCCCGAGATTAACTCAAAATTACGGCAAAGCCGCCGCACTGAGGTCCCATTGCACCAGCAATGGCGCGCTCGGCCGTTCGGCCACATCAGAAAAATCTGAGTCATGAAAAACATGGAGCCGCATAGTGAAGTACAACTTCATGCTTGCCGTCACATTCGCGACGGCGCTTTTTGTGGGGACTACGTCTTACTCTGAAGCACAGACGCAATCGGGAATAGCGTCGGTTTATTCCACCAAAACAGGAAGCAAGACAGCGAGCGGTCGGCGGCTCAACGATGGTGCGTTGACCGCAGCTCATCGTTCGCTGCCGTTCGGCACGAAGGTTCGTGTCACCAACAAGCGCAACGGTCGTTCAGTGATCGTGACGATTACCGATCGCGGACCGTTCATCCGGGGGCGGGTTATCGATCTCACAACGGCCGGCGCCAGTGCCATTGGCATGGGTTGGGGTCTCGCGCCAGTCACGCTCGATCGTCTCTGACATCACGGAGAAGTGGCCGCAGTCGGATCAGCGTTTCGGCTGCGGTATCACAAGTTGATTGCAGTTGCGTCCGCCTTGCAGATAGCAATCTTGTCCCTTGCGCATGTCCGCGATGCTGATGGCAAGCCAGACGCCGACGACCACCAGAATGGTTGTGGTCAACAGGGCGAGGGCGTTCATCGTCATGCGATGACGATAGTCGTCCTCGCCCTCTGCGCGTTCGTATTTCTTGAGGTCAGCTACGGGCGCCTCGCCCGGCCGTGACCTTTGCACCGGCCAGCGCCAGCCACTGGGCGGTGCGCCCCGGGGTCGAAAGCGAATAACGCGCCCGCTCTCTTTCATTGACTGATCTGGCATTGCCCGCCCCGGGCGGAGGCGCCCGGCCTTATCGTTCTTGTTTCGCGCCAATCTTACCACGATTGGCCCCTAATCGCGAATTTACAACGTTATTTCGTTGAATTTTGAGCCCGTTGGCAGTGGACATAGGCAAACCGGAGCTAACCAAAACCACTCAGATTTACGTACAACATTCTTGTCGTCGGGGTCGGAATAGGTCAAAATCGGTTATGGGCCATTTGCTGGGGAACTAGCTCGCCGTTCGGTTTCCCAGATTTTCCTGCTGAACGGTCAAGGCTGCCTTCGGGCCGCAATAAGCCGGCCGAAAGGTCGCAACAAAGTTCTGGTGCGTCGCCGCTGGTGCTGGGGAAACGTCGAACCTGAGGTGGGCGCGTGAGCCACCGTTTGCTCGAGTTGTTCTACGTCGCCGACATCGATTATTCGTGGTTGGCAAAGGTCCTGTCGTTGCTGGTGCTGCCTGCGGCGCACGAGGATCTTGCGATTCTCCTCGGCGGGTACCTAGTCGTGAGCCGCTTGATGCCGATCGGCGTCGTGGTCGCGACGATCTATTTCGGGATGGTGGCGAGCGACCTCGCCCTGTACGGCATCGGCGCGGGCGCTCGCCGCGTCCCGTGGCTGAGCCGTTTCGCGGTCAACGACAAAGTCGTCAATTTTGGCGGGACGCTCCAGCGCAACCTGTTTGGCCTCGCGGCGCTCGGCCGCGTCGTGCCCGGCGCGGTGTTCGTCATCATGATCGCCTGTGGTTGGACGCGCGTGCGCTGGACCCGCGTGATGCTGGCCAGCCTGATTTCGTCGGCGCTCTATCTTCCGCTCATGCTCTATCTCGTAGTCGTGTTCGGTGACGCGCTTGATGACCGGGTCGGCTTGTGGACGTGGCCGTTCCTCCTCGGATTGATCGTTGCGCTGGCGTTCATGCGCTATCGCGTGTTCACGTTCCGCGAACGGTCAGGGGCGCCCGCGCAGCCGATTGGGCCGCGCCGGCAACGCCGGCCGGCCATTGCCGCGCATTCAAGGACGCACAGCGCGCCGCCGGCTCCTCAATTCTTGCGGGCATACGCGGTACCCCGCACGGCGCGTCGGGCCCGGCTGCAGTAGCCGGCGAGGCTGGACGCTCGCACTCTATCTCCCTAAATAGGCGGCCATGAAACTCATAACAGCCAAACTCATGGCAGCGAAACACATCCTGCGCGCGGGGCTGGTCGGGGCGGCGGCAATTCTTCTGGTCGGCGGCATCGCGACGGCCGAAACCTATTCCGCGGGTGGTCTTCAAATCGGCAATCCCTGGGCGCGCGCGACGCCGAAGGGCTCGACCGTGGGGGCCGGCTATCTGACCATTACCAACAAGGGCAGCGAAGCGGATCGCTTGATCGGCGGCTCCCTCGCGCCGGCATCGCGCATCGAGGTGCATACGGCCGTCACCGAGGGCGGCGTCGCCAAGATGCGACAGGTCACCGGTCTCGAGATCAAGCCCGGCGAGACCGTCGAGCTCAAGCCCGGCGGCATGCACGTCATGTTCATGGGCCTCAAACAGGCGCTCAAACAGGGGCAGACCGTGAAGGGGACGCTGGTGTTCGAGAACGCCGGCACCGTGGCGATCGAATTCACCGTCCAGGGCGTCGGCGCGCCGGCGAGTGGGCAAGGTGCCCACCACCATCACTAGGCTTGGCCGCCAAAGATTTGGCCCATAGTACTCGACGCGGTTGGATAAGGCGTTGAGTTGATTCATAAAGGCGATTCTTTGCTTGGCAGCTGAGGATCGCGATCATGCAATCGATTTTCTCGAACGCCTTATCCAGGGCGGTAGCAAAACACATCGATCT
>WHTP01000132.1 GCA_009377695.1 Hyphomicrobiales bacterium | reverse complement strand
GGTTGGGGTGGGGGGCGTGAGAGCTTTGAGAAGAGCCCCCACCCCCGACCCCTCCCCACGGCGCAGGAGCGCCGGGGGAGGGGAGTCGGGAGGCCGTGCGCTTCATCAATTCCGATCCGCCTTGATGATTTCCGTCATGGTCACACCGAGCTTGTCCTCGACCAGCACCACCTCGCCACGTGCGACCAGGCGGTTGTTGACGTAGATATCGATTGCCTCGCCGACCTTGCGGTCGAGTTCGAGCACCGTACCGGGGCCGAGCTTGAGCAGTTCGCTGACTTCCATGCGCGCGCGCCCGAGCACGGCGGAGACCTTGACCGGGACGTCGAACACCGCTTCGAGGTCGGCGGCGCTGTGACTCGGCGGCTCCGATGGCTGCGGCATCATGGCTGCCGGGTCGATCGGCAGTGCACCGTTCGCCTCCAGGTCGGGCAGCTGCACTTTTCCGTCGTTGCTCATCTGCTATCTCCGCTGGCATTCGAAATGTGTGCGCCGTTCGCGCCCGCGCCGTTTCGGCGCGCGTTGACGTAACGCATCACCGCCTCATCGATCGCAGCCGCGATGGCGGTGCTGTCGCGATCGATGCCGCCGTCGGCCCACTCGATGCGGCAGTCGCCGAGCGCGATCTCCGGCTCGGCCAGCACCACCAGCCGGGTATCGGGGCTGCAGCGGCGCACGATCTCGTCGAGCTTCATGCGGGCGGCCTCGTGCAGCGCATCGTTCACGCGCACCACCACATGCGGGCATTTGACCAGGTTGCGGAAGCAGCCCATGGCGAGCGCCGCGATCTCAGCGAACGGCTCCCGCTTCACGAGCTCCGGCGCAAGTTTCTTCGCGACCGCGACCGCTACTTCCACCGCTTCCGTCTCGAGCTTCGCTTCAACGGCTTCAAGTTGTTTGCCGAGCGCGGCCATGGCTGCCGCGATGTGCTCGATGGTGGCGGCCGATTGCTTCTCAGTCTGGGCCCTGGCTTCGCTCGCGCCCTGCTCGAAGCCGCGTGCAAAGGCCACGGCTTCCGCTTCCTTGACCTTCGCTGCATGGGCGTCGAGCGTCATCGTCGGCTTGACCTCGCCACCCGGGGTGAAGTCGTTCTCGAACAGGAATTTGGCCGGCGACGCTCTCATTTTCATGGCCTCAATAGATCAGCTCTTCGTCGCCGCGGCTCTTGGAGATCATGATCTCGCCCTTGGCCGCGAGATCCTTCGCGAGATTGACGAGCTGCGACTGCGCCTCGTCGACGTCGCGCAGCCGGACTGGACCCATCGCCTGCATGTCGTCGACGAGCATCTTGGCAGCGCGCGTCGACATGTTGCTCATGAAGAACTGGCGCACGGTCTCGTTCGCGCCCTTGAGCGCGACCGCGAGCTTGTCCTTGTCGATGTTGCGCATCATCGTTTGAGCCGACCCTGCGTCGAGCCTGGTCAGGTCGTCGAAGGTGAACATCAGCGTCTTGATGCGCTCGGCGCTCTCGCGGTTCTCGTCCTCGAGCGCGGTCATGAACCGCGTCTCGGTCTGGCGGTCGAAATTGTTGAAGATCTCCGCCATGACCTCGTGCGCGTCGCGACGTCGGGTCTGCGAGAGATTCGACATGAATTCGGTACGGAGCGTGTTTTCGACCCGCTCCAGCACCTCCTTCTGCACCGCCTCCATCTTCAACATGCGGTTGATGACGTCGAGCGCGAGTTCCTCCGGCAGAATGCCGAGCACCCTCGCCGCATGCTCGGGCCTGATCTTGGAGAGCACCACCGCCACCGTCTGCGGATATTCGTTCTTGAGGTAGTTGGCGAGCACCTGTTCCTGGACGTTGGAGAGCTTCTCCCACATGTTGCGGCCGGCGGGGCCGCGGATCTCGTCCATGATGCCGCCGACGCGTTCGGGTGGCAGGAACTGATGCAACAGCCGCTCAGTGGCGTCGTAGTTGCCCATCAGTGCGCCCGACGCCGACATGCGTCCGACGAACTCGAGCAGCAGGTTCTCCACCGATTCCGCGGCGATGGTGCCGAGCGTCGACATCACCACCGACAGCTCGCGCAGCTCGTCATCGTCGAGCATGTTCCAGATCTTGCCGCCATGCTGTTCGCCCAGGGCGAGCATCAGCACGGCGGCGCGCTCCGGGCCGGTGAGCTTGCGCGCGGTCCTGCCGTCCGAGCGGCCGGCGAGCGCCGCCACCACGCTCTCGATGTCGCGCTGGGCCTGTTCTCTGTCCTGGTAGGCTGAGGGCATGTCGTTGATCAAGCTGCGCTTTCATGGAGCCAGGTGCGGATGATGGAGACGGTCTCGCTCGGATTGCGGTCCACCAGCTCGCCGACGCGCTGCACCGACTGGGCGTGGACCTGACCCTGCACCTGGGCGATGTCGATCATCTTGGCGGTCTGGTTGGGAACGCCTTTGATGTCGTCGGCGGAGGCGCCAGCGGCGATCGCGGTCTGCATGTCGCCGCCCGCGATGGCAGCGGCGATCATGGCGTCCTGGTTACGCTTCTCGTCGGGCGCGACGATGCGGCGGACCAGCGGACGCACGACCGTCAGCAGCACGATGAGGCCAAGCAGCGCCATCACCAAGAGTTCGACCCAGTGCATGATGTCGGCCTTGCTGAATTGCAGGAACGCGAGCCAACCGGTCGGTTCATTGATCGGCACCGCTTGCGTTTCGGCGAAGCGCAGGTTGACGACCTCGACTTGGTCGCCGCGCTTCTGGTCGAAGCCGATCGCCGTGCGCACCAGCGCGGAAATGCGGTCGAGCTCCTCCTTCTCGCGCGGCTGATAGGCGGGCTCGCCGTTGGCGCCGCGGGTATAGTTGCCGTCGACCAGCACAGCGACCGAGATGCGGTTGACGCGGCCGCCCTCGATGACTTCGGTCTTGGTCGAGCGGGAAATCTCGTAGTTGACGACTTCTTCGGTCTTGCGCGACTGCTCGCGCGGCGTCTGCTGGTTTTCCGGATTGCGCTGGCCGCCCGGCAACTCGTTGCCGACGCTGACCTGGCCTTCCTGGCCGTTGGCGCTGGCCGAGGATTCTTCCCGGGTCTGGCTCGAGCGCATGACGCGACCTTCCGGATCGAATCGTTCCGAGGTTTGCGTCACGCGATTGAAATCAAAATCGGCGGTGAGCTGCACCCGCGCCCGCCCGGGGCCGACCACCGAGGTCACGATCGCTTCGACCTGGTCGCGCAGGCGGCGCTCGAACGCGGTCTGGCGCTCATCGGCCGTGAGGCCCAAGACGTTGTCGCTGCGCGCACCGTCCGCCAGCAGCCGGCCGGTCTCATCCACGACCGACACGCGCTCGGGCTTGAGGCCGTTGACGGCGGACGCCACGAGATGGCGGATCGCCCGCACCTGCTGCGGTTCGAGCATGCCACGCACACGCAGCACGATCGACGCCGACGCCTCCGGCCGCTCGCGCGAAAACAACTGCCGCTCCGGCAGCACCAGGTGAACGCGCGCCATCTGTACCCGGTCGAGCGCCCGGATGGTGCGAACCAATTCGCCTTCGAGCGCGCGCAGGTGATTGACGTTCTGGACGAAGCTCGTGGCCCCAAGCGTGTCGGAGCGGTCGAATATCTCGTAGCCGACGCCGCCGCCCTTGGGCAGGCCGCCCTCGGCGAGCTTCATGCGCAGCCGCGCCACCCGGTCGGCGGGCACCATGATGGTCGCGCCGTCATTGCGCATCTGGAACGGGATGTTCTGGCGTTCGAGGTCCTTGATGATGGCGCCGGAGTCCTCCAGCGAGAGATCGGAGAACAGCGTGGTCATCTGGGGCGCGGACATGCGCACGATCAGAAATGTAAAAAAGCCAATCAGCGCGATCGCGACCGCGACCATCGCGGCGATCCGGGCGGTCCCCAGCGATTTCAGAAACTCAACCAGTTCTTTCACCGACCCCAGCCCCGGTAATGACCTACCCGGCAAGAATTGCCCGGTTCATGGTTACCGTCGGGTTAACGAATGGCCGGTGCGCGTTAAGAATTGGGGAGCGTGATCCGGAAAAAACCTATTCGATCACCTCGACCACCTTCTTTTCCTGCGGATCGACGATGACGATCTGCTTCTGGGTCACATAGAAATGGTGCGATCTGATCGACGGCACCTTCTGGCCGATGAGAGTCGGAATCGGCTGGGGCGAGACCTTCGCGGGAACCGCGTCGCCGGTGGCAACTTTGTGATCGTCGGCGGCCTGCCCAACCTTCAGCTCTCGCACCAATTCGCGGATCGTGTGGCGCTGCTCAAGGGTGAGTTTGGCAGTCCGTGTGGCGGCGGCCGGTGCGCCCGGCTCCTGCTGTGGCGTTTGGGCGCCCACCGGCGCGACGCATAGCAGCACCGCGGCGACTGATATCGCGAAGCGCATCGTGACGCGTTGCATGGGTCTGGGTTCCTGCGGAATTTGGTGATGGATTTGTATTAACTGACCAGCATGCCGCAAAGTTCCGCCACTCTGGCCCAAAACGCGACAACGCCGAGTGGAAACCCCGGCGTGTCAGGAATTCGGAAGAGGTCTTGCGGGAGGTTTTATTGGCGATACTGCTGGATGCGCGTGGTGCGCAAGCCAGCCAGTCCATGCTGGTCGATCGAGTATTGCCAGGAGAGGAATTCTTCGACGGTCAAGGTGTACCGACTGCACGCCTCCTCAAGCGAGAGGAGACCGCCGCGCACCGCTGCGACGACTTCGGCCTTACGCCGAATGACCCAGCGCTTCGTTCCGGGCGCGGGCAAATCGGCGATCGTCAGCGGGCTGCCGTCCGGCCCGATAACGTATTTGGCCCGCGGTCGAAGGGGCTCGGTCATGAATCAACTCACGCACTCGACTGACCAACTCGCCACGAAAATTACACCGCGCCGCTTAAAATTTGCCTAAGCCCATCGGATCAATTGGGAAAATATTGCTGCCGCATTGCCTTGGTACGGGCGCTTGGTTGGAACCGGACCGCACCGGAGCGCGTTACCTTCTTCCTGCCGCTAGTTACCTTTCAGTAACGGGTCGTGGTGACGCAACCCCGGTGCCAGTAGACGCGCCGCCGGTGAGGGCCCATTGTGTTCCTAATTGTTGGGCTTTCGATTCAACGGAACATCGAGAGTTCCGCCGATGATTTCAAGCGAACACCTTGTGGCATCGCGCGGCCGCTCGCCGCTGCACGCCACAGCGCTCTACGCGCTCGAGTTTGCTGTCATCGGCCTGATCTACTTCGCGCTCGCCAGGCTCGGGCTGATGCTAGCCTCGATCAATCCGAGCGTGTCGCCGATCTGGCTCGGCACCGGGCTCGCATTCGCCGCGATCCTGATCTGCGGTGTACGGGCCTGGCCCGCTATCCTGGTCGCGGCCTTCGCCGCCAATCTGATGACCACCGGGTTGGTCGCGACATCGCTCGCCATCGGCCTGGGCAACACGGTCGAGGGCTTGCTTGGCGCATACCTGATCCATCGGTGGGCGGGCGGCACGGCATCGTTCCATAGTCCGGGCGGCGTCGCGCGCTTCGCGCTCCTGTCGTTCCTGCCGACCGCGCTCTGCGCGACCATCGGCACGACCAGCCTGGCTATGGGGGGGCTGGTGGAGCGCTCGGTGCTGGGCTTGGTCTGGCTGACCTGGTGGCTCGGCGACCTGGCCGGCGCCCTGCTCGTCACGCCCGTGATCATCTTGTGGGCTTCGGCCGATATCCGTTCGCTGAGCCGCCGCAAGGTCTTCGAATCGATCGTCATCTTCTGCGTCGCCTGCGCGATCGGCCTGATCGCCTTCAGCCCGATCTTCGAGGCGGCGGAGCGGCGGGCGCCGCTTGGGTTCCTCGCGGTGCTGCCGCTGCTGTGGTCGGCGCTCCGCCGCGGCCCGCGCGATACCGCCACGTGCTCGCTCGTGCTGGCCGGCTTCGCAGTCTGGGGCACGCTATCCGGGAGCGGACCGTTCGACCGCGACAATCTCAATGAATCCTTCCTGCTGCTGCTGACGTTCATGATCGGCGTGACAGTGCCGAGCCTCGCGCTGAGCGCGGATGCGGCGATGCGGCGGCGCACCGAGCATGAGCTGCGCGTCGTCCACGACGACCTCAACCGGCGGGTCGCCGCCCGCACCGCCGAGCTCACCGGTGCGAACCTTGCGCTGCAAGACGAGATCGATCGCCGCAAACGCGCCGAGAGCGTGCTCGATCAGCAGACCCGGCATCTGACCGAGGCGCAGCGCCTTGCCAGTCTCGGAAGCTGGGAGCGCAATCTCGAAACCAATGAGGTGGTCTGGTCCGATCAGCTTTACGAGATCTTTGGCGTGCAGCGGGGCGAGGAAAACTCCGGCACGTTCCAAGGTTACCTCAAGCGTATCCATCCGGATGATCGCGACAGGGTGCGCGAGCAGGTGCAGGCGGCGCTGGAGGCTGGCCAGGGCTTCCGCGGCCAGCGGCGGATCGTGCGTCCGAACGGCGAAATTCGCTATGTGCAGACCTGCGTCGAACTCTTGAAAAGCGACACGGGTCGCGTCGTCGGCATGCACGGCATCTGCTTTGACGTCACTGAGCGCAAGCAGGCTGAGATCGAGCTTGAACGAACGCGCGAGCAACTCGCGCAGATGCAGAAGATGGAGGCGCTCGGCCAATTGACAGGCGGCATCGCGCACGATTTCAACAACCTGTTGATGATCGTGAGCGGGCACGCGGAGTTGCTGAGTCGGAAGCTGACGGACCCGAACCATTTGCGCGCCATTGAGGCAATCATGGGCGCCGGCCAGCGCGGCGAGCGCCTGACCCGGCAGCTCCTAACGTTTTCGCGGCGCCAGCCGCTCAATCCCGTGGCGATCGACCTGCGCCAGCGGGTGCACGACATGGCGCCCATGCTTAACAGTTCGCTCCGCGGCAACATCACACTATCGATCGAGCTCCCCGAGGATCTCTGGCCAGTCGAAGCTGACGTGGCGGAATTCGAGCTCGCTTTGGTCAATATCGCGGTCAATGCACGCGATGCGATGCCCGATGGCGGCACCTTCACTATCACCGCGCGTAACGTTTCCGCCGGCGAGGGCCGCGCCGGGCAGCCTGCAACCGACCACGTGGTCATCGCCTTCACCGATACTGGCGTCGGCATTCCGGAGGACGTCCTCAAGAAGATCTTCGATCCGTTCTTCACCACCAAGGCGGTCGGCAAGGGAACCGGCCTCGGCCTGTCGCAGGTCTACGGCTTTGCCCATCAATCGGGCGGAACGGTCAGCGTGACCAGCGAGGTCGGAAGCGGCTCCACGATCTCGCTTTACCTTGATCGCTGCGACAAGGCCGCCTCGGCCACGCCGCAGGCGGGTGACCACCAAAACGTCGGACATGCGGAGGGCACGATCCTCGTCGTCGAGGACAGTTCCGATGTCGCCGACGTCACCGCCATGCTGCTTCGGCAGATTGGATATCGGGTGCTGCGCGCTGGCAACGCCATCGAAGCCCTGGAGCGGATCGAGGGCGGCGAGCGCATCGATCTCGTCTTCAGTGACATCGTGATGCCGAGCGGCATGAACGGCATCCACCTCGCGCAGGAACTGACGGAACGCTATCCAACGATCCGCGTGCTGCTCACCACCGGCTACAGCGATCTCGCCGCCGCGGGCGAGACGCGATTTCCGATCCTGCGCAAGCCGTTCGAGCTGATGACGCTGGAGCAGGCGATCCGCAAGGTCATGGCCGGCCATGAGGCGAGGCCTCACCGTGCTGCGCGTGGCGAGGCGCGTTAGGATCAATCGGCCGGGTTTTTGCGCAATCGCGGCACTGGTGCCCCGTTTCCGAAGTTCGTGATACGCCGCAGCCTAATCGACTTTGCTGCAACTGCTGTAGGAATTTCAAATCGGCGCCACTGGTGCGATGTCCCGGATTCCAGGCACAATCGGTCGAGCAAATCGCCAAATCGCGGGACAACCGCATCAGGACAGTGAGCAGCTCTGCCGCCACATTCCCTCGGGTTCATTCCAGCGAGGGACCGATGACAGGCAAAGGATTCCAGGCATTGTGGGTCGCGATCACCGCGGCGATGTGGTGCGCTTCAATGAGTGCGGTATACGCGCAAGGAGATTATCCGTCGCGCTCGATCAAGATCGTGGTTCCCGTAAGTGCGGGTGGCGCGCCCGACGTGGTGGCACGCCTGATAGCCGACAAGCTCTCGGAAAGATTTCGTCAGCCCGTGATCGTCGAAAATCGGCCAGGTGCGGGAGAGCGGATCGGAGCGGAATACGTCGCGAAGGCGGCGCCGGATGGTTATACGGTCCTCGCGACGCCGCCCGGCGTTCTGGTAATTGCTCCGCATCTTTACCGGAAGCTTCCCTTCGATGCGGCTGCGTTCGTTCCGGTCTCAGTATTGACGCGTGGGCACCTTTTGCTCGTGGCGAGACCAACCATCGCGGCGGCTTCGGTGCTGGAGCTCGTCGCGTTGGCAAAGGCCAACCCTGGCAAGCTCACCTATGCGTCGCCGGGCGCCGGAACGCCGCCGCATCTGACGGGAGAGATGTTCAAGGCGGCAGCCGGCATCCAAACGACCCATGTGCCGTACAAAGGGCTCGCGCCTGCGGTCGCCGACCTGCTGGCAGGCCACGTTGATTTCATGTTCGACAATATTGGAAATTCGCTGCCGCATATCAGGGCTGGGCGGCTGAAGGTCCTCGGAATCGCCAGTGAGGCACGCATCTCCGAGCTTCCGAATGTCCCGACTATCGCCGAGACCTTTCCTGCGGTCACTTCGTCAAGCTGGTTCGGCATGGTGGCGCCGCCGAAAACGTCCGCGGCGATTGCGATCAAGCTGTCGCAAGCTATCGCCGACGTGCTGAAGCTGCCGGACGTCACGGCAAAGCTCCGGGCCATGTCGTTTACTCCCGTTGGTAGCTCGCCCGCCGAAATGGTCGCGGTCTTAAGGCAGGACTCGCAGCGTTGGCAATCGGTCATTGCGGCGGCTGAGATCAAGCGGGAATGACCGGCAACGCACGCGACGGAGCGATCGATTTCAACGACGGACCTGCATATGAGCGTTTCATGGGGCGCTGGAGTCGTGCTGTCGGCGCCTCATTCCTTGATTGGGTGGCGCCACCGAGAGACGCCCGATGGCTGGAGATTGGTTGCGGCACCGGCGCTTTGACGCGGCTTGTGCTTCGTAAATGTGCGCCCGAACGGATCATCGCCACCGATCCGGCTGCAAAGCAGATCGACATCGCCAAACATCAGCTCGGTGCCGATTGCGAATTTGATAAGGATCGAGTCGATTTTCGTGTCGCAAGCGCCCACCTGATGCCGTTTCCGGACAACAGCTTTGATGTTGTCGCCGGTGGCCTCGTTTTGAACTTCATTCCCGACCGCAAACGAGCGCTCGCTGAAATCCGGCGAGTCGGGCGCTCGGGCGCAACCGTAGCGGCGTATGTATGGGACTTCGCCGCCGGCCGGGCTCCGAATTCGTGCCTGGCGCTTGGATTGGGTCGTCTCGGCATCGACGTGCCTCCCGTTCCAGGAGCGGCCGGATCCACCCTTTCGACGACCAGCCGCGAGGTCACCTGGCCGCTGCGATCGATGTCGAGACGCACGTCGATGCGGCCAAGCTCCGGCGGATCAAGGCGGATCTCGAAACGGTTGCGACCGTTCTGGGCACGCGCCGCGATCTCGACGGCGATGCTTTCGAGCGGCATTGGGGCCGATACCATGGAATTGGAGGCGTCGGCCGTTTGTGCTGCAGCCTGCGCGCCTCCCGTACCGGTCTGGCCGGCGTCACGCCCGGTCTGCAGGTGCGCGAGGTGCATGCTGTCGGGTGCAGCCTGTGGGGACTGGACCGATTCACCGGCCGGGCCTGCGATGCTGGGACGCTCAGTCGCTTCCGGTGTGTGCGGCCGGAGTGATCCGTGCGACGGCGTCTCTGCGCGGGCCGCCTGCTGCGGCGCGGATTCGACTCCGGCGTGCTCCGGGTCGGCTACGGATATTTCAACGGTCGCTGCATCAAGCGTCGCTGCATCAAGCGTCGCTGCTTGCAACAAGTCTGCCGGCTCCAGAGTCACGGTCGACTCGACCGATGGCTTGGCATGCGGCATGGCTGCGGCGCGGCGTGTTTGATCGGGTGCTTGCGGAGCGTGCGTCTGCTCGTGCTGTTGCGTTTGCGAGAGCTCCGGCTCGGTTGCCACGCTGCCTGTAACAGGTATCGCCGCCGCGAACTCGCCTGCGGGGGCGGCGGCCGCGCTGGTCTCGGCTGCGGCAGGGACCGGGGCAGGGGCGCCTGCCAGCGATGGCGCGGCCATGACAGCCGGCTGCTGCGCAGGTGACGAGGGTGCCTCAACGGTCATGGCAAGCGCCGCGTCGGTTGTGATGGCCTCGTCGTCGGACGGAATGTCGCTCGCATCGGCGGCCGGTATCGGTCCTTCGATGGCTTCGGCGGCCAATCCGGCAGCAACCGTCTTGAATTGATTCGCTGTGCCTTCGGTTCGCGTCGATGTGGCGATCTCCGGTGCGGCAGCCGTGGTTTCGTCCGAACGATGCGGGCGGGGGCTGTCGCCGTTCTGGACGTCGGACCGTAGTGCTGGCGCGCTGGCACTGGCCCGATTGGACGGGTTCCGCGACGGATCCGCTGTGCTGCCGGTCTCATCGAGCAGCATGGAAAACGGCGACGACGTGGGTGTCCTGGCTTCGGTCATGCGGTCGCGTTGGCTCAAGCCGGAATGCGGGGACGCGAGAACGCTCGCCTTGGACGCCACATGCGGCACGATGCACCTTTTGAACGCCGAGTTCGCGAGCGTGCGATGCAATCCGCGGGCCATGCCCAAGACTTTGAAGAATTGCCAAAGTTTCAATGGCTTGTCATAAGGCTTCGCGGCCGGTTCGAGGTCGCGGCCGGCATGCCCTGCTGGCCTGACCGGCAAGAATTGCCGGCCAGGAACTTCAAAGCGGCGGCACTGCAGCGACAGTGCGATCCGGTGTGGGAATCCCTATAATAAGGGTGGGCCGTGAATTGAGGCTTGGCCGATATTGAGTTTTGGCCCACCGGCTGACGAATGTGATGACAACGGAAGGAGCGCGGCCTGGCCGCGGCCCGAGATGCTGAATTCGCTCGACCTTGAGGGACGGCCCGAAGAGACGCGTGTGGTCGTCGCGATGTCGGGCGGCGTCGATTCCTCGGTGACGGCGGCGCTCCTGAAGGCGGAGGGCTACGACGTCGTCGGCGTCACGCTCCAGCTCTACGACCATGGCGAAGCGACCCATCGCAAGGGCGCCTGCTGCGCCGGGCAGGACATCCACGACGCCCGCGCGGTCGCCGCCCGGATCGGCATTCCGCATTACGTCCTCGATTACGAGAGCCGCTTCAAGGAGACGGTGATCGACCCGTTCGCCGCCAGCTATGTTGCAGGCGAGACGCCGGTGCCCTGCGTCCACTGCAACATGTCGATCAAGTTCAAGGACCTGCTCTCAACCGCGCGCGACCTCGGTGCATGCGCGCTGGCGACCGGGCACTACGTCGCAAGCCGCCCGCTGCCGGGCGGCGCCCGTGCGCTCTATCGTGCCCGCGAGGCCGAGCGCGACCAGAGCTATTTCCTGTTCGCGACCACGTCCGAGCAGCTCGATTTCCTGCGCTTCCCGCTCGGCGAGAAGACAAAGGCAGACACCCGCGAGCTGGCGCGGCGTTTCGGCCTGCAGGTCGCCGACAAGCATGACAGCCAGGACATCTGCTTCGTGCCGACCGGCCGCTACACCGACATCGTCGAGCGGCTGCGGCCCGGCGCTGCCGACCCCGGCGACATCGTCGACCTTTCCGGCCAGGTGATCGGCCGCCATGACGGCATCATCCACTTCACGGTCGGCCAGCGGCGCGGCCTTGGCGTTGCTGCCGGTCATCCTCTCTATGTCGTTCAGCTCGACGCCGCGACCCGACGTGTCATTGTCGGCCCGCGCGAGGCCTTGCGCCGCAGCCGCATGCAGTTGCGCGAGGTCAACTGGATCGGCGAGGGGGCGCTCGACCAGGACCTGGCGGACGACCGCCGCGAGGTCTTCGTCAAGGTGCGCTCGACCCGCCCGCCGCAGCCCGCTTGGCTGCGCCGTGCCGACGCAGGGGTCGAGGTCGAACTGGCCGGCGGCGAAGACGGGGTCTCGCCAGGGCAGGCCTGCGTCTTCTACGACGCGCCCGAGGGGCAGGCGCGGGTCCTCGGCGGGGGATTCATCCAGACGGTGGCTGATCCAGCCCGGCTTCGGCCGCTCGAGGCAGCGCCAGCGGGACCCAGTCCACTCTGATCGGGCGTATCGGGTCTGTTCTGAAATCAAAAATATATTATGACAACGCAGATAACTTGGGCGTCGTTTGGTACGATGCCGCCGGAACGCTGTCGGGCAAAACCGGCCCAAAGGGCTTATAAGGGAGTGGCATGACGTGTCGATGACGGACGAGTTGAGCAATGACTCGGTTGCGAAGGCCTACGCGCAGTGGGCACGCTTCGCACCGATCTATGACCTCGTCTTTGGTCCGGCCTTCGCACAGGGCCGCAAGGCGACGATTGCCGCCGCTGAGCGGGTCGGCGGACGCATCCTCGACGTCGGGGTCGGCACCGGCATTTCACTCAAGGAATACTCCGGCAAGAACCGCGTGGTCGGTGTCGACTATTCCGAGCCGATGTTGCGCAAGGCGCAGCAGCGCGTGAAGGAGCACAGGCTCCAGCATGTCGAGGCGCTCGCGGTGATGGACGGCACGCGGCTCGGCTTTCCCGACGGTGCCTTCGACGCGGTGCTCGCGCAATACGTCATCACCACGGTGCCCGATCCGGAAGGCACGCTCGACGAGTTCGCGCGCGTCACCCGGACGGGCGGCGAGATCATCCTGGTCAATCACCTCGGCGCGGAACGGGGCCTGCGGCGCGACCTTGAACGGTCGTTCGCGCCGGTCGCCCGCAAGCTCGGCTGGCAGCCGGAATTCGCTTGGACGCGGCTCGAGCAATGGGCCACGCGCAACGGCCTCGTGCGCGTGATCGAGCGCCGGCAGATGCCGCCGCTCGGGCACTTCTCGCTGATCCGGTTCGAGCGGCTGTCGGCGGCGAAAAGGCCGCAGATGGCGGGTTTAGCAACCGGCTAGACCGCCGTCGCTTGACTCCCGCTCAGAGGGTTTCTATATCGCGGCGCTCGCGTTAAGACCGTGAACTCATTATATTTTCAATGCGTTCCTGGCCGGCCCGGGTGCGTGGTGTGGCGGGGTAGCTCAGTTGGTTAGAGCAGCGGAATCATAATCCGGAGGTCGGGGGTTCAAATCCCTCCCCCGCTACCAACACCCCCCGCGACAGAGAACGCGGAGTGAACACCGGCAGGTTGACTAAGGTTTCCAGTTGGCCTCGCACGATGACGGTCGGCAAGGTTCCGGCTGGCGCTGGCAGCACAGTCACACGGTCTACAAGCTTGCGGAGGACGCCCGCGGCTTCGCTCTCGCCTTCGGCGAGGTCTTCGTTGATCAGCTCGGCCAGGCGCTCAAGGTTCCTGACGTGCTGGTCGACGGCGGTCGGATGCAGGGTGATCACCTTCGGCGGCTCATCGATCTCGGCGAGTGCGGCTTTGAGCCGGTCCCGCTCGGCCCGCATCACGGGCAATCTCTCGTTAGCCTCATCGTCGGTGATGCGCTCCCGGATGTGAGCATCGATCAACCGATCCAGTGCGCGCTGCGCCTCCTGCAGTTCGCGCTCCAGCCGGTCGCGGGAATTCGTCGCCATCATCGCGCTGCGCTTGCGCTCGTCATTGAAGGATCGGATGTAGTGGGCGATAGCAGCCCGGGTGCCGAGCCGTTCCTTCAGGCCTGAGATCACCGCGTGCTCGATCCCGTCGAGATAGTAGCCGCGGCCGTTGGTGCAGCTATCCGCCTCGAGGAATTGCGTGCAGCAGATGCGTCGGCCCTTGCGGTCCCGTCCGCGCATCGACATGCCGGCGCCGCACGCGCCGCAGCGGAGCAATCCCGACAGCAGATAGCGTGGCCGCGTGCGCCCGCGCGGACGCTCGACGCTGCGTGAGCGCAGCAGCGCCTGGACCTTGTCGAAGGTCTCCTGATCGATGATGCGGAGATGCGGCGCGTCGGCGGTGCGCCATTCGGATTCCGGGTTGATGCGGCTCAGTCGCCGGCCCGTGTCCGGGTGCTTCACCATGCGCACGCGATTCCAGACGATCCGGCCGGCATAGATCGAATTCATCAGGATGCCGTGGCCGCGCCGCTTGCTGCCGATGAGGGTCGATGCGCGCCAGAACGCGCCGCGCGGTGGCGGCACGCTGCGCTCGTTCAGACGGGCGGCGATGGTGCGGGCGGAATCGCCGGCCATGAATCGCATAAAAATCTGCCGGATCGTCTCAGCTTCGTGCTCGACGATGATGAGCTTCCCTGGCTCGCCCTTGACCGGGGCATAGCCGTACGCTTTGCCGCCAGCAGTCAGGCCCTCCGCGACGTTGGACTGCATGCCGCGGATGGTCGCGGCCTTGAGATCTTCGAGGTACTGGCTGTCGACCACGGCGCGGACGCCATCAATGAGCGGCGTCACCACGCCGTCGACGGGCGTCATCAACTGCACATCGAAGAACTTGAGCCGCTTTCGGATCTCGGCGCGGTCGCCCTGGTCGCGCCCGATGCGGGACATGCTTTCGGCAATGACGACCTGGAACTGGAACGTGGCTGCGGCGGTGAGCAGCTTCTTGATGCCGGGTCTGTTCTGGATTGATGCGCCGGATATGGCGCGATCCTCGAAGACCGCGACGATCTTCATTTTCTCACGGGCGGCATATTCACGGCAAAGCGCGATCTGATCGTCGACCGAGCGATCGTCCTGGTTGTCGCTCGAATAGCGGGCGTAGATCGCGGCGGGGGTCATTCCTGCAAGTCCCGACGGATCCGTTGAAGATTGTTGGCAAACTGAACCATCGAGTCCGCCGCCGCTCGGGCCGCTTCGGACAGGCGATGTATCTGATCTCGAAAATGTTCACGCAACGCGCTGGCGTTGGCGTCCTGTTCTGGCACTAAGGTCGGCATTTCCATGTTCGCCCTCCAACCGTCGATTTTCCCGCCTCACTGCATCCCGCGCAAGGGCCTCGATGAACTCGGCGATGACCGGGTCCAGGGGCTCCTCTTCGAGGGCTACTGGTGAACGGCGGGCCATCTCTACCCCTTCCTCCGTTCATGCAAGGAGCGGCCGGAATCACGCCATGTTGGCGGCGACGAGAAGCCGAGCTTGATCCCCGACGCCTTCGTGCCGGGCAGCGGCCGGAATTGCCGTGGCCTGACGCCGCGCGCCAGATCCTGTACGCGCCTCGCCTTGTCGATCACCGGCCGGTCATAGCCTGACGTCTTGAGCTTCCAGCAGGTCTTGGAAAGGGCTGCGCAGTTATCGAGATCGTTCAATCCACCAAGCCAATCGGGCTCGATATGCTCATAGAAGACATTCCCGGGTGAGAGCTTCACGCCGCATCCAACTCCATAGGTGGGCAACTGCCAGACGCGATGGCATTCGCAGATGCCGCCGGAGCGATCGAAGGCGAGCCGCTGCGTTGCCTTGGAGAAGTTGCGG
>WHTP01000197.1 GCA_009377695.1 Hyphomicrobiales bacterium | reverse complement strand
TGACTTCCTCGACTACTACGCCACGCATATTGCCGACAAATCTGCGCCATTCCCTGGCGTTGGACCCATGCTCGACACGCTGGCAGCGCGCGGCTACCGGTTTGCGGTCTGCACCAACAAGGTCGAGAAGCTCTCGATCCTACTGCTTGACGCGCTCGGTCTGTCGAAACGGTTTTCCGCCATCTGCGGTGCCGATACATTTGGCGTCACCAAACCCGATCCGCAGATTTTGCACCGCACCATCGCGCGAGCCGGGGCGGCCGGCAACGCGGCCGTCATGGTCGGGGACTCAATCACTGACATCGCCACAGCGCGGGCGGCAAAGATCCCCGTGATTGCGGTCGATTTCGGGTATACCGATACCCCTGTGGCAGCGCTGGCGCCCGACCGCATCATCAGCCATTTTGGTGATCTACCCGGGGCGGTTTTCGCACTCACCGGCGAGCCTGCGGGGTGATTTTGCCATAATGGTTAATGGTTAAATTTACCTTACCGTCGCCACACTTAACGGAGGATATTAGCAACCGCCATAAGCTAGCGGCGCCGGGGTCGCTGTTGCGCGCCCGCAGCCCTGTTCGTATGGTTACCCGGGGTCAGGGCGGCCATAGGCCGTCCCAATGGTGGGTCCGACCATGAGCCGAGTTATTGCGATCGCGGCATGTGGCATCCTCCTCGCCGCATGTTCGACGTCGATGCCAAGCCTCGACTTTTTCCGTTCGGCCCCGGCGACCGAGGTGCTGCGGATCGAATCGGAGCCGCCGGGCGCCGATGCGCGGACGGCCGAGGGGCAATCGTGCCGGACCCCCTGTGAGCTGACGGTGCCGTCGACCGGCGAGGTCGCGATTTCGTTCGCGCTCCAGGACTACAATCCCCAAACCATCAGTGTTCGTGCCGAAGGGCCTCCGGCCGCGAGCTATGCCGAAGCGGCGCCGACGACCCGCCTGCAACCGAATCCCGTCTATGCAGAACTGACGCCGTCGGTACCCCCGCGCCCGAAGAAGAGAGCGCCGACGGCGAAGAAAAAGGTCGCCAAGAAGAAGGCCAGCCCTGACAGCGAGCCCACGGCAACAGTCGGCCCCCCGCCCTCGCAGACGACGCAGGAGCCGGGGGGCACCAGTCCGTCGAATTATCCCTGGCCACCGCCCCCGCCGGCGCAATAGCGCACGCCGATATCGAGCCGGTGCGTCGAACGGAAACGTGACGCTGGCGGCTCTGGACGCCCTGGCCGATTTCCGTAAGAGTTCCTACATATTGTGGGTGGGAATGCTCCTGCTGGTTGCATTCGACGATGCACGAAATGCGATCAATATAGTCTCGACGACCGCCGGAATGACCGGCGGGAAGGGTGGGAATGGCGCAGACAGTTTCAGAGTTCGACGTTCGGCGACCGCTGATCGATCCGTTTGCGCGTGCGATCACTTATCTGCGCGTGTCGGTGACGGACCGGTGTGATTTCCGCTGTGTCTATTGCATGTCGGAGAACATGAACTTCCTGCCGAAGGCGGACCTGCTCACACTCGAGGAGCTGGACCGGCTGTGCAGCGCGTTCGTAGCGCGCGGGGTTCGGAAGCTCCGGCTGACCGGTGGCGAGCCGCTGGTCCGGCGCGGCATCATGACGCTGGTCGGCTCGCTCTCGCGTCATCTCGAGTCGGGCGATCTCGATGAGCTGACGCTGACCACCAACGGTTCGCAGCTTCCGAAATACGCGCGCGAGCTCGCCGACCATGGCGTACGCCGCATCAACGTATCGCTCGACACGCTCGAACCGGATAAATTCCGCGCCATCACGCGTTGGGGCGACCTCGACAAGGTCATCGCTGGCATCGACGCCGCGCAGGCCGCCGGTCTGCGCGTCAAGATCAATGCGGTCGCGCTCAAGGGCGTCAACGAGGATGAAATCCCGTCCCTGATCGAATGGGCGCACGGCCGGGGCATGGAGCTCACCTTGATCGAGGTGATGCCGCTTGGCGATGTCGGCGAAGGCCGGCTCGACCAGTATCTTCCGCTGTCGATCGTGCGCGCGCGCCTCTCGGACCGTTACACGCTCGAGGACATCGCCTATCGCACCGGCGGGCCGGCGCGCTATGTACGCGTCGCGGAAACCGGTGGCACGCTCGGTTTCATTACGCCCCTCACCCACAATTTCTGCGAGTCCTGCAACCGCGTGCGGATCACCTGCACCGGCACGCTTTACATGTGCCTCGGCCAGGAAGATGCGGCCGACCTGCGCACGCCGTTGCGCGCCTCCGAGGCCAACGGCCTGCTCGATGCCGCCATCGACGAGGCGATCGCGCGCAAGCCCAAGGGGCACGATTTCATTATTGATCGCCGCCACCAGCGGCCCGCCGTCTCGCGGCACATGAGCGTGACCGGCGGCTGACGCCTTTCTCGCTCTAATGCGGGATGAATTTAAGTCGACTCGAAGCAGTACAAGCGAGTCCGGTATCACCTCCCCTTGAAAAGGGGAGGTCGGCGAGCGAAGCGAGCCGGGTGGGGATCAAATCGTGCGTTTGATCCCCACCCCAACCTTCCCCTTTTCAAGGGGAGGGAGCACACCGCCGCCCAACAACCGCCTCGACCTAAATTCAGTGGTCCGATTCTAACGGTCGCATCCCTTCTCACAGGCAGCTTTACGAATGTCAGAATCAAGGACCACCAGCAAATATAAGCTGCTCATGGAGCTTGGATTTGACATTCACGTTGCGCCGCTGCTGCCCAGAGGATTGCGAATGTCAATCCATTGCATTAGCGGGTCAGGACGCCCCCCGTTAAAGCCCGCCGACGAGCTTCTTCAGTCGCTGCACCACGGGCTGCGGCGTGTCCATCCCCCGCTCGATCAAGCTGTGCAATTCGTCGCCGGTCATCGGCGCGATGGGCATGTGCCGTTTCTTCGCAAAGGCGAGGAAGTCCGGATCCTTCATCGTCAGATCGAAGGCGCGGCGCAGCGCCTGGAGTCGATCCGCCGGCAGGCCGGGCGGCGCCGATACCGCCTGCCCCATCTCCGTGGGCACAAGCGCAAGGTCGAGCACCGCCTTGTCTTCCGCGGTCTTGGCGAGGTCGGCGAGCGTCGGCACGGCTTCGAAGCCCGCCATCTTGCGATAGCCGATCCGTACGAGCACCTTCACGAGTCCGTCCTTTAGCCAGTCGCCGCGCTCGGACACGAGCCCGTCCCAGGCGACGGTGGTGGCCTGGATTTCGCGGCGCTCAAGCGCAAGGTAAGTGTCGCCCGCTCCGCGATATCCGGTAACGATCTTGAACCGTGTGCCGACAAGCGCGTTCATCAGCGCCGGATGGATCACCGTGCTGCTGGTCTTGCCGGAGGCGCCGAGCGCCACGTCACGAGTCTTGGCGTCGTCGATGCTGTTGAGGCCCGCCGTATGCCAGGCAATCAGCGCACGCGGCAGGTCTGCGATACGACCGAGATGGCTGAACTTCGCGGTCTCGAATTTGATGATGTCGGGCTGGAGCAGTTGGGTCGTCACCGTACTGGAGAGCAGCATGGTGATCACGGTGCCGTCCTTGGGCGCCGCGTTGTAGACGTAGCTCGCCGCCACCGCGCCGCCGGCGCCGGGTCGGTATTCCGGCACGATCACGGGACGGCCTGGAATATGCCGCGCCATGAACTCGCCGAGCGCCATGCCATAGAGCGAGGTGGAACCGCCGGGTGCAGTTGGCAGCACCATCTTGATCTGCTTGCCGCGGAAAAAGTCTTCCACCGCCACGCCGACGGCGGGCTGTGCGCAGGCCATCAGAGCCGCCATTGCCGCCGTCGCAAACTGCCGTCGCATCGTGCGAACCCTCCCTTATTGATTTGTTGGTAATGTTGCCAGCCGCCGAGCGGCTTGTCATCGGCATGTTCACGGAGAGCGACGGCAATGTTGTCGCGCGGCCGGCTCGATCAAGATGGCCTATTGTTCGCGCCGGCCGGCGGTGCTGGAGTAGATCGGACGGCGGCGATGCGCCGCCGTCCGATCTGCGATGTCTCCCTTGGCCAGCGACAAGGATTCGGCGATAAGAGCCGCGGGGGAGCCGATGCCGGCTGCGCCGGGACGCCAAGGGGACCAGGCACGTGCGCGCGCTCTTGAAAGCGAGCCGCGTCATTGACGCGGTCAATGACTGGTGCGGGATGCTCGCCGTCTGGCTCGTGCTGTTTGCCTGCGCGATCTCGACCGGCAACGCCATCAGCCGCTATGTCTTCAGCGAAAGCTCGAACGCCTGGCTCGAAGTGCAATGGTACATGTTCGCAGCGATGGTGTTCCTGGGCGCGCCCTATGTTCTCAAAGTCAACGAGCACGTGCGCGTCGATGTGATCTACTCGGCGCTGCCGGAGCGCGCGCGCATCTTGATCGACATTGCCGGCGGCGTCCTGTTCCTGCTGCCGTTCTGCGCGGTGATGCTCTACTTCACCTGGCCGTGGTTCTTGGAGTCGTGGCGCATCGGTGAAATGTCGTCGAATGCCGGCGGCCTCATCCGCTGGCCGGTGAAGCTGATGCTGCCGCTCGGCTTCACCTTGCTTGCGCTGCAGGGCATCTCCGAGCTGATCAAGCGTGTCGCCGCGTTCACCGATAGCTACCGGCTCGTGTACCGCTACGAGACGCCGCTGCAATGATCGGCTTCGTGCGCAGCAACATGGCGCCCCTGATGTTCGCGGCGCTCATCCTTGTCATGCTGTTCGGCTATCCCGCGGCATTCTCGGTTGCCGCTGTAGGGCTCCTATTCGCCTTCATCGGCATCCAGCTCGGACTGATCGAGCCGAGCTTCCTCGGCAACCTCGTCTACCAGGTGTTCTCCATCGTCTCGGAAGAGCAAGGCGCGCTACTGCTCGCGATTCCTTTCTTCACCTTCATGGGCGCGATCCTGGAGCGTAGCGGCCTTGCCGAGGATCTTCTGGACTCGATTGGGCAGATGTTCGGCCCGGTGCGCGGCGGGCTGTCTTACGCGGTGATCTTCGTCGGCGCCATCCTTGGCGCCATCACCGGCACGGTCGCCGCCTCGGTGATTGCGATGGCGGTGATCGCCCTGCCCTTGATGCTGCGCTACGGCTATTCCGTACGCCACACCACTGGCGTCATCGCCGCGTCCGGAACCATCACCCAGCTCATTCCCCCGTCGCTGGTGCTGATCGTCCTCGCCTCCCAACTGGGCCAGCCGGTGGGCGCCATGTATGCCGGCGCCATCGGACCAAGCCTGATCCAGATCGCCCTGTTCTGCGCCTGGGTCCTGATCGTGAGCCTGATCTGGCCCAAGCAGGTGCCGGCGTTACCGCCCGAGGCGCGCACGCTGCATGGCTGGGCGCTGTGGGCGAAATGCCTGCGCGGGGTCGTTCCGTCGCTCGCCCTGATGTTTCTCGTGCTCGGCACCATCTTTTTCGGGCTCGCGACACCGACCGAAGCCGGCGCGATGGGCGCAACCGGCGCGCTGCTGCTCGCGGCCGTCAACCGCCGCCTGACCTGGTCGCTCGTCTATCAGGCCATGGCCTCGACCATGCGCCTCACTGCGATGGTCGTCTTCATCCTGATCGGCGCCCGCGTCTTCAGCCTGGTGTTCCAGGGCGTCGGCGGCAAGGTGTGGATCGAGGACTGGCTGACCTCGCTGCCCGGCGGCGTGATCGGCTTCCTGATCTTCGTCAACATCTTCATTTTCGTGCTCGCGTTCTTCCTCGATTTCTTCGAGATCGCGTTCATCGTCATCCCGCTGCTCGCACCGGTCGCCGCCAAGCTCGGGATCGATCTCGTCTGGTTCGGATTGATGATTTGCGCCAACATCCAGACGAGCTTCATGCATCCGCCGTTCGGCTTCGCGCTGTTCTATCTGCGCGGGGTGGCGCCCGCGGCGATACGAACGGCCGACATCTATTGGGGTGCGGTACCCTGGGTGATGCTGCAAGTGATCCTGGTGGCGATCCTGATCTTCTGGCCGCAGTCGGTGACCTACTGGATCGATCGCGGACCGAAGATCGACCCCTCGAAGATCAACATCGAACTGCCGATGCCGGATTTGCCTCCCCTGCCCCCGGTCGAGCTCGATCGATAGTAAGCAAGCCCCCTTCCTGATCCACGACCCTTCCTATTCCTTGGGACCGATCAACAGATCGCGTCATAAGGACGTAATCATAATTCGGTGCTATCGTCGTTGTCAGGCTTCGTGTGTTTGATTGCTTTTGTTTGCCGCCAACATTGCTGGGAGGCTTCTTCCATGGCACAGACAAAAATCAGCTTTGCGACATTCAATCTGCTCAACTTGAATGAACCGGGTCTGCCGCTCTACCAGAACTCCACCCCATGGACCGAAGAGCAATATAACAAGAAAATCGCCTATACGGCCCAGATGCTCGTGAGCTTGAAGTCGGACGTGTTTGGATTCCAGGAGCTCTGGCATGAGCAAAGCCTCAAGAACGTACTAGCAAAGGCAAGCCTGGCCGACGAATATGAGCCTCTCGTGCCGGCTGGACATACCGGCGGACAGATCGTTTGCGCAGGCGCGGTCCGTAAGGAAATCCTCCACGGCGACCCGGAATGGATCGCTTCGTTCCCTGCCAATTTCAAGCTGGCCAGTTCGGGTGACGATCCGCAAACAGCCGCCATCTCGGTCAACCTCATGAGCTTTTCGCGCCCGGTCTTGCATTTCCAGGTCAAGCCGCGCGAGGATCAAGATGCGATCCATATCTATGTTTGTCACTTCAAGTCAAAAGCACCGACGCAGATCTTTCGCGAATCCTGGTACAGCGCAGAGATCTATTCGAAGCATAGCGAAGG
>WHTP01000068.1 GCA_009377695.1 Hyphomicrobiales bacterium | reverse complement strand
TATCCACCACCTGGATCACTCGAACTCGCAGATCGTTCGAATACCCCATCGCAGCCTCCTCAGCTTGGAGAAGGCCACAGAATCTTATTCGTGCCCCGAAGGGAATCCCCTCGATTCACAGAAAGTGGAAACCGCTCTAGTGGTCCGATTCTAACATTCGCATCCCTTCTCAGCGGGCGACTTTGCGAGTGTTAGAATCAAAGGACCACTAGCAAATATAAGCTGCTAGTGGAGTTTTGGATTTGACATTCGCTTTGGGAGTCGGCGGTCTACGGGGTAGCGAATGCCACTAGTCCGGGGCGCTCAGCGCATAGGTCCGGTCGTCGATCTCGACCACGCCATCGAGGAATCTGATCCGCAAGTTGAGGCTGCCCTCGTTGCGCTGCCACGGCGTCAGCGTCATCGTTCGCATGCCGGCTGCGGTGAATGGCTCGCGGCAGCCGATCGCCTCCGCCTCGGCGCGGGTCTTGGCGCGGATGATGATCATGCCGGCGCCATGGCGTTCGCCGTTCTCGTCGAAGAACGGCCCAGCGGCGAACAGCAGCGCGTTGCGCTCGAGTTCGCGCAAATAGTCGAAATGCGCGGCCCGGATCTGTGCCTCGGTCGTGCCTGCGGGTGGCGGCTTGTCGGTTGGCGTCATCCAACAGATGTAGCACTGCTCGCGCAGTCGGACTTTACCCTCGGATGGCCGGTTCAAAGTGTCCATGGCGCTACCAATCTACTTCACCAGTTCGCGGATGCGAGCGATTACGTCGGGCGGGGCGGCGTAGACGCGTTCGAGCAAGGCGTTGATCTCGATGCCGGTGACGGGATCGATCTCCATCTTCTGCGCCTTGGCTTCGGCGAGGAATGCCGGGTCCTTCATCGTGGCGTCGAAGGCCATGCGTAAGGCCGCGATGCGATCCGCCGGCACGCCGGGCGGCGCGACGAACGGCCGGCCCATCACCTGGTCGGTGAAGACGATCTCGAACATCTGCCTCGCGTCATCCGTGGTCATGATCTCGAGCGCCGTCGGCACCTCCGGGAAATTCGATCCGCGCTTCATGCCCATCTGCAAGACCGGCTTTGCCGTACCATCCTTGAACCACGGCATCATCCGGCCAAGCGTCGCAGCGCTGGTGCCGCCCGACACATAGGCCTCGACCTCGCCGCGCTCGAACCCGATGAGCGCCTCTGGCGAGCCCGGGTAGCCCTCGATCGGCCGGAGCTTGGTGCCGTAGAGCGCGTTCAACATACGCGGATAGACCGACGTCGGCGCATTGCGCGCCGTAGAGCCCGTGGTCACGTCGCGTTTCCTCACGTCGTCGAGCGAGCGTAATCCCTTCCGTATCGAAATGATGAACAGCCCGACCTCCTGCTGCGGCGAGCCGATCCACTGGAATCTGCGGGCGTCGAACTGGATGCCCGGCTGAAACAGTTGCACCGTGCCGATATTGCGGGAGAGCGCCCCGATCGCGGTGCCATCCTGCTCGGCGACCGCGTACAGGTGATTGGCGGCGCGGATGCCTTCGGCGCCGACCATGTTCTGCACGACCATGGTGGGCTCGCCGGCGATGTGGCGGACGATGTGCTTCGCGAGCAGCCGCGCATACTGGTCATAACCGCCGCCGACCGTCGAGGAGACGTAGAGATTGATACGCTTGCCACGGAAGAAGTCGGCGGCGGATTGTACGGCTGCGCCGGAAGGCAGGGCAGTTGCGGCGGCAAATACTACCGCGATCCAGTGAGCAAACATCGCAGGGCGCATGTCTTTCCCCCGATCGGGCGGTGCGCTTTGCTCGCGCGCCGTTTCAGTCTTCTATCCGTCCAGCGTCGGATCGAGCACGATTTTGCCCGGCACCTCGCCCGTTTCCGTGACCCGATGCGCTTCCGCCGCCTGCGACATCGGCATGATCTTCTCGATTTGCGGTTTTACTTTGCCTTCGGCCGCGGCCGCGAAGCACTTCGGGATGTCCGACGGTTTATGACCGGGCCGCCCGCGGATGGTGATCTGCTTGTGGTAGAGGTGTGCGAAATTGATGGTGACGTTCGGTCCGCCATGCGCGCCTGCCGTCACCAGCCGTCCGCCGAAGCCCAGCGCCATGAATGCGAGCGGCAGCACCTTCGGATTGGCGATGTTGTCGAAGATCACGTTGACACCTTTGCCGCCGGTGAGCTTCAGCACCTCCTCCTGGATGTTGTGGGTATTGTAGTTGACGGCGTGATCGGCACCGAGGGCGCGACCGACCGCACAACGGTCGTCAGAGCCGGCCGCCGCGATCACGTTTGCGCCAGCGACATTCTTGGCAAGCTGAATACCGACGGTACCGAGATTGCCGCCTGCGCCCATGACCAGCACGGTCTCGCCTTTCTTGAGCTCGGCGATGTTGAACAGCAGATTCCAGGCGGTCGGAACGTGGCGCATCACCACTGAGGCGTCGCGGAAGTCGAGGCCGGCCGGCACATCGACCGTCGCACAGGCGGGAACGCACACAAGCTCGGCAAAGCCGCCTGGCCGGCGGATACCCATCATGCCTTGCGGGCCGGTGTAGTTCGCGCAGTCCTCGGGACAGACGTCGAGCGGCATGGTGCCCGCGGCGGCGACACGGTCGCCCACCTTGCGGCGGGTGACGCCGGGGCCGACCCCGTCGATGATGCCTGCGCAATCGACGCCGGGGATGAGCGGCAGCACCGGCAAGCGAAACATCTCCTTGCCGGCGCGCAGGCTCACGTCGAGCACGCGATTGACCGTAGCGGCATGGATACGGATGCGGACCTCGCCCGGACGCGGCACCGGATCCGGCCAGTCCTGGTATTTGAGATTCTCGGGAGGGCCGAATTGGTGGATGACGTTGGCTTTCAAAGTCCTGCTCTCCCCGTGCGATCCTTGTTGATTTGGTCGCTTGCCTTAGCAAGCCCGGAACGCCCGGCCAAGATGCTCATGCGGCGGGGGGCGCTTGAGTTGGATTGGAAGCCCGTTAATGTTCGCCGCGTCGTTACGATCAACACCCAAGGACGTAATCCCCATGACGATTTCCATGTACCAAGTGTCGGTCCCGATTTTCGTGCAATTTCTCACCGGCCAGTCCCATTGCATCGACAAGGCGGTCGCGCATATCGAGGCCAAGCAGCTTGACCCGAATTTCCTGTTCAGCATGCGGCTCTTTCCCGACATGTATCCCTATTCCCGGCAAGTGCAGCAGGCGACCACCCACGCCATGCGCTGTTGCAGCGCGCTCGCCGGCGCGGAGATGCCGAACATGCCCAACACCGAAGCCAATTTCGCCGAGCTCAAGGCGCGCGTCGACAAGGTAATCGACTATGTGAAGGAATTTAAGCCCGATCAGATCGACGGCACTGAAGACAAGGACATCATTCTCAAGCTTGGCAACAACGAGCGCAAGTTCAAAGGGCAGGCGCTGCTGCTCAACTTCATCCTGCCGAATTTCTATTTCCACTGCACCACCGCCTACGATCTTCTGCGCCATTGCGGGATCGAACTCGGTAAGCGCGACTTCATGAGCCAGCCCGTTAGTCTCTGAGTTGATGACAACAGTTGGGCGCGGCGGTTTGACGCCGCGCCGCTCCGGCGGTCGCGCTTCCAAGGCACCGAAGGACATCGAAAACCACCATGTTGAAAACGCCGTCGGTGGGACCATGGGACGTCAGGTTGCTTGGTCCCACGATGCGATTGCCGATTGCTCGTCACCGAAAATTTTGACCAGGCTATTGAACCCCGATGTTTCCAGGGCTTCCTTCACGTTGAGATTGGCGTGGCAGATCTTCACTTCGCCGGCGGAGGACTGAAGGAGCTTTGCCAGCGTCAAGATCACACGCATCCCTGCGCTGCTGACGTATTCAAGCTTATCCAGATTCAGCACGATTCGCTTTGCGCCGCCTTTGGCAATATCGATCGTCGTGTCATACGCCCTGCCGGACGTCGAGCTGTCCAATCGACCTACCATATCGAGGATCAAAATATCTTGGTGATGCCGCGCTGATATTTCCATCGAGTGCGTCCTTCGCTGATTGCTGGACCCGGTATCGACCGCGTCTGAAAACGGTCAGTTGGTATTTATCATTTCGGCGCGGATACGTCCGTGTGCTTCGATATCTTAGGCAAACGATTTGGTATCACGGACAATCGAACAGCGAGCCATGCCACATTGCTGTGCAACGGCTGGCGACCAAGATCGGTGCTAGTGGTCCGATTCTAACATTCGCATCCCTTCTCAGCGGGCGACTTTGCGAATGTTAGAATCAAAGGACCACTAGCAAATATAAGCTGCTAGTGGAGTTTTGGATTTAACATTCGCTTTGGGAGTCTGCGGTCAACGGGGTAGCGAATGTCAAATCCACTCCACTAGAGACAATCGCGGACTGGGCAAGGCGTTAAACGCGCGCGGCGCGCGGCGGTTACGGCAAACCTGCCTTGGAGCGGGCGCGCAGCATCATCACAAACGGGATCATGGCGCAGATAAGCGAGAGCATGGCGGTTATGGCCGTGGTCAGAACCAGCGGACCCGGTGTTCCGTTCGACAGCAATCCATAAAGCTGTGAAAAGACAGCGCCGCCGAAATTCTGCATGAACACGCCGAGGCCTGCCGCCATCCCGACAAGCTTCGGATTGACGGCCAACGCGGCTGCTTGGCCGAACGGAAGGGAAAGTCCCTGCGCCATCGTGACGAAGAAGCCGGGCACGAACAGGACAAGCGGCGTCACATGCCCGGAGAGCAGGAATCCGGACTGCACGGCGACCGAGGCGAGCGACAGCGTTGCTCCAGTCATCACCATCGTCTCGTTGACGACGCGGCCGCTGAGTCGCGTGGAGATGAAGCTTCCGAACAGAAAGCCAAGAGGAAACAGCAGAAAATAGAGGCCGAACTCGAACGACGGTCGATCGAGCAGTTCCTTCATGAAGGCGGACGACGCCGTCGCGATGGTGAGAAAGGTCCCGGTGCTGAATCCGGTCTGCAGGACAAAGGGTGAAAACCGGATACTGCCCAACAGTTCGCGATAGCCTCGCAGGAAGCTCGCTTGCGCAGGTCGCTCCGCCGATCGCGTTTCCGGAATTGCCGCATACGCGCCCGCCAATATGAGGCTTCCGACGACCAACGCGAAGCCGAACACGCTTCGCCATCCCAGCGTATCGATGAGAAGGCCGCCGACCATCGGCGATATCATCGGTCCTAGCGTATAGAACATCGTCAAGTATGCGATCACCTTTACGAGCTGTCCTGGACCGTAGACGTCTGACGCGATCGCGCGCACGAGTGTCACCCCGCACGCGGCACCAATGGCCTGGAGCGATCGCCCGATCACCATCATTGCGATCGATTCCGCTGCGAATGCGAAAACGCTTCCGAACAGAAAGATGCTCAGGCCCGAGAGCATCAAGCGCCTTCGCCCGTATCGATCCGAAAGCGCGCCATAGGCCAGGGTTGCGAATGCCATGCAGAACAGCGCGATGCTGAATGTCAGCTGGGCTTCGGCGTCCGACAAGCGAAGCGCAATCTTCACCACAGGGATGACGGGAAAATATAGATGGATGACCATCGGTCCGATCAGCGAGATCGAAGCGAGCACCGGTGCGAACAAGCGGCTTGGCGGGTGCGAGGTCATTCCGAATTGCATGGGATTTATTGCAGCCCCGCCGTCTGGAGATACTGCATATCGACGAACCCCAGCGACCGGCAACGCATGGTTTCGCTCCCTTGATTGCATTGTCGGATCGACATGAACCGTCATTCACGAACCGTCATTCACGCGCTAGTGTGGCGGTTCAGAAGTCCGCAATATTTGTTGCGGCGAGTCCGACTTGCGGACTTCTGAACCTAGGCCACACTAGAATCAATGACTTGCTAGTGTCCTTCGATTCCGAAGTTCGTATAGGGACTCGTGGCAAGATCGTACGAACTTCGGAATCGGGACACTAGCCGCGATCAATTCATGTGTCGCAGTGTAAGCAATCGGCTCGCACCGCGTCATCCTGTTGATGTTCCGGATTAACGATAGGCCGCTGCGACTATCGGCGCATGATCGGTCACGTTGCCTTTCACGACGACTGCCGGTAGCGTTCGAAGCACATCCTGTGATCGTCCGGAGTGCGTGATGACCGGCCACCCAAGGTTCCCCGTGATTGGACCTCTGGCTGCACTGGTGGCTACTCTCCTCACGCTGCCGGTGACATCCTCCCTCGCGCAGAACAACGGTCAGGCGGTCGAGATCGCCAATTACGACGGGCCTGACCGCGAGAAGCGGCTGGTCGAAGGCGCAAAGAAGGAAGGCGAGTTGATGTTCTACGGCTCGGTCCCGGTCGCCGACATGGCGATTTTGACCGAAGCCTTCACCAAGAAATACGGCATCAAAGTCAAGGCGTGGCGTGGGGACTCCGAGGCCATGCTGCAGCGGGTGCTTAACGAGGCCAAGGCGCGCCGCTACGAAGTCGGCATCATGGTGGCGTCGAGCTCGGCACTTGAGCCCCTCTCACGCGAAAAGCTTTTGACGGAGGTGAAGTCGCCGCTGTTGGCCGATCTCGTCCCGGGATCGATCGCTCCCAATCGGGAGTGGGCGTCGGTCTACCTCAACACCTTCGTGCAGGCCTACAACACCAACCTGGTCCGCAAGGGGGAACTGCCGAAGACCTATCGGGACTTCCTCGATCCGCGCTGGAAAGGCCGGCTCGCGGTCGAGGCGGAGGATTACGACTGGTTTGCGCAGGTCGTGCTCGGCCTCGGCGAGCAACAGGGCCTCAAGCTGTTCCGCGACATCGTGGCAGCCAACGGCATTTCGGCGCGCCGCGGGCATTCCATGCTGAACAACCTGATCGTGGCCGGCGAGGTCCCGCTCGGCCTTTCGGCCTACGGCTTCCTTGCAGAGCAGGCGAAGGCCAAGGGCGCACCGATTGACTGGTTCGTCATTCCGCCACTTCTGGCACGCCCCACTGCTGCTGGTATGTCGCGCTACGCGCCGCAGCCGCATGCCGCGGTGCTGTTCTATGACTTCCTGATCGGCGACGCGCAGCCGATCCTCGCCAGCCGGAAGTTCGTGTCGCCGAGCCGCAAGATCAAATCGCCGTTCAAGCGCAACCCGCTGCAACTCATCGACTCGGTCGAGATGCTCGACAACGCCAAGAAGTGGCAGGACCTCTATCAGTCGATCGTCATCAAAGCGGCGCCCTAGACCGGCGAGTTCCCACGCGGGAGCGCGAGCGGGCGGCAGGTTGGCCAAGGCCGGCGCAGGCCTCCACCAGCTTCTGCCGCAGCCAGGCATTTGCGGCGTGGTGGGTTCGTGCGCGGCTCCAGGCCAGCGCGATCTTCATCGGTTCGAGATCGAACGGCATCGGCGAGAGGTAGAACTCGTCACCGGCGAAATGCTCGGAGACCGTGCGCAGCATGCAGGCCACCAGATTGCGGCTCCGGATCGTGTTGGGTACGGCGAGATATTGCGTAACGTTCAGCACGACCTTGCGGCTGGCCTTGTGGCGCTTCAGCATCTGGTCGACCACGCTGACGGATTCGAGCGGCCGCAACGCCAGGTGGTCCGCCGCCACGAATTCGGCGCGGGTGAGCGGCCGTCCGGCCAGGGGATGGCCGCGATGCATCATGCAGACATATTGATCCTCATAGAGATCCTGGCGTTCGAACCGTCGTGGCAGTTTCGGAATGATCCCGACCGCGAAATCGACATCGCCGGAGTCGAGTTGCTCTTCGATCGCGGAGTTCCGCTTCGGAAGGATGCGTAGCCGTACTTGCGGCGCGACGCGCTCCAACAACGGCAGCAATCGGGGCAGAACCACCACGGTTGCGTGGTCCGAGAGTGTGAGCCGGAATTCCGAACCGCCTTCAGACGGAGCGAAGTGTGCGGGTTCGAGCGCTTCCTGGATTTGTTTCAGGGCACGCGTGATCGGCGGGCCAAGCTCGAGCGCGCGAGCGGTCGGTCGCATGCCCTCGGCCGTGCGCAGGAACAGTTGATCCTTGAGCAGGTAACGCAGCCGGTTGAGCGCATTGCTCATGGCCGGCTGCGACATGCCGAGCCGTTGTGCCGCGCGTGAGACACGGTGCTCGGCCATGATGGCGTCGAACACCACCAGGAGCTTCAGGTCGATCGTAGCTAAATTCACAGACATGATAATATACATCGCAAAATAAAGTTGCGAGATAAAGCCCAAGTCGGCAGCTTCTGTCAAACCAAGGAAACGTTAGGGACGCGAGCCGCGCCAAAGCGGCAACGCCTCCCCTCGGGCAGCGGAGCGCAGCCGCATGATCATTGACTTTCACGTCCATGTCCTCCCGCCTGAGGACATGGACGCCTTCACGGGCACCCAGTTCCATCGCAACATCGGCGCGCAGTACAAGCGCTCGCCCACCACGATCGAGAACGCACTCGAGGCCGCCAAGATCGGCGGCGTCGACATCACCGTCATCAGCAATCCGATCCACAATCTGCGCGACATGGACCGCAAGCAGCAGTTCGAGCGTTGCCAACGCCAGAACCGCTTCAACGCTGAATGCCAGAATAAGTATCGCGGGCAGATCGTCGGCATGGCTTCGACCGTGCCCTACGGCGGCGATGAATTCCTGCGCGAGTTCGAGCGTGCCATCAAACAGGACGAACTCAAGGGCGCCTGGATCACGTCGAGCCTGCAAGGCAAGTATCCCGACGACGACGAGGCGATGCCATTCTTTCAACTGGCGCAGGAGCTTGATGTCCCCGTCGTGATTCATCCGCCGTCAGTCGGCTTCGGCGAGGAGCGGATGCGCGACTATCGGCTGGCGTCAAGCATTGGGCGTCCGATGGATGGCGCGCTTGCGATCGCGCGGTTGATCGTGCGCGGCGTATTCGAGAAATTCCCGAAGCTGAAACTCGTCGGCACCCATCTCGGCGGCGGCATCTGCGAGATGATCGGCCGCATGAACTACGCCTACCGTCTGCAGGATGAGGCGTTCTTCCTTGGCGCCTATTCGCCGATGCTGATCAAGCACGAGCCGCTGCATTACCTCAAGATGATGTACCTGGAGTCGACCTGCTACCATCCGCCCGGCGCGCGCTGCGCAATCGATACCGTTGGCGTCGATCACTTCCTGTTCGGCACCGACTCGCCACCGCTGTTCGTGCTCAAGGAGGAGGGCGTCGACCTGATCAACAAGCTCGGGCTCACTCCCGAGGAGAAGAACAAGGTCTACTACGAGAACGCCAAGAAACTGTTGAAGCTCTGATCGCGTTCCGTCGCGACCAACGCGACGGCTGTCGCGGTCAAAAAAAAGCGCAACACAGGAGGAACAAGATGGGGTACAGGACCTCTCTCGCCATCGGCTGCGCGGCCGCCGCGTTCCTGATGTCCGCCACACCTAACGCATCGGCCGAGGATTTCTTCAAAGGCAGGGATATCACGATCTTCGTTGGCTCGACGTCGGGGGGGCCTTACGATGCCTATGCGCGGATGCTGGCGCGCCATTGGGGACGCAACATCCCGGGCAGTCCCAATCTCGTCGTGCAGAACATGCCGGGTGCGAGCGGCCGCCGCCTGATGGGGCATATGCAGGGCATCGCACCCAAGGACGGCACCGCCATCGCGGCGGCCGCTCATCGCGCGCTGCCGTTCGACCCGCTGATGGGGGTAAAGGCCAAGTTCGATCCCACTAACGTGACCTGGATCGGCAACGCGAATGATGAGGTCAATATCTGCATCGTCTGGCATGCTTCTCCGATCAAGACGTTCGACGATTTGAGGAAGCACGAGATGGTGGTCGGTAGCGGCGGGCCTGCGAGCACCGACACCATCTATCCGAACGTCTTGAATGCGCTGTTCGGCACCAAGTTCCGCGTCGTGCAAGGCTATGAGGCAGCGGCGCAGACCCATATCGCGATGGAGCGTGGCGAAGTCGACGGCCGTTGCGGGATGACCTGGGACACGCTGCAAGCGATCAAGCCCGACTGGATCACCGAAAAGAAGGTCCGCATCCTGGTGCAGTTCGCGCTGCGGAAGCATCCCGACCTGCCGGACGTTCCGTCAGTCTTCGATTTCGCGCGAAATGAGGAAGAGCGCCAAATCCTCGCGCTCTGGTCGGCGCCGAACAAGATGGGTCGGCCGTTCTATGCCCCGATCGAGCTGCCGAAGGAACGCACCGAACTGCTGCGCCGCAGCTTCGATCGCACGATGAAAGACCCGGCACTCTTGGCCGAAGTCGAGAAGACGAAGCTCTTCGTGTCACCGATCACCGGCGAAGAAGTCCACGCGCTGATCGATGGCATTTACGCGACGCCCGCGCCGGTCGTCGCCAAGGCGCTCGAAGCCAGCAAGGGCAACAAATAGTGTCATCCCGCATCGAGGAGATTGGTTCATGAGCAAGCCGGCATTCGCCTGGCCTGAGGGTCATCGTGTGGCAGTCATCGTCAGCGTGCTGCTCGAGACTTGGTCAGAGGGAAAGGCGCCAAGCTACTTCCCGCGCACGACGCCGAACAAGCCGGGCATTCCGGACATTGCCGGGATCAATTGGTCGACCTATGGCGGCAAGGAAGGCGTGTGGCGGCTTGGCCGGATTCTCGATGAGGTTGGTCTCAAGGCGACGCTGTTCTGCAATGGACGATCGGCGGAACTCTATCCGGATGCGGTTGCCCGATACGTCCGCGCCGGTCATGACGTCGCCGGGCACGGCTATCTGCAGGATGAGGTGTTCGCGATGCTGACGCCGGAGGAGGAACGCGGCCGCATCAGGCAGACGCTCGACGCAATCGAGAAGGCGGGCGGTCGGCGTCCGACCGGATGGATCACGCCGATCTACGGCTGGTCCGAGCACACCATGGACATCGTCGCGCAGGAGAAGCTCTCCTGGTGCTCGGACGCGCTCGATTCAAACCTGCCGTACCAGCAGAAGACCAAGAGCGGCTCGGTGGTCGTCATTCCCTGGAGCGACTTTGTCGACAACCGTGCGCTCCGCGCGAGCCCGCAGATCTATTTTGACGTTTACAAGGAAACTTTCGACTATCTCCACGCCTGTGAGCCGGGCTCGCTCATCAATGTCGGCGTGCACAGCCATTTCGGCGGCCGTCCCTTGATGTCGGCCATGTTCCGCAAGGTTCTGCAATATCTGTCGAGCTTCCCCGACGTCTGGTTCCCACAGCACGCCGACGTCGCGCAGTGGATGCTCGACAGCAAGACCGAGAATCCGACCTATGCCAGTCGGTTCGTCGGACGTTGACCGGAAGCGGCGGCAACGCTCGCGCTCACCCTGTCCGCCGAGATGAGGCGCGACTCTTAACCGCGGCCCTCGTCTCCGGTTGCCCGTCCTTGCTGGACCGCATAGGCTCGGCGCAAAAGAACGCAGGGAGAGAAACATGCCCAGGAGATGGGCAGGGCGCGTGCTCACGGCGTTTGCCTGGACGGCACCGGCGTGGATGGCACTGCTGGTGTTGCCGGCCAAGGCCGACGCGGTCGCGGATTTCTACCGCGGCAAGACGGTGACGCTGGTCGTCGGCTACGGGCCGGGCGGCGGCTACGACGTCTATGCGCGGCTGGTTGGCCGTCACCTTGGCCGTCATCTTCCCGGCAATCCCAGCGTCGTCGTTCAGAACATGCCGGGCGCAGGCTCACTGCGTTCGGTCAACTGGCTCAACAACCTCGCACCCAAGGACGGCACTGCGATCGCCCATTTTGCCCGCAACATGCCGCTGATGGGCATGCTGGGCACGAACGCAAATGCGAAATTTGACCCGCGCAAGTTCAATTGGCTCGGCTCGTCGTCGAGCTTCGCCAACGACGCCTATATCCTGATCGTGCGCACTGACATCCCGGTGAAGACCATCGAGGATGCACGCCGGCCCGGCGGCAATCCGCTGGTGCTCGGTGGCACCGCAGAAGGTGCGACCGGCAACGATGTGCCGATCATCCTGCGCGACACCATCGGGCTCAACGTCAAGCAGGTGGTGGGCTATCCCGATTCCGGCGCGCTGTTCCTCGCCATGGAACCTGGCGAGGTGCATGGGCGCACCACTGACTTGTCGTCGGTCAAAGCGATCAAGCCGGCGTGGCTGAGGCCGAACAGCGGCTTCCATGTCTTGGTGCAGTTCGCGCGCGAGACGCGGCATCAAGACTTCCCAAATGTGCCGACGGCGCGCGAACTCGCGCGCAACGAGGCATCGCGGCTGCTGATCGAACTCACCGAGGTTCCTTATAAACTCTCGCGTCCGTTTGCGGCGCCGCCTGGCGTTCCCGCCGTGCGCGTCGAGGCCCTGCAGCGCGCATTCGCCGCAACGCACCGCGACAAGCAATATCTCGCGGACGCAGAGAAGCAGCGGGTCGATGTGAGTCCCGTCACCGCTGACCACGTCATGCACGCACTCAAGCGCATCGAAAGCGCGCCGCCGCAGCAGCTCGAGTATCTGCGCCGGTTGTTCACCGAATCGAAGAGCTGAGGAAAGGGAGAAACGCATGCCGAGGTTTTGCGCAGCGTTGGGATTAGTTGTCATATTGCTCGCCGCGCCGGCGCAGGCCGATGACGTCGCAGAGTTCTACAAAGGCAAACGCGTCAACCTGATCGTCAGCTACGGCCCCGGCGGCGGCTACGACGTTTATGCCCGCGCGCTTGCGCGCCATATCGGCCGGCACATTCCCGGCAACCCGTCGATCGTCGTGCAGAACATGCCGGGGGCGGGGTCGCTGCGCGGGGCGAATTACATCTACAACGTCGCGCCGAAGGACGGCACCACCTTCGGCACCTTCGCGCGCAACATGCCGATGCTCGGCCTGCTCAAGACCGGCCAGAAGATCCAGTTCGATCCGCTCAAGTTCACCTGGCTCGGCTCGTCGTCCAGCCTCGTGAACGACGCGTATGTGATGATCTTGCGGCGCGATGCGAAGGTGAAGTCGCTCGAGGACGCGCGCCGTGCCGACGGTCCGCCGATCATTCTTGGCAGCACGGCGGAGGGCACGTCGAGCGACGCCATGGCCACCCTCCTGCGCGAATGGCTGGGTTTCAATCTCAAGGTGATCCCGGGCTACACGGATTCCAGTGTGCTGTTCCTTGCGATCGAGCGCGGCGAGGTCGAAGGCCGCACGGTCGGGCTGTCCTCGGTGCGCGCCAACAAGCCGGAATGGCTTAAACCCAATGGCTTCGTGCGCGTGATGGTCGTGTTCGGACGCGGCACCCGCTTCCCGGAGTTTCCGGACGCGCCGACCGCGCGCGAACTCGCACGCAATGTCGAGGATCGCCGCCTTATCGAGATTCTCGAAATGCCCTACGCGCTGTCGCGCCCTTATGCCGCGCCGCCCGGCGTGCCGCCGGATCGCGCCCGTGCGTTGCAGGAGGCGTTCATGGCCACCCACAAAGATCCGGCCTATCTCGCCGACGCGGAAAAGCTCGGCATTGAGGTCAGTCCCATTGACGGCGCGGCGATCCGCAAACTCATCGACCGGATCGCGAACATGCCGCCGGACCAGCTCAAGCGGATCGAGGGGCTGATCGCCGCCGGCGGGTGAAGGATCGACGCCGGATTTCCTGGAGCAAGATCAAGGCCTGGGCGGTCACAAGCGTCGCACGACGCAATAAGACTAATACACCCCGAGATGCTGGGTCAGGTCGATGCCACCGCGTGTAAGCTCGGCCGGGGTCGAGACCACCGCAACCCGCCCACCGTTGAGGATGGCGATGTCGTCGGCGACGTCGAATACGAGCCGCGGGTTCTGCTCGACCAGGACGATCGAAAGGCCGCTCTCCTTGAGCTTGCGGATCGTGGCCATGACGTCGGCGACGATTTGCGGCGCCAGTCCCTCGGACGGTTCGTCCATCAGGAGTACGCGCGGATTGGCCATCAGCGCGCGGCCGATGGCGAGCATCTGCTGCTCGCCGCCGGACAGATGCGCCGCAAGCTGGTGTTTGCGTTCGGCGAGCCGCGGGAACATGGCGAATACCGTTTCTGAGGTCCATGGCGCGTGCCGGCTGCCGGGATCGGGAGGACGCGCCGCGACCATAAGATTCTCACGGACGGTGAGGCTCTTGAAGATGCGCCGTCCCTGCGGGACGAGCGCGATACCGCGCGCCGAGATCGATTCCGGCGGCAGGCGGGTGATATCGCCGCCGAAAACCTCGACGGTGCCGCCGCGCGCCGGCAGGAGGCCGACCACGACATTCATGCAGGTCGATTTGCCGGCGCCGTTGCGGCCGAGCAGTCCGAGCAGTCGGCCTTCGCCCAGCGCGAACGAAACCTTCTGCAGGATGTGGCTGTCGCCATAGAAGGCGTCGATGTCGTGCAAGCCGAGCGCGTCAATGGCCAAGATACACCTCCCTGGTGCGCGGATCGGCGACCACCTCGGCGCGTGTTCCTTCGACGATGACTTTGCCGAAATGCAGCAGCGTGATGCGTTCCGCCCAATCGAGCGCGACGTCCATGTTGTGCTCGATCATCACGATCGTCACCTCGCGTGGGATGGCATTGAGCAGCGCCCGCACGTCGCGCCGCTCGTCGATCGAAAGCCCCGCGAACGGTTCGTCGAGCAGCAGCACTTTGGGATTTTGCGCCAGCGCCATGGCGATTTCGACGCGACGGCGCTCGCCGTAGGAGGTCTGCGATAGCGGGCGGGCGGCGAGATGCGCGAGGCCGACGCGGGCGAGCGCTTCGCGGGCGCGCTCGATGAGCTGCGGCTGTCCGTCGAGGTCTGTGAACGGCGACCAGCGCAGCGACGACAGCCCGAGCAAAGCGAGGGTGACGTTGCGCAGGATGGTGTCTTTGTCGAACAGCGTGATGATTTGATACGTCCGCGCCATGCCGAGATGCGGCCGGCGATAGCTCGCCACCCGGGTGATATCGCGATCGAACAACACGATCGAGCCGCTATCGGGCGCGATCTCCCCGGTGATGAGGTTGAACAGTGTCGTCTTGCCGGCGCCATTGGGTCCGATGATCAGCCGCCGCTCGCCCGCTTCGACCGTCAGGTTGACACTGGCGGTGACGCGCAGGCCGCCGAAGGCCTTGCACAGTTGAGTAACGGCGAGGGCGCTCATGGTGGCGCTCCCGGACTGTGCTTCTCCATCGCTGGCGCCGGCTTTCCGTTCCACCGGATGACGTGCCAGCTCCATCGGCAAAGCCTCACCGTGCCAGGCACCAGCCCGTCCGGCATGAAGGTGATGATGACAATAAAGATGAGGCCAAGCACCAGGTTCCAGCGCTCGACATAGGCGCTGACCACGTTTTTCATCACGACGACGATGATCGCGCCGGCGATCGGACCGAGTAGCGTGGCGGTGCCGCCCGAGATCACCATCAGCAGCACCTCGGCCGAGGCGGTGAGCGCCGACACCTGCGGGCTGACGAACTGGTTGTAGTAGATGAACAGAAGCCCCGAGATGCCGGTCCAGAATCCGGAGAACACGATGGCCACGAACCGGATCAGCCAGACATTGTAGCCCAGCGCGTTCATCCGCCTCGCCTGGTCGCGGGTTCCGCGCAGGCTTGCGCCGAACGGCGAGCGCACGAATACCGCCATGGTCGCAAACGCGAGCAGAAATACGACCAGTGACGCGAAGTAGAACGAGGGCGCGTTGGCCAGGCTGATGCCGAACGGTGAAGGCCGCGTGGTCACGTTGACGCCGTTGTCGCCGCCGGTCAGGCTCGCCCAGCGGTAGGCGATCCCCCAGACGATCTGGCCGAGCGCCAGCGTGATCATCAAAAAGCCGATGCCGGTCGAGCGCAGCGCCAGCACGGCGAAGATCGCCGAGGCGGCCAGCGTGACGACAATGGCGGCAGTGTCGGCGGCGAAATGGCCGTAGCCCGCTTGCAGCAGCAACGCCGCGGTATAGCCGGCGATGGCGAACAGGCCGGCATGGCCGAGCGAAACCAGGCCGGCGTAGCCGACCAGCACGTTGAGCGCGAGCGCGAACACCGCGAACAGCAGAATCTGGCTCGCAATGTTGATGTAGTAGGAATTGCCTACCCACCAGGGCAGGGTGGCGAGCAGCACCAGTGCCGCGCCGATCGTTGCGTATCGCAGCCGTCCATTCATGCGACGACCCGACCGAACAAGCCTTGCGGGCGTAGCACCAGCACGAGCAGCATCGGCAAGAACAGGATCACATAGGCGAGGTCGGGGAACATTGCCTGCCCGAAATTGTAGAGAAAGCCGAGGAGAAAACTGCCGACCAGCGCGCCGAGCAGGCTGCCGGTGCCGCCCAGGATCACCACGATCAAGGCGAGCGGCAGCATTTCGAAATCGAGACCTGGGTAGACCGACAGAAAGGGCGCTCCCATTACGCCAGCGAAGGCGGCCAGCGCCGCGCCGAGGCAGAAGATCAGCGTGAACAGTTGCGACACCTTGATGCCGACCACCCGCGCGATCGGCGGGTCGTCGACACCGGCGCGGATCATGGCGCCAAGGCGGGTCCAGTCGACCATGATCCAGAGCGCGATCGCGACCGCTACGGCGACGGCGAGGATCGCCAGGCGATAGAGCGGAAAGAACAGCCCGAAAGCCTGCACCGCGCCGCGCAATGATGGCGGAGCTGTCGGTTGCCACGGGTCGCCGGTCCAGACCATCAGGCAGATATCGGCGATGATGAAAGCGAAGCCGAGCGTCAGCAGCACCTGCGGCAGCACCTGTCCTTCCAGGCGGCGCAACAGGAAGCGCTCGATGATCCCGCCGATGACGGCCATGGCCAAGCCACTCAGCAGCGCCGCGACCCAGAAGTTGACTCCCCAGTCGAGCAGCGAGACTCCGAAATACGCTCCCAGCATGAAGAAGGAGCCATGCATCAAATTCGGAATGCGCATCAGGCCGAAGATCAGCGAGAATCCCGCCGACAGCAGGAACAGGAGGCCGCCGAACGCGAAGCTGTTGATGGCGAGGATGACGGCTTGCGCCGACGTGAGTTGCGTCATCATGAGGGCTCTTGTCCCGGACACGGTGCAGCGTGGAGTGAAGATCCTGTCGCTGTATCAGCGGGTACGGGACTCGCCTCTCGCGCCCTCTCCCGCCCGAACTCGGGTTTACCCGAGTTCGGCATTAAAGAGTGGTCGAAGTCGGAAACATCCGACTTCGATTGAGGGAGAGGGCTCAAGCAAGAACCCACGAAGCACACATGGGTGAGGGGGTCTCTTCGAAAGATTTTTTTCGAAGCCACCCCTCACCCAATCGAATCTGCTGACCTACCCACACGCCCTCTCCCTCAAGGGAAGAGGGCAACAATAACGCCGACTGCGGCGGTAGCGCTAAGCAGCCTTGCAAACACGCCTTCTGTCTATTCCAAATACTTCGCCGGCGGGTAGTCGCGGGCATAGACCGGATTCTTCAGGAACTCCGCCTCGTTGTAGGTCCAGAACTGGCTGACGTTCGGATAGGTCTTGATCACCCGATTGACGAGCAGCTTGCCCTTGCGTTCACATCGACGGATGAAGACGTCGCCAACGACGTTGCCATATTTGTCGAACTTGACCGGGCCGCGCGGCGTGTCGGTGAGCGAAATGTCGTGCAAGGTGTCGGCTAGCACCTTCCTGTCGTCAGCCTTGCCGTCGAGCTTCTGGATCGCGGCTTCGACGCATTGGCCCGCGATATACATACCGGCTGAATAGCCGCCGGGCAGCACGTTGAAGTCCTTCTGCATGGAAGCCACGAAGCGCTTGTTGCTTGGCGTCTCGAGATCGGCCGAATACCAGGCCGCCGAGAGCACGCCGACCGCCTCGTCGCCAAGGCTGCGCAAGAGCGCGTCGTCCATCGCGGTCCAGCCGGCCAGGAGCGGAATTCGCCCCTGGAAGCCGAGATCCATATAGGTCCGCATGAATTTCACCGGATTCGATCCGGCGAAGCCGTTGAACACGCAATCGACCTTGCCGATTTGCGCGATATACGGCGTGTAGTCCGGGGTCACCAGCGGAGGCCACAGCTTCTTGACGACGCGCCCGCCGTTGTCCTCGAATGCGCGTTGGAAGCCGGCCATCTGCTCGTAGCCGAAAGCGAAGTCTTCCGAGATCGTCACGGCTCGCCGGAACTTGAGGTCCTTGGCCGCGTAGTCGCCCATGACGTGACAGCACTGCGCCGAGGTCGCGGACGGACGGATGACGAAGGGATTGGCCTGGCGCTGAGTGACGTCTTCGGCTGCTGCGAGGCTGATCAGGGGTGTGGCGTTGTCGCGCACATAGTTGGTGATGGCCAGAAGTTCGAACGCGGCGAGTGGTCCGAGGATGACGTTGACCCTGTCGCGCTCGATCAGTTCCTGCGCCTTGGTGCGGGCGCCGGCTGGATTGCCGCCGGTGTCAGCCGAGATGAATTCGATCTTCCACCCCGCAAAGCTGTTGCCCTTTTCCTTCAGGAACGTGAGGATGCCCTGTTCCATCTGGATACCGCCCTGCGCCAGCGGGCCGGTCTTGACGGTGAGCAGGCCGACCTTGAACGGCGCCTGCGCGTGAACATACGGCGCCCGTAATGTCGCGATCGCAGCGCCAGCACCCGCCAGACCCTTCAAGACACGCCGACGATGAACTGTCATGATCGTACCCTCCCTGAATGGTCGTCTTATTGTGCGTCAGCATGACTCGGTTTTGGCTCGTCCGCTACCCTCCTGCGGCGCGACGCCGGCAACCGAAGTCACGTTACCGAGGTACGCGCACCGGCGCAGATTGATGCGCCATAACGATTTCCCAGTTGAGGGAAAGAATTGAGGAGAGGCTTACGATGAAGCTGTTTTCCTTCTGGCGCTCGCTCGCGACATTTCGCGTCCGTATCGCGCTCAACCTTAAGGGTCTTTCGCCTGAAGTGTTCAATGTCGATCTCATGAAAGGCCAGCAACGCACCCCCGACTATTGCGCCGTCAATCCGCAGATGCTGATCCCCGCGCTGGTCGAGGATGACGGGCGAATCCTGTTTCAGTCGCTGGCGATTCTTGAATATCTCGATGAGATCCATCCCCACCCGCCGCTGTTGCCGAAGGATCCGTTCGATCGCGCGCGGGTGCGCGGGCTCGCGCTGGTCGTGGCATGCGATGCCCATCCGCTGGTGGTGCCGCGGGTGCGCAACTATCTCGAACATGAATTGAAGCTCGATGAGCCGACGCGGCTCAAGTGGATCCGGCACTGGAGCAAAGAGGCGCTCGCTACGCTCGAAACCCATTTGAGCCGGGACCCGCAGACCGGGCGCTACTGCCACGGCGACACGATCACGACGGCCGATCTGTGCCTGGTCAGCCACGTAGCCGGCGCGAAATTGTTCGAGGTCGATCTCGGGCCCTATCCGACGGTGGCGCGGATCGCGGAGGCTTGCCTTGTGCTCGACGCCGTCTCACGCGCGCATCCGCTCAAGCAGCCGGGCGCCCCGGCGGGCGGAACGCACTAAATCATTGCGGCTCGATGCCGGCCGCCTGCGCCACCTTGCGCCACTTCTCGATTTCCGCGCGGATGTGAGCCGCGAACGCTTCCGGCGTCGAGGGCGCGGGCTCGGCGCCATCGGACGCGAGCTTCTCCTTCATCTCCGCCGCGTTGAGCGCCTTCATCGCTTCGGCATGAATTCGCGTGAGGATCGCCGGCGGCGTACCCGCAGGCGCGAGGAAGCCATACCACTGCACGGCGTCGTAGCCGGTCACGCCGGCCTCCGAGATCGACGGAATGTCGGGCATGGTGCCGCTACGGGCGGCGGTGGTGACACCGAGCGCGCGCACCTTGCCGGCGGCTATCTGCGGCTTCGCAGTCAGTGCGTTCGAGAACATCGCTGTGATCTGGCCACTGACCACGTCGGTCAGCGCGGGCGCCGTTCCACGATACGGAATGTGCTGGAGGTCGATGCCGGCCATGTTCTTGAACAGTTCCATGCTCATGTGCGGCGAAGTGCCGATGCCGGGCGTGCCGTAGGTCATCTTGCCGGCTTCTTTCTTCGCCAGTGCGATGAACTCCTTCAGGTTCTTGGCAGGGATCGATGGATTGATGATCAGCACGTTTGGCGCGGTGGCGGCGATCGTGATCGGTGCGAAATCCTTGATCGGATCGTAGGAGATCTTCTTGTAGAGCACGGAATTGAGCGAGAGCGTGCTCGCAGTGATCAGGAAGGTGTAGCCATCGGGCGCGGCGCGCGCGACGCTTTCGATGCCGATCATGTTGCCGGCGCCCGGCCGGTTCTCCACGAAGAACTGCTGCTTGAACACCTTGGAGAAATTGTCAGCCATCACGCGCGCAATGATGTCGGTACCGCCGCCGGGTGGCGAGGGCACAACAATGCGTACGGGACGGTTAGGCCACGTTTGTGCCTGCGCCTGCGCGTCGGCAGCGAGTGGCGCGAAGCTTATGAGCGCCAGAGCAATGATGCGGACCATCTCTTTTTCTCCTTCAATGTTTCAGCGGCCGCTATTCTCAATCCGTCATCCTGAGGTGCGAGCGAAGCGAGCCTCGAAGGATGAACGGCCACGATCCGGGCCGTCGTCCTTCGAGGGCCGCCTTCGGCGGCCACCTCAGGATGATGGCGATAGGGTTAGTTCGCCGCGGTCAAGAGCTTGCCATTGCGCGCGACCGGTTTGGCTGCGACCAGCACGAAAGCGACCACGCACGGGTCCGTCCCGCGGTTGATCCAGTTGTGGATGGTGCCGCGCTGCACCAGCACGTCGCCCTGCTTGAGATGCACCATGGTGCCATCCATCTCCATGTCGATCTCGCCCTTGAGCACAACCGCATAGTCGACCGACTCGGTTCGGTGATTGCGCGGCGTCACGCCCGGCCCATACTCAACCAGCCGGAACACCGTGCCGCCCGGATCGACGGTGCCGACCTTGCGCAGCCCGTTGTCAGCATCGCCGTCGTTATCAGCGGGAAATTCGCCAGTCGTCCAGATGACGCAGCTCTCATGGTTCGCGCGTCGCGAGATGACGTTCTTCGAAATCTCGTCGATCGACACCACGGCCTTGCCGTCGGCGTCGTGGCCGGTGACCACGCGTCGGATGTTCAGCGACATAGGTGCTCCTTAGGCTGGCACTTCCGGGGGGCGGGAATGGCAGGTTTTGGGGACCTTGTCTCCCGCGCATGGCGCTGTCAAATGGCGCCAACGATTCCGGGAATACGCGGCGAGGCTTAACGCGACGGGGCTTCATGCACGATACGCCCGACCAGGTCCATTGGCACGAGCCTAAGGCCGGCGAGAACGCCGGCTTCGGCCGATTTCGGCGCAAGCCGATGCCCTACGACAGCTTCATGGAGGCGGAGGGCGTGCCGGTGTTTCGCGGCATCGGCGTCAAGCGTGTGCAAGACCTGCCGATGAAATCGTGGGCGCGGCTCGGTGGGCGCGGCAGCTACATCCAGCTCTACGGCACCGAAGGACTATGGGGCATGTACGTCATCGAGATCCATGGCGCCGGCGCGCTCAACCCCGAGCGGCACGTATATGAAAAGGTTGTGCTGGTGGTCGAAGGCCGCGGCACGACCGAGGTCTGGCAGGAGGGGCAGACCAAGCGCCACTCATTCGAATGGCAGCGCGGCTCGCTGTTCACCATTCCGCTCAATGCGTTCCACCGTTTTGTGAACGCTGCGAGCTCGCCGGCGATCCTGCTTTGTGGCACGTCGGCGCCGAATGTGATGAACCTGATCGACAATCCCTCTTTCATCTTCAACTGCCCGTACAATTTCACCGAGCGGTTTTCCGGTGCCGACGATTACTTCAAGCCGAATGATGACATCGAGCCCGATCCAGTGCGTGGCCTCGCGATGCGCCGCACCAACCTGATCCCTGACGTGATTAATTGCGAGCTGCCGCTCGACAACCGCCGCTCTCCCGGTTACCGCCGCGTCGAGCCGCACATGGCGGGAAACCGTTTCTATCTGTTCGTCGGCCAGCACGAGACCGGCCGCTACGCCAAGGCCCACAAGCATCATTCGACGGCGGTGCTGATCTGCGTGGAGGGCAAGGGCTACACTTACACGTGGCCGGATGCGCTCGGCCCGACGCCATGGCAGGAGGGCAAGGCCGATCAGATTTTGCGGCAGGACTACGAGCCGGTCGGCATTGTGTCGGCGGCGCCGATGAGCGGCGACTGGTTCCATCAGCATTTCGGTACCAGCAAGGGACCGCTGCGGCTCGTCGCGTGGCACGGGCCGAACAACCATCCGGCGCTCAAGGCCGGACGTCCGGGCGAGGCGATGGCTGACATCTGGGCGATCGACTTGAACAAGGGCGGCAACGCGATCCCTTATCACATGGAAGACCCGGCGATCCGCCGCGAATTCGAAGCGACGCTACGCCAGGAAGGCGTCGCGAGTCGCATGAACCCCGCGTTCTACGAACGGCCGCCAGTGGAAGGGGAGGACGTGCCGCCGGACATGTGAGAGTGTATAGTCCGTTCCAAGCGAACAACATCAGCGAAGAGAAACGCCCATGCACGACATCACCGGTTCCCATTGGCACGAGCCCAAGGCGGGCGAGAACGCGGGCTTCGGCAAGTTCCAGCGCAAGCCGATGCCCTACGACACCTTCATGGAGTCGGAGGGGGTGCCAGTCTATCGCGGAATCGGCGTGCGGCGCGTGCAGGACCTGCCAATGCAGCCCTGGAAGCGGCTTGGAGGGCGCGGCAGCTACATTCAACTGTTCGGCACCGAGGGGCTGTGGGGGCAGTACGTGGTCGAGGTACCGGGCGCCGGCGCCCTCAATGTTGAGCGCCATCTGTACGAGAAGATCTGCCTGGTCGTCGAAGGCCGCGGCTCAACCGAGGTCTGGCAGGAAGGCCAGACCAAGAAGCACGTGTTCGAATGGCAGAAGGGCTCGCTGTTCGCGATCCCGCTCAATGCGTTCCATCGTATTGTCAATGCATCGAGTTCGCCGGCGTTGATTCTCTGCGGCACCTCGGCGCCGAACGTGATGAACCTGCTCGATAATCCGAATTTCATCTTCAACTGCCCGCATATCTTCAGCGAGCGCTTTTCCGGCGCGGACGACTTTTTCAAGCCGAACGATGACGTCGAGCCCGATCCGATCCGCGGGCTTGCCATGCGGCGCACCAACTTCATCCCCGACATCGTCGGCACCGAGTTGCCGCTCGACAATCGCCGTTCGCCTGGCTACCGCCGCGTGGAGCCGTCGATGGCGGGCAACCGTTTCTATGTCTGGATCGGCGAGCACGAGACCGGTCGTTATTCCAAGGCGCACAAGCACGCGTCCGCCGCAGTGCTCGTCTGCGTGAAGGGCAAGGGCTACACTTACACGTGGCCGGAGGCGCTCGGCACGCAGCCGTGGAAGAACGGCAAGGCCGACAAGGTGCTGTGTCAGGAATACGAGCCGGTCGGGCTTGTCTCGGCGGCACCGATGGCGGGCGACTGGTTCCACCAGCATTTCGGCACCAGCAAGGACGCGCTGCGGATCAGCGCATGGCATGGCCCGAACAATCAACGAGCCCGCAAGGCCGGCGTGCCGGGCGAGCAGCTTGCCGACTACGGCGCGATTGATCTCAACAAGGGTGGCAGCGCAATCCCGTATCACCAGGAGGATCCGGCGATCCGTCAGCAGTTCGAGGAGCGGCTCGCGCGCGAAGGCGTCAAGAGCCGAATGAATCCGGAATTTTACGAGCGCCCGCCGGCGGAAGGCGAAGCGGTCATGGGCGACGTGATGTAGTTAGTGCGCGTCTCGGACGCGGTGCAGCGTGGAGCGAAGCGGAACGGTGCACCGCTGATCCGGGACCTCGGTTGCTTTCTTATCGCGACAAGGAAACCGGGGTCCCCGGGTCCGCAGCGCACCACTTTCGTACTGCGCTGCGCCCGGGACACGAGACCCGAGCTACGGCACGCCCAGTCCTAATCGCTTGATCAACTCGCCTTTTGATTTGTAATCCGTCACCGTCTGCGCGTGGAAATCCGCGCCGTTGAGGTATTCGACAGACTGGCCGGTGTTCGCCATCACCTTCAGCACGGCATTCTGCTTGACGATCGTGCTGCAAGTGTCTTCGAGCGCTTTGCGAACGTTCGCGGATAAGCCGCGCGGCGCGAACAAGCCATTATGGCCGGGCGGCACGCTTGTTGTCACGCCAAGGTCTTTGACCATCGGAACGTCCGGATAGGCCGGATGGCGCTTGTCGGAGAAGATCGCCAGCGGCCGGATCGACAGTTGCGGGCGGATGGTTGACACTCCGACGGACGCGAAATCCACTTCGCCGCGCAGCAGCGCCGGAACGAGCGGCGCGTCGCCGCGGAACGGCACCGCTGCGAATTTGTATTTCAGCGCCTCGGAGAGATTCTCCATTGAAAGATGCGGAATAGTGCCGAGCCCGGCATGGCCGTAGGTCAGTTTGCCGGGATTTTGCTTTGCCGCCGTAAGCAGCTCCTGCACGGATTTCACCTTCGATTGTGGGCCGACCGCGATACTGAAGACATTCTCGAACACCTGGCAGATATAGGAGAAGGACTCGACGTTGTAGCGCACGCCCTTCACCAGATAGGGCGCATTGGCGACCGGCGTGGTCGGGCCGAAGGCGACGGTATGGCCGTCCGGCGCGGCGGCAGCGAGTGCGCCGAAGCCGAGCGTGCCGGCGGCGCCGTCGCGGTTGAGGACGACGATATTCTGTCCGACCTGCTGCGAAATCGCCGACGCCAGCGCGCGGCCGATCGCGTCGACGCCGCTGCCGGCCGGGAATGCGATGATCATTTCTATTTGCTTCGACGGCCAACTTTGCGCCATCGCCTGGCCCGCTGCGGCCACCAGGATCACGGCAGCGATCCATCGCACTTTCGCCATGACGTTCCTCCCTGTTATGTCTCGTGATGGTAAGCCATCCGCGCCCACCGTGGAATGCGTCCCACCGTCGTGCGGATGCGTCAGCGGAGCACGCTTGTAGTTCAGCGATGCTCGGCTATCGTACTCGCGTGAAAGGGAGGCGTGATCGTATGAAAAAAAGCACCAATCGCATTCTCACCACCCATGTCGGCAGCTTGCCGCGGCCGCCCGATCTCCTCGAGATGAAGGACGGGGCATCCGATCCGAAGGCCTATGAGCAGCGCCTGCGCTCGGCCGTCGCAGAGGTCGTGAACAAGCAGGTCGAGCTCGGCATCGACGTCGTCGACGATGGCGAATACTCGAAGCCAAGCTTTGTGACCTATATCAACGAGCGATTGGGTGGCTTCGAGATCGACAAGACCGGGGGCATCACCAATCAGTGGTCCACGTCGCGCGAAGCGCTGGCCTTTCCGAACTACTACAACTCGCCGGCCAATGCCGGACCGCCGCGGCCGCCGAACATGATCTGCACCGGGCCGATCCACTACAAGGGCCACCACCTGATCAAGCGCGACATCGAGAACTTCAAGGCCGCGCTCGGCAAGGCGAAGCCGGAAGAAGCGTTCATGCCGGCAATCTCGCCGTCGAACGTCGAGGACCGGCACAAGAACGCCTACTACAAAACCGAGGAGGAGTTTCTGTTCGCCATCGCCGACGCGCTGGCGGAGGAATATAAGGCGATCGTCGCCGCCGGCTTCCTGGTGCAGATCGACGATCCTCGGCTCGTCTCCTATTATGCGCTGAAGCCGGACGTCACCGTCGCCGATTGCCAGAGATGGGCGGGACCGCGGATCGCGGCGGTTAATCACGCACTGCGCGACATCCCGACCGAGAAGATCCGGTTCCACACCTGCTACAGCATCAATATGGGGCCGCGCATCCACGATATGCAGCTCAAGGACTGCATCGACATGATCCTCGGCATTCGCGCTGGTGCCTATTCGTTCGAGGCCGCCAATCCGCGCCATGAGCACGAATGGAAGGTGTGGGAGACAGCGAAGCTGCCGAAGGACTCGGTCCTGATCCCGGGCGTGATCTCGCATTCGACCATTCTGGTCGAGCACCCGGAGTTGGTGGCGGAACGCATCGGCCGCTACGCCAAGGTGGTCGGGCGCGAGAACGTGATCGCGGGCTCGGACTGCGGCTTCGCGACGTTCGCGGGCTCGAAGGAAATCCACCCGAGTATCGTGTGGGAGAAGTTCAAGTCGCTCAGCGAAGGCGCGGCCATCGCTAGCAAGCAGTTGTGGGGCTGACGAGTTCGCTCGTCCCCGCGAAAGCGGGGACCCAGGCTAAGAAAGATTTCTGGATTCCCGCTTGCGCGGGAATGAGCGGAGGGGAGAGCCAGTCCGAGGCAACATAAAAAAAATCATGCCCGGCACGAAGGCCGGGCATGATCATGTTGATGTGCGGTGTTGCAGACCTTAGCCCGGCGGCTCACCTCCCGGGGGTGGTTCACCGCCAGCGGCGTCGCCTTGTCCGGCCATCAGCCCGGTGATGTTGCGCACCTGCACCCGCCGATTTTCGCGGCTGGGTCCCTCGGTCCGCACGCGCAGGTGCTGCTCGCCATAACCCTGTGTCACCAGGTTTTCCGGCGGGATGTTGAAGTTCGACGTCAGGACTTCCGCGACCGCTTCCGCGCGGTGGTCGGAGAGCGATATATTGTCCTCCGGCGCGCCGACCGCGTCGGTATGACCTTCGAGCATGAACACCGTCGAGGGGTTCTCGCCGATGACTTTCTGCATCGCGTCCGCAAGCGCCTGCAGTTGCGGGATCTGATCCGGTGAGATCTCCCACGAGCCGCTCGAGAAGTTGATGGTGTTGATGTCGACGCTGCGCACGCGGTCGCGCAGCTCGACATTGTCGCGGATCTCATCGAGCGAATAGGGACGCTCCATGGCCATAACAGGCGGTGCGTCGAGCGCCTCGTAGAGGTACGACGGCGGGGCGCTCCCCATGTCGACGATGTAGCGCTCGCGCGGCATCGCGATCACGGGGGCGGCGAGGCCGAGCACGACGGCACCCGCAACCAGAGCGCCGACACCGGGGCCGCGGCGACGATTGTCGATCAGCAAGTATTCGCGCCCGTCGGGGAAGCGGCGGTAGCGCCGCAGCATATGGCCCCGGGGATCCGTGATGGTGATGACGTCGTAGCCGCCACGGCGGACGATTGTGTGCCGTTCATTACCACGAGTTTCGAAGCGCGCATTGCCCCAGCGGCGCATGCGTTCGCTTTCGTCGTGACGGATGATGAGACGGTTGTTCTCGCGGATGATCGTGCGGTTGCCAGGCTCGCGGATGACGACCCGGTTGCCTTCACGCTCTTCCTTGCGCTTGCCTTTGAGCTCGTTGACGCTGCGGACCCTGGCGGCAGGCGGCCGCTCTTTCGGCTTGCCGAAGGTCTGCGGCGGGAGTTTGGGTTGAGGCTGGGCAGCGCGTCCGGGTCGGACGGCCTGTCCAGGCTGGCCCGGTCGTCCGGGCTGCACCGCCTGTCCCGGTTGAACGGCTTGTCCAGGCTGGCCCGGTCGTCCAGGTTGTCCAGGCTGGCCTGGTCGGGTTTGCTGCACATCCTTCTTGTCGAACTGCTTCGTGCCAGGCTTCTGCTGCGGCGTGACCGTCTTCGGTGCCTCCTTGGGCGCGAGCTTGGGCTGATCGACCGCCTTCTGCTCCTGCCTTGGCGCAAGCTTGCGCTGCGGCTCGACGGTCCTGGGCGTTGTGGGACCAACCTTCGGCTGCCCGACATCCTTCTTCTCGAATTGCTTCGGAGCAATCTTCTGTTGCGGCTGGACCGTCTTCGGCTCCGGGCGCGCAGGTGTCTTGGACTGGCCCCGCTGCACCTTCGGTTCCGGCGCCAGCTTGGGCTGGGTCTGCTGTTGCCCCCTTGGCTGCGGCTGCACCTTGGGCTGGGTCTGCTGCCGCACCTTCGGCTGCTGCTGCTTAGGCTGAGTCTGCTGCTGCACTTTGGGCTGCGACGGCGGCTGCCCCTGCTTCCGCGAAGGAGGGGGCGGCGCCTTCTGTGGCGGCGGTGCCTTTCGAGCCGGAGGTGCTGCCCTTCCGGGTGGTCCCTTTTTCTTGGGATCTTCCTTCTGGGCAACGATGATCCGGCCAGTCTCGGTCGCGTCATGGGCGCGGACGATATGCGGCAATGCAATCGCCGAAACGAAGGTGGTGGCGACAACGGCGGTTACGAGCCTCATAGTCAATTCAGGCATTCAGCCTCCTCTTGGACGTCTGCAGCAATCGAACAATGTTGACCGTTAGCGAAATATTGCGGCCGGAATAGGTTTTTGCGCCCGAGTCAAGCCTTATGAACACTCGTTCAGTCACAGTGGCGCGAGCGGCCCGTTTGGGCGCGGGGTGCCGCTGTGACACGGCGCCATTGCTCCTTTAACATCGTCGGTCAAATCGCGGAGGTGATGCCATACCGGGCAACGAGCCCGCCCCGCGGGAACAATGTGGAACATGCTGCAGGTTCCACCGGGAGAGAAGCGACAGATGAACGCACGCGTCGGCCTGATCATTCCGTCATCGAACCGCATGGTCGAACAGGAGATGGTGCGCGCCTTTCCCGACGGCGTTTTTCCACACGTTACGCGGCTGCGCATGACCGGGCCGAATCGGATGGGGCACGACCAACTCATTCCGCGCATCGAGGAAGCGAGCCGCACACTCGCAGACGCCAAATGCGACGTGGTGGCATTTCACTGCACCGCCAATTCGATGGAGGAGGGGCAGGACGGTGAGGCACGCATCATCGATGCGGTGAAGGGTTCGGGCGCGCGGCACGCCACCACGACGGCGACCGCGATCCGGCGCGCGCTCGATGCGCTCGGCGCCCGCAAGATCGTCTTGGTCACGCCTTATAGCCAGGCGGTCACTGATCATGAGGCGGACTTCCTCAACGAGACGGGCTACGACGTCATCTATGCCAAGGGTTACGAGCTTCCCGGTAGCGACGCCTATTGCGCGACGCCGCCTGAGGTCTGGCGCGACCGCGCGATCGCAGCCGCGCATCCCGACGCCGACGTCTATTTCCTGAGCTGCGCCAATATTTCCGTTTTCAGTATCATCGACGACCTGGAAGCGCGCCTCAGTCGCCCGGTCATCACCAGCAACCAGACCGTCATCTGGGATGCGCTTGCGCAGCTCGGCTGGCGCGACCGCCGCCGCTGCCCGGGACGATTGTTCGCAACCGCCGCCATTGCGGATGCCGCGCCGGCGGCGCAACGTGCGCGACAGCATCGGCCGAAGACATGATCCGTCATCCTGGGGCGCAGGCGCAGCGCGGGCCTTAAGGGCGACGGGCTCGACTGGGCCGTGCATCCTTCGAAGGCCGGCTTCGCCGGCCATCTCGGGATGATGGCAAAGGGGAGTCGTTCGCATGAAGATTCATCCGCGTTTATTGATTGCAGCTTTTCTTTTTTTCCCTGCGTTAGCCTCTGCCCAGGACGATGTCACCGCCTTCTACAAGGGCAAGCAGCTCCGGCTGATGGTCGGCTCGGCGGTCGGCGGCGGCTACGACCTCTATGCGCGCGCGCTCGCGCGCCATATGGTCAATCACATCCCCGGTCATCCGACCATGATCGTGCAGAATCTGCCGGCGGCCGGCGGCGTGGTGATGACCAATCAGCTCGCCAATCAGGGCCCCAAGGACGGGACCGTACTCGCAGCGCCGCTCAACGGCATTCCGACCGCGCCTCTGCTCATTGCCGGCACCCAGTTCGACGCGACCAAGCTCAACTGGCTGGGCAGCCTGCAGAGCGAAGCTTATGTCGCGTTCCTCTGGCACACGGCTCCGATATCGCACATCACGGAAGTGGCAACGAAGGAAGTGCTCGTCGGCTCCACGACGGTGGGCACCACGATGAACGACTTCCCGTTGCTGCTCAACGAGCTGCTCGGGTACAAATTCAAGCTTGTGCGCGGCTACAAAGGCACGCCGCAAATCAACATCGCGATCGAGCGCGGCGAGATCCATGGCAATGCCGGCGTCGGCCTCGCCTCGGTCAAGACACTCTCGCAACCGTGGATCGACGAGAAGAAGATCAAGTTCATTCTGCAATACAACATGCGGCCCTCGCCGGAGCTGCCCGGTGTGCCGCTGGTCATGGACCTGGCAAAAACTGAAGACCAGAAGACAGCGATGCGGCTCCTGTTTGCGCGCACGGAATATGCGCGGCCGTATTTCCTGCCGCCAGACGTGCCGCCTGAGCGGGTGCACGCGTTGCGGCGCGCCTTCGATGCGACCATGAAGGACCCGGCCTTCATCGCCGATGCGCGGAAGCTCCAGCTCGAGCTCTCGCCAATGACGGGCGAGGCCATGCAGGCGCTGGTCGCCGAACTTGCCAAGACCCCGCCCGAGATCGTCAGTCGCGTGCGCAAGGCGCTGGCGACTCAATGACATTTTGGATGGGCGAAGCGATCAATGACTGATGCGACCGCATCCATGCGCCAGCGCATGGCGATGTATGGCGGCAACGCGCTGCAGATCGGGCTGTTCGGTCCGAACTGCTCGTCCGGGCGCGCCGTGACCACCGTGCCGGAGCGCTGGACCGGAAGCTGGGCGGAGAATCTCGCGCTCGGTCGCATGGCCGACGAGGCCGGCATCGATTTCCTGCTGCCGATCGGCCGCTGGAAGGGTTACGGCGGCAACACCGACTATCAAGGCGAGACGCTCGAGACCATCAACTGGGCCGCGGGCTTGCTGGCATCGACCAGGCGCATCACGGTGTTCGGCACCGTGCACGCGCCGCTGTTCAATCCGATCATCGCGGCGAAGAAGATGGTCACCGCAGACCATATGGGGCAGGGCGCTTCGGCCTCAACATCGTCGTCGGCTGGAACGAGGGCGAGTTCGAGATGTTCGGCGTCGAGCAGCGCGAGCATGAGGCGCGCTACGACTACGCGCAGGAATGGATCGACGCCGTCAAGCTCGCGTGGTCGGACCGCGAGGATTTCGATTTCAACGGCAAGTTTCTTAAGCTCAAGGGTATCCGCGCCAAGCCAAAGCCCTACGGCGGCGCGCGCCCGGTGATCATGAACGCCGGTGCATCGGCGACCGGGCAGGCGTTCGCGATCCGCAACTGCGATGCGTTCTTCGTGCGCCCATCGCGGGTGTCGCTCGACGAGACCGCGCAGCGGGTCGCGACCGTGAAGAAGGCGGCCAGGGACCTCGGCCGCGAGATCGGCGTCTATACCGTCGGTGTCATCACCTGCAAGCCGTCGCAGAAGGAAGCGCAGGACTACTACCAGCATTGGAGTGTCGATCTCGCCGACTGGACCGCGGTCGACGGCATCCTCGCGATCAAGAACATCACGCCCCAGACCGTTCCGATGGAGGAGTTCAATCTCAAGCGCCGGCAATACACCGAGGGGATGGGCGGGCTCTCGATTGTCGGCGATCCCGACCAGGTGGCGAAGCAGCTCACCGACCTCGCCTCGGCGGGGCTGACCGGCATCGCGGTGTCGGGCGTGAATTATCTCGAAGAGCTTCCATTCTTTTGCGCCGAAGTATTGCCGCGCCTGCACCGGCTCGGCGCGCGTGCGGCGCCGCGCGCAATGTGACTGATTGATTCTGGGAGCAGGTGAAGAAACGGCGCTGCTGTTGTGAGCTCTTTGACCGGCGGCATACGCGCGCGATGGTCAACAGCAGCGCTTGCGCGGCGAAGACCGCCGATTGGCGCTCGAACTCCGGACTATCTTCATCAGCCGAGACGACGGCGACCGGACAGGTGATCCGATGCAAGTGGCGCATCGGGCTGAGAGCCGCCGCCTCCTCCGCCGTAACGTGGAATAGGTGCTGCGCGACGAGAGTAGAACCGGATACAGGTCATACATGCCGCTCATCAGGACAACCCTGCGCGAGTGACCCATCTGCATGAAAATCGTGTCGTGAGAATCCTTCCAGCCCTGGTTGACCAAGCCGGTTTCGTTTGCGCGGTGATACTCGACGAAGCCGTCACGGTCGAAATCACCCGGCCCGTCGATTCCACCCAGTGCCGCTTCGATGTTGGGCCGGCGGGGCCGCGTGGAGGGATCCCGTCCTCGGGATATAGAAGGGGGCGTCCGGAACCTCTTCGATCAGGGATCGCGGTCGATTCCAGCCTAAGCAATTTGAGGCCTGACGTTGTTTGCGGAAATGATGTCCAGCGATTGATGTCGGGTCTCCCGCTCCTCCCTGGTAGCGGATTTCGACGATCCAAGCAGTCTGCGATACACGTCGATATAGTCCTTCGCCATGCGCAGCGCGGAGAAACGTTGCTCAAAACGCTGACGCACTCTTTTCCGGTCCAGCGCGATGACGTCCGGCAGCGCCAAGATCG
>WHTP01000154.1 GCA_009377695.1 Hyphomicrobiales bacterium | reverse complement strand
TCCGCAGATGGGGCCGGTCTCGTCGATCATGGGCGAGATCATGCTGGTGGCAGTGACGACCGACGGCCGGGCTTCACCGATGGAGGTGCGGGAGATCGCCGACTTCGTCATCCGTCCACAGCTTCTGGCATTGAGCGGCGTCGCGCAGGTGATCCCGATCGGCGGCGAAGTACGCCAGTATCGCGTGACGCCGAATGTCGCGACCATGCAGGCGCTCGACGTCACCCATGAGCAGATCGAGCAGGCGATCACGCAGTTCGGCACCAACACCGGCGGCGGCTTCGTCGACCAGAGCGGCCGCGAATATCTCATCCGCAATGTCGGCCTGACCAAGCGGCTGGAGGATCTCGCCAACACGGTCGTCGTCTACCGCAACAATCAGCCCATTCTGCTCAAGCAGGTCTCCACCGTCGAATTCGCGCCACGCGTCAAGCGTGGCGACGCCGGTTATCAGGCCGCGCCCGCCGTCATCATCGGCATCCAGAAGCAGCCGAATGCGGACACCGTCTCGCTGACCCGCAGGATCGAGGCCGCCCTGACCGAGATCCAGAAGACGCTGCCGCCCGGCGTATCGGCCAATAACATCCAGTTTCGGCAAGCGACGTTCATCGAGACCTCGATCGGCAACGTCGAGCGCGTGCTGATGGAAGCCGCGGTCGTGGTCGCCATCGTGCTGTTCGTGTTCCTGATGAATGTCCGCGCCACCGTGATCTCGCTCGCCGCGATCCCGATCTCGATCCTGATCACCGTGCTGGTGTTCCACGCCTTCGATCTGACCATCAACACGATGACGCTGGGAGGCCTCGCGATCGCGATCGGCGAACTGGTCGACGACGCCGTAGTGGGCGTCGAGAACATCCTGCGGCGGCTACGGCAGAACCGGACCCTACCCAATCCGCGACCCGTCATCGAGGTCGTCGCCGCCGCGAGCCAGGAGGTCCGGTCGGGCATCATCTACGCCACCATGATCATCGTTCTGGTGTTCGTGCCGTTGTTCGCGCTGTCGGGAATCGAAGGCCGATTGTTTGCCCCACTTGGTATCGCTTACATCGTCTCCATCTTCGCGTCGCTGGTGACCTCGATCACGGTGACGCCGGTCCTTGCTTATTACCTGCTGTCCGGAAGCGGCCATGCCCAAGGCGGCAACCCTGAGGGCGACGGCTTCGTGGTGCGCCATCTGAAGCGCGGCAATGCCGCGCTGCTGCAATGGGCCTTCGCGCACCGGTCGGCGGTGTTCGCGTCGGTCGGGGCCGCGGTCGTCGTCGCCGGCATCGCGGCATTCCTGATGCCGCGCAGCTTCCTGCCGCCGTTCAACGAAGGCACGCTGCTGGTCACGGTCCAGTACAGCCCCGGGATTTCGCTTGCCGAATCGCATCGGCTCGGCTTCATCGCTGAGCGGATCGTGATGCAGGTCCCGGAAGTCCGCTCGGTCGGCCGCCGCACCGGACGCGCCGAGCTCGATGAGCACGCTGAAGGCGTGCATAACAGTGAATTGGATGTCGACCTCGAACGTTCCGCTCGTTCCAAAGAAGAAGTCTACGCGGAAATACGTTCGCGACTCTCAATATTACCGGTGTCGATCAATATCGGGCAGCCGATCGCCCATCGGCTCGATCACATGCTGTCCGGCGTGCGGGCGCAGATCGCGCTGAAGATTTATGGCGAGGACATCGACACGCTGCGGCGGCTGGCGGAAACCATGCGCGAGCGCCTCGGCGGCATCGCCGGGCTGGTCGACCTGCAGGTCGAGAAGCAAGTCCTGATTCCGCAGGTCCGCATCCATTTGGACTATGAGCGCGCCGCGCTCTACGGAATGACGCCGGCCGCGGTCAGCCAGGCGCTCGAAGCGATGTCGAACGGCCGGCGGGTGTCGCAGATCGTCGAAGGCAACCGGCGCTTCGACGTGGTGATGCGGCTCGCCGATCAGGACCGCTCGACCACCGGTCTTGGCGACCTCCTGATTGCGACGCCCTCGGGCCATGTGCCGCTCCGCTTGCTGGCCGAGATCGAGGAAGGCGACGGCCCCAATCAGATCCAGCGGGAGAATGCGCAGCGGCGCATCGCCGTCTTCGGTAATAGTGATGGCAAGCGCGATATGGCCGCGATCATTGCCGACATCCGCCGCGTCGTGGCGGAGACGAATTGGCCGCAGGGCTACACCACCCAGCTCGAAGGCACATTCCAGGCGCAGGAGGAGGCGGCCCTGCGGATCGGCGTGCTGTCACTGCTCTCGCTCGCGCTGGTCTTCATCGTCCTCTACAGCCGCTACAACTCGACCGCGCTGGTGCTGATCATCATGGCGAACATACCTCTTGCCTTGATTGGCAGCGTCATGGCGCTCTGGATCGCCGGGCAGACGCTGTCGATCGCGTCGATGATCGGATTCATCACGCTGGCGGGCATCTCCGCGCGCAATGGCATCCTCAAGATCTCGCACTACATCAACCTGGTGCTGTACGAAGGCGAGCAGTTCGGCCGCGCGCTGATCGTTCGCGGCTCGCTGGAGCGGCTGACGCCGGTGCTGATGACGGCGCTGGCGGCAGGACTTGCACTGACACCGCTGCTGTTCGGCGCGGACGAAGCCGGCCGCGAGATCCTGCACCCCGTCGCGGTGACGATCTTCGGCGGCCTGCTCAGCGCGACCGCGCTCGACACGCTGCTGACGCCGCTCCTGTTCCTGGTTTTCGGGCGCAAGCCGCTCGAACGCCTCACGGAAAAGGTGAGGGCCGATGGCATGGCCACGGCTGAGGCCTACTGATTCCACTCGCTCACAAGAAGGAGAACGATGAGATGATCTTACGTGTACTGATGATCGCAGCCGTCAGCCTGACGCTGATCGGGAATGCCGAGGCGCAGACCAAGGGGCCGAACGGCGGGGTCGTGGTCAAAGTCGAGGACCATCCAATCGAATTCGTCCTGCGCGAGCAGGAGATCGTCTTCTATGTTGGCGATCACGACGGCAAGCCGATGCCGACAAAAGGATTGAAGGCGAGGGCGGTGGTGCAGGACGGCGGCAAGACCACGACGATCACGCTGTCGCCTTCGGCTCCGAACATGTTCGTCGGGAAGCTCGCCGCCCCGCTGGGTGCCAAGGCGCGGGTGGTTTTCTCAAGTGCGATCGAGGGTCACTCCCTCAATGCGCGGTTCGTCGCGCCGTAGTCTGCGCCGCGCGATTGCCAGCCCGCGGCAATTGCGATAGATCGCCTGCGATCAATCAAACGAAGAGTTGCCGAGACGCCCGTCGTGGCGTCTCGGCGCGGGAGAGGCAAAGATGGATCTCGGGATCGCCGGACGGACTGCCATCGTATGCGCATCGAGCCGCGGGCTCGGTCGCGCCTGCGTAACCGCGCTGGCCGAGGCCGGCTGTCACGTCGTGGTCAACGGGCGAGACGCCGCGGTCGCGCAAGCCACCGCGGACGAGATCAAATCGAAGACCGGTGCCAAAGTGACGGCGGTGGCGGCCGATGTCGCAACACCGGAAGGGCAGGCGGCGCTGTTCGCGACGGCGCCGGAGCCCGACATTGTGGTCAACAACAACGCCGGTCCGCCGCCGCGCGATTTCCGCGAGCTCACGCGTCAGCAGATGCTCGAAGGAGTCACCGCCAACATGGTGATCGCGATTGAGCTGGTGCAGAAGGCGATCGGCCCGATGACCGCGAAGAAGTTCGGCCGCATCGTCAACATCACGTCGGGGACGGTGAAGCTGCCGCAAGCGGGCCTCGATCTGTCGTCGGGTGCGCGCGGAGGCCTGACCATTTTCCTGGCCGGCGTCGCCCGCTTCGTCGCCGCCAACAACATTACGATCAACAATCTCCTGCCCGGTGCGTTCGAGACCGACCGGCTCAAGTCGGTGCTGGGCGCGGCCGCCGAGCGCAATGGCAAGAGCTACGAGGACGCGCGCGCCGAGCGCATCGCGAGCATCCCGGCCCGGCGTCTCGGCGATCTCGAGGGCTTCGGCGCGACCTGCGCATTCCTGTGCTCGGCGCAGGCCGGCTTCATCACCGCGCAGAACATCACCATCGACGGCGGCGCGTTCCCCGGCGTGTTCTGATTGCGCCCAGCCGCCATCCCATACCCCTGGATGATGTCGGCAGCAGCTCATTTGTGGTCCTGTCGGTTTCAGATGTTCGAGAGCGTATTGCTCGACTTCTGTCGTCGGTTGCACAGCTATTCTACAGCAGAAGCCAATTGCAAACGACGGATGAACCACCTGCCAACAGGGCGTTCAGCCACCTTAAGATATCTTCATCTTGTGCTCTACGTGGAAGCGCATTCTGCGGGAGCGCATCTCAAAGAAAGGGAACGATCGATGAACAGAGTCCTGATAGCATTGCTGGTGCTTTAGCGTTGGCGACAATGTTTCTGCCTGTGCGCGCAGAAGCGATGATCCGGGGCACGGGCATGGTCCCAGCCATCTCCGACATCAGCACGGTCGCCAGTGTCCAGCACCACCATCATCGAAGGCATCACCATCACCACCATCGCCGGCATCATCATCACCACGGGCATCACCACCACCACCGCCGGCATCATCATCATCATCATCATCATCACCACCGCCGGCACCACCATCACCACCATCGTTGAGGGTGTGAACCTCACAACGAACCGAGCGGACGGTCAAAGCCCAACCAACGTTTCCAAAAAGGAATGGCCGACGGACCGTCGATGGTCCGTCGGACGCTCTGTTCAGTTTGTTGTCGCCAAAGCGTCGGCTCGTCTTATGAGGCGCCGAAGTTATTGTATCTTGCAGATGTGCAAGTAGTCCCTGGACTCAGCGCGGCTGAAGGCCCCAATAGTATAGCTCGCGGTGCCTTATTCACGACTCGGCCGAACGTCGAATCGCTTGCCGCTCCTCGCGCTACGGTGGCGCCTACCGGAGCGTGTTCTGATACGCCTTCGCGCCCGGAACCGCGGATCAGCACCGCGTGGCAACAACGCGGGGCCAAGCTATCAGAGGGCTCAATAGTACCCCACGTCGCGCATCACAATGCGTTGACCCCGATCGCCCCAGTCGAACTCCTTGTCCGCTTCGTAAGCGGGCGCACGACTGAGCTCCTCATCCGTTAAATCGACCTGATAGGCCGCCTGGGCAAGATCGTATTTCAGCCGCGCCCACGGGATGGGCAAGTGCTTCTGTCCGATTCCCAGAACGCAGCCGAAGCTCAGCACTGCGTACACGACGTTGCCGCTGAGCTTGTCGATCATCAGGCGCTGAATGGTGCCGATTTTCTCACCGCTCGGCCGGAATACTGGTGTTCCTTCGACCCTGTCGCCCGCGATCAGGTTGTGGGTTTTTGGAATTGTTTTGCCCGCTGTCTGCATTTCCGCTGTCTGCGCGTTCATGGTCAGCCTCCATGAGACTTGCGACATGAGTGTTCGCGACAAGAGCATCGTTATAAGCCGTGCTGCGTGAGCTCCTTGTCGCTGAGCTTCCAGTCTCGCGAAAGCTCCAGCACCGCAAGCAGCACGACGGGTACGCCAAGGACGAAATTCCAGCCCATGAGAGCTCTGGTGCCGACCGAATGCGAATGGCGACCGCAAGGCATCAATCCGGTTCCCAGCGCTCCAGATCAGCGAGCTACAATCCCGCGAATCGCGCTACCCAGATGCCACTGCAATATTCACATTACCACTTGATTGTTCCGTTTGTCCCGCGAGCCATGGCAACAACCCCGATCAGGACGCCGGGGCGCGATGCCAAAATGATGCGCTGCAGCGCCTGGGGAGGGGGAATGTGTAGCGCCTGCCGCGAGGGACATGACGTCATGCCGTTCAGCATTCCCACCCGGGGAATACAGTCCTTATTGCAAATGAGTTGCACTTGCGATATTTTGTAACTTCTTCTGATCTCGGCAACGTCCGGGAGCGAGCCATGAGGAATTGGATTCTCGAGCGGCTGACGCGGCGAGGTATCCTGTCCAGCGGTATTGTTGCCGCCGGGAGCGCTGTTGTTGGAGCTTTGACGAGCCAGCGACAAGCGACAGCTCAAGACGACGGTGCGCATCACGGTGGGGGGACGACACACGCGTCGCGCAGTGCCCACGGCAACATGATCACGGTGGGCGACGTCGACAACGCCAAGAACGGGTTCGACCCGACGGCGATGCTGACCGATTGGGAGAGGGGAAGCGTTTCACGGCTCTCCGACGGTCGAGCCCTACGGACCTTTCAGGTCCTCGCGCAGGACAAGGAGATTGAGGTCGCACCGGGAATTATTTTTCCGGCGTGGACCTACAACGGGCGCGTTCCAGGGCCGACCCTGCGAGCCACCGAGGGCGAACGGCTACGCATCGTCTTTCAAAATGGGGGATCGCATCCTCACACGATGCACTTTCATGGCATCCATTCAGCCCGGATGGATGGAATTCCGGGGTCAGGCGAGGTCTTGCCCGGCGGCGAGTTCGTCTACGAGTTCGACGCGCTGCCGTTCGGCTGCCACCTCTACCATTGCCATGCGCTGCCGCTGAAACGGCACATCCACAAAGGGATGTACGGCGCCTTCATTATCGATCCCGATCCGGCGCGCCACCCTGAACATGCCGCCGTGGCACAGTCGCGCCTTCTCGGCACAGCCGAGAACAAGGAGTGGCAAGAGTTTGTGATGGTGATGAATGGGTTCGACACCAATTTCGACAATGAGAACGAGACCTACGCCATCAACACGATCGCGCATCATTTTGCAAAACACCCAATCTCGGTCGATCGAAACCGGCCGGTTCGAATCTACCTCGTGAACATCCTCGAATTCGATCTCATCAACTCGCTACACCTGCACGCCAATTTCTTCGACTACTACGACCACGGCACAACACTCACTCCGACCCTGCGGACCATCGACACGGTGATGCAGTGCCAGGCGCAGCGCGGCATCCTGGAGTTTTCCTATCGGAATCATGAGCCCGGCCTCTACATGTTCCATGCGCACCAGTCAGAGTTCGCAGAGCTGGGCTGGATGGGCATGTTTGATGTGCGCGAGGTGACGACATGAACGAGATGGTCCATTCGCCGTCGGCACTCTCGGAGTCGGCGAGCGGTGCGAAACCGTCGCGCAATGTTGCCAGCCTGCTGTGGTTTGTCGTGCCGTTGCTGGCGCTTTGCTTGGCGGCGGCCTGGCTGATCGCCAGCGACTGGCTGAAGGCCTTCGATACCGGGTCGCCGCCGGTCGAGAGGGTCACTTTCGAGCGGATGATCCTTGACGGTGACGGTATCCACGTGAAGCTTCGCGTCGGCGGCTCTGAGCCAATTACGATCGCCCAGGTTCAGGTAGACGAAGCCTACTGGTCGTTTGCGCAAAATCCCCCAGGTCCGCTCAATCATTTGTCGAGCGCGTGGCTGAACATTCCGTATCCATGGGTGCTTGGCGAAAAGCACGAGATCAAGGTCGTGACCAAGACGGGTACCACGTTCAAAAAAGACATCGATGTTGCAGTCGCTACACCGAGGCCGCGTCTCAACCAACTCGGCCCGCAGGCGTTCCTCGGGATATTCGTGGGCATCGTGCCTGTGGTCATCGGCATGCTCTTCTATCCCGCGATGCGGGGAATGGGCCGCCAGGGACTGAGCTTCGCACTCGCCCTCACCGTCGGCCTTCTCGTATTCCTGTTCGCTGATTCCCTGAAAGAAGCGATGGAGCTTGTGATCAAGGCGGCTCCTGCCCTGCAGGGCATCGTGATGGTGGTGATCGTTGCAGCAACGACGTTCACGCTGCTGTTCGCCGTTGGTCGTCGCCACGGAAGCCCGACCGGACTCGCACTCGCCACCTATATCGCGCTGGGCATAGGACTTCACAATTTCGGGGAGGGCCTCGCCATCGGAGGCGCGTTTGCGGCGGGAGTCGCCGGGCTGGGCACATTCCTCGTTCTCGGGTTCACGCTGCACAATGTTACGGAAGGCATTGGCATTGTGGCTCCCCTTATCGATAACCGCCCGTCGCTCTCAACCTTTGTCGGTCTTGCGCTTCTCGCGGGGGCACCTGCAATTTTTGGGATTTGGCTGGGCGGTTTGAGCTATGAACCCCACTGGTCTGCACTTGCCCTGGCGATCGGGGCCGGCGCCATCCTCCAGGTTATCGTCGAGGTGGGTGCGTTTCTGATCCGAAACGCCGCTCGGCATGGCGCCACATGGCTCACGCCGAGCACGCTCGGCGGCCTCGTCGTGGGAATTGGCGTCATGTACACGACAGCGATGCTGGTAAAGGTCTAAACGCTTATCGAGCTAGTCAATGCCTGTCCTACAAAGGCCTTGTGTTCGCGAAGCGAAGATAAAGAGACGTATCGAGGCGCAATGCCGTGCGCAAGGCATCGTGTTGACGTACCAACGCCGATTGATTGCCCACGTCATTGCTGAGGCAACCGACCATCCTGACATACTGGAAGTGCATCGCCGCGTGAGGGCCGTCAATGAGCGAGTCTCCCTGGCTACGGTGTACCGAACATTGAAAAGGTTTCGGGCGGCGGGGCTTATTGCGCGCCACACGTTTCAAGACGGTCAGTCGCGCTACGAGATAGCGCGAAACAAACATCACGATCATCTCATCGATGTCGAAAGCGGCGCAGTGATTGACTTCGAATGCAATGAATTCGAGCGGATGCAGGACAAAATCGTGCGCCACCTGGGCTTTCGACTCCTCGGCCATCGACTCGAACTTTACGTCATGCCGGCTCACTCGGCGGGCGCCCGCAAGCCGTGAAGAATGGCCTGGCGTTTTTTTTGTTTCGGCGGCCCGCACTCCCTCATAAGCATACCAGCAGGCTGGAATGCCATTGGCTTCCAGGTACGGAGGGGGACGCACGAGACTTACAAAGTGATAAAGCGTGGAGCTGCCGCCGAAAAGAATACATGAGGTTTCTCGGCGATCGATCATTGTGATCGCGGAGGTCAAATCACTTGCTTCGCTAGTCGTCCTTCTACGAGAATTTCCCCCACGCCCGTTCTGTCATCCACCAAATGATCATGCCACCCCCAAGAATGAGCACCGCTAGTGAAAGCCATCCGTAGAACCCAACGGAAATGAGACCCGAGGCAAGCACGAGAACCGGAAGGAGCATCGCGAGATAGTAAGGTCCGGTGTAGCGGCAGTGAGTCCGCCCGCACCGTCTGGCGTTTAGAATGCACGCCAGCCCCATCCAGACGAGCGCGATAATCCACATCACCGCGCGCGCCGGCAGCGGAACGAAAAGACCCGCGACAACGGTCGCTTTTGGAATCCACCATGCCAACGCGCTCGTGCGCGGGCTACCGAGCCAATCGCGAGAGCGTTGCAATGTATCGTTGGCCATGACTAACTTGCGCAACAGGAAGGCGAGCCGGTCGCGCCCGCTCGCTCAGCTTGGATGGGTGGGCAGGGCACCGATCCGTAGGAGCAGAACACGCAGCAATCACCCGGCTTCGGCCGCAGCATCGTGCCGCAGCTGGTGCATCTGTAGAAGAACCGGCAGGCGTTGGTTGGCATTGTCTCCGCTCTTGCGGTGGCGCATTGCGGACAGGTGATGGTCGATTGAAGCATCATGGTGATTTCCTAATGCATGTAGCCGATGTCCGAAGCATCGGTCGGATCGGCGAACATCGTCGATTTCGGGCCACCGGCCGCCAGCTCCTAGCGGATGGCAAGCGCAATCGGCGCCGTGCGGGCCACCTACAGAGCGCTACAACCACGGCCCCGAAATCCAGGCTCCGCTCACACCCAGACTAAGAGGACGAGTGGAAGGGGGCAGCAGGACAGCCGTCGATCACGCTGCAATAGATGAAACCGGAGACGATCGGCGACAGCTCTCCCGCCGTGACCGCGACCATGGCCTCGTCCAAAAGCGTCAGTCCCTTCTCGACCTGCCCCTTTCGCATGAGGGCCCGACCCTGCAAAAGCCGGGCGGCGGCGATCAGGTCTGCCTCTCCGGAAGCGTTAACCTCCCGCGTGGTGTGCCACGCCCTCTCATGTGAGCGCTCATGCTCACTTCAAGCAATCGTGATCGAGAACGAGGCTGAATTCCTCATGGAACCGTGTGGATGCAACTGCGACTGTCTAGAATCTGAAACGCGGCCAGCCGATCGGGTGATGTAGCTCTGGCGCTCAATCCGGCCGATTGATATCTTGTGACCATGACGTTGAACCGCGTCCGACGATTTTCCGTTCTGGCCCTGGCGCTTGCGCTGGTGGTCGGAATCGTGACGCACGGCGTGCGGGCAGTGGACATGGACGTCAAAATGACCATGGCCGCCGCAAGCGACATGGCGATGCCCGGCAAGTGCGACGCCTGCGGCAGCGGGAACGACAAGATGTCGGGCGTCGTGTGCGCCGTGCCATGCGGTGGATTGGTGGCAATCCCGGTGGCGGCGGATATCGTCCTTTCCATGCTTCCCGTCACCATTTCGAGTTGGACCGTTGCACCTGCGGTCGCCGACTGGGCTACTCCCCCCGATCCCTATCCTCCCAGACCCACCGTCCTGAGCTGAGGTGTGCCGCCATCTGGCGGCCAAGCCTCGACGCGCGTGCGACGCTGAAAGCGTCTTTGCGTGCGCTGTTTGAGGTGCGTGCGGTCGCGCATTCGCGCAGCCGCCACGATCACGATGCGCAGGACGATTACCTATGTCTTCAAACGAGGGGTCTGCGATCGATCGCCGATCGCTTCTTCTTGGCGGCGCTAGCTTGGCGGTAACGCTTCCGCTGGATCTGAGAGCCGCGACGTCGACAGTGAGAGAGTTCGCCCTTCGGGCGGCGCCGGTTCGGCTCTCACTCGTCGGTCCGCCGCATCCCGACACCGACGTGTGGGCTTATGGCAGAACCGTTCCTGGTCCGGAGATTCGCGTCCGACAGGGCGAACGGCTTCGAGTGGTCGTCGAAAATCGACTGCCGCAGGAAACGACAATCCATTGGCATGGCGTCAGAGTGCCGAATGCCATGGACGGCGTGCCGCATCTGACACAGAAGCCGATCGCCCCCGGTGAAAGGTTTGTTTACGAGTTCGATGTGCCCGACGCCGGCACCTATTGGTATCACCCCCATCACCGCAGCTTCGAGCAAGTTGGCCGAGGTCTCGCGGGCGCCCTGATCGTGGAAGAAATGGAACCGCTTCCGGTCGATCGCGATCTCGTCTGGGTGCTGGGTGACTGGCGACTGGCGCGCGACGGATCGATCGTCAACGATTTCGGCAACCTGATGGAAGTGACCATGGCGGGGCGGATCGGCAATACCGTCACGATCAATGGCCGTCTGCCGGAGACAATGCCAGTTCG
>WHTP01000190.1 GCA_009377695.1 Hyphomicrobiales bacterium | reverse complement strand
TCGCGAGATGACCGGGCGATTCCGGCGGCTTTTGGGCCGTCAGCAATAGCGGCGGGACACCCGGTACCAGTTGCCGTAAGGGTCCTGCGAATAGCAGCCGCCGCGCCAGTAGTAGTGGCCGCTGCGGCGCCGTGCCGCCTCATTGGCGATGATGGCGCCGGTCGCCGCTCCGACCAGCGCGCCTGCTGCGGCTCCACCGCCGCGGCCGGTGATCGCGCCACCGAGGATCGCCCCAGCCGCGCCGCCGAGGATTGCGCCCCCGATCGCATCCTGCGACTTGGCGTCCTGAACCGGCATGACCGTGGCGAGCGCGAGCATCGCCGCCGCTCCGATCGTTCTCATCATGTCTGTCCCTCCGTGCTCAATCGCCCTCTCATTCCGGTACGCGAACTCGCGCCATCTTTCAACTGGAATGCCCAACACAGCCACGGTGAGCTTGTCGTCCTTGAAGTGCGTCACGTGACCCGGACATCGTGACCCCTCGCGTCCACAAGACAGGTTGCTCAGGCCGCGTAAAGGCTGGCTTAAGCATATGAAGCTCGGCGAATAACAGCGGCCCCGCGTTGTCGTCGTGGTTAGCAAGGCGTGAAGACGACGGGTGTCCCGAATCCGAAGCGCACGTATGGCCAGCTTCTGAACCGCAACGCAAGCGCTCAGCCCTTCGCACGATCGACCAGTTCGGCGATGAAACGCGGCAAGGCGAACGCCGCCCTTTGGATGTCCGGTGTCCAATACTTGGTCTTGAAGCTGCCGGCCTTCTGGTAGCGCGTGGCGATGGTCTTCAGGGGGGTCTGCCGCAGCGCCTTGTTGTCGGTCGCCCAGCCCATAGCCATGTGGCCGCCGATATAGGTCGGGATCGCGGCGACGTAGCAAGAGCCGTCCGCGAACAGCTTGCGGAATTTGCTGATGCCGGTGGTGAGCTCGCCGGTTTGCAGGATCGGGACACCGTTCTGCGTCACCATCACGGCGCCGGGCTTCATGCAGCGCTTGCAAGCGGCGTAGAATTTGGGGCTGAACAGGATTGCGCCGGGGCCGAGCGGATCGGTCGAGTCCACGATGATCACATCGAAGCGTCGCTCGGTCTTGGCGACGTATTTCATGCCGTCGTCGATGATCAGATCGAAACGCTTGTTGCCGAGCACCGGCTTGGTGAATTCCGGGAAGTGCTCTTTGGCGAACTCGACTACCGACGCGTCGATCTCGACCTGGGTCACGCGCTCGATCGACTTGTGCTTGAGCGCTTCCTCAGCGATGCCGCAGTCGCCGCCGCCGACGATCAGCACCTCCTTCGCCTTGCCGTGTGCGAAGATCGGCACGTGCGTCATCATCTCGTGATAGACGAACTCGTCCTTGGTGGTGACCTGGGTTGCACCGTCAAGCATCAGCACCTTGCCGAAGAATTTATGCTGGAACAGCACCAGGTGCTGATGCTTGGTCTGCAGCTCGTAGAGCACACGCTCGACCTCGTAGCTCATGCGGAAGCCCTCGGGATCGAACAGCGTCTCGGCAATCCAGCGCTTCTTCGCGGTCATGGTGACATCCTCACAGGCGAAACGGCCGGGCAAGCCCGGCCGCCACCACCATATGATTGATAGATTAACTCAGCGGAATGGCGTCAGGCATCTCGCCCGCGTAGGATCTCTTCCACCTCGACCCGCTGGGCCTTGAACGCCTCACGCAGGACCGGAATGCAGGCATCCGGATCGGCCTTGCCGCACATGAAGATATCGAGCGCGGCATAGCCGGCTTCCGGCCACGTATGGATCGAGATGTGGCTTTCCGCCAGTACTGCCACACCGGACACGCCGCTCGGCTGGAAATGGTGCAAGTGGATGTGCAGCAGCGTCGCGCCCGCAGCGCTCACGCAACTGCGCAGCGTCGCCTCGATCAGGTCGATGTCGTTGAGGCCGTTGCCGCCATGCAGGTCGACGATCAGATGCACGCCGGCGCAGCGCACGCCTTTACGGACGGCAAAATGATCGTGACGATCATCAACAGCGACCGGCTTGACGACCGCAACCTTCGCAATTTTGGTGTCTTTCTTTCGGGCGGTGCTCGGAATCTCCAAGCCCTTGTCCGATCGTAAGAGGGCGTTCTGGCGCATTGCCGTCCTCCCCAACCAGTGAACCAACCCGAGTGCCACGACGGGCGCCACGGAAACGAAAGCCGCCTCACAGCCCGCGTGAAGGACCGATGACAGCGGCAAGTCCCCAAATAAGGTGTGCGGACCCTAAGTCAAGAAGATTCTGCACTGCAACGTTCGTCGATGATGCGCTCAAAAGCTCTCCGAAACGTTGATAGCCGACGCAATCCGCGCACTGAAGCTGCCCGCGTCCGCATGCCGCTTCGAATACGCCACGCCACGCGACTGCGGGGACTTGACCGCCGACGATACTGCACCGACCATTGCGGCCGTCACAAAAACACGCCTGGGAGGGCGACGCTCATGACAATGAATTACAACCTCAGAACCATGATGTGCGGGTGCGCCGGCTGCGGCCCGTCCGGTGGCTTTGCCAGCACGGCCGTGAACCGGCGCCGTTTCCTAGCCGGCAGTACGGCGGCCGGGCTGGGTATGGCAGGGCTTGGCACCGCCGGGCTTGGCAGCGCAACGGCTCAACCGTCGGGCAAGCCGCACCGGATCGACGTCCATCACCACATCGTGCCGCCGGCGCAGCGCAAGATGAACATCGAGCGCCGTGGCGGCAAAGGCGGCCCGAGGTGGTCGCCGGAGATGTCGCTCGAGGACATGGACAAGGGCGGTGTCGCCTACTCCATCACCTCCATCCTCAATCCGGGGCCCTGGTACGGCAAGATCGAGGAGCCGTCGCGGCGGCTGGCGCGCGAGTGCAACGACTATGCCGCCAAGCTGCGGAGCGATCATCCGAACCGCTTCGGCGTCTTCGCCGCCATTGCGCCGGTCGACGTCGAGGGCAGCCTGAAGGAGATCGAGTACGCCTACGGCACGCTGAAGGCCGAGGGCATCGCACTCTGGACCAGCTATGACGGCAAGTATCTGGGCAACGAGATCTTCGTCCCGGTGCTCGAAGAGCTCAACCGCCGCCGCGCCGTGGTTTATGTGCACCCGACGCCGCCGGAATGCTGCGCCAAGGTCATCGGTGCGGTGCCGCCAAGCGCGATCGAATATGCGACCGACACCACGCGCACCGTCGCCAGCCTGCTCTTCGAAAAGCCGGGCTCCGCCTTTAAGTTCCCCGACATCCGTTGGATCTGGTCGCACTCGGGCGGGACCATTCCGTTCCTCACCAGCCGCTTCACCCGCCTCGCGTGGGAGCGGAAGATGAAAAATGACCCAATCGCGGTGTTGCGCAGGCACCATTACGAGGTCGCGCAAGGCAACACGCCGGGCCAGCTCGCCGCGCTGATGAAGATGGTACCGATCTCGCAGGTGATGTTCGGATCAGACTACCCCTACCGCGACGCCAAGGAAGCAGCCGACGGCGTCGTTGCGTACAAGTTCTCCGCCACCGACCAGTTGGCGATCGACAATGGCAACGCGCTGAAGATGTTCCCGAACGTCAAGGTTTGAGACCAAACCTCTCGGCTGTCATTCCGGAAGCCGCGAAGCGGCTGTCCGGAATCCATATTCCCGGTGGGTGAAATGGATTCCGGACTCCGGCCTTCAACCGGCCCCGGACTGACCTCGCTTGAGCCTCAGCTCTTCTCCGGCAGCGCCAGCCGGATGTGCAACTCGCGGAGTTGCTTCGGCGTCACCTCCGACGGCGCGCCCATCATCAAATCCTCAGCGCGCTGGTTCATCGGGAACAGCACGACCTCACGCAGGTTCTCCTCGCCGCACAGGAGCATCACGATACGATCGATACCCGGCGCAATGCCGCCGTGCGGCGGCGCCCCGAGCGAGAGCGCGCGCAACATGCCGCCGAACTTCTGCTCCAGCACATTGTCGCCATAACCTGCGATGGCGAACGCCTTGCGCATGACGTCGGGACGGTGATTCCGGATCGCACCTGAGGACAGCTCGGTGCCATTGCAGACGATATCGTACTGGAACGCCTTGAGCCCCAGGATTGTCTCACTATCAGCCGGATTGAGCTTGAGGAACGCCTCGACCTCCATGTTCGGCATCGAGAATGGATTATGGGAAAAGTCGATCTTCTTCTCCTCCTCGTTCCACTCGAACATCGGGAAGTCGACGATCCAGCAGAACTCGAACCGGTCCTTGTTGATCAGACCGAGTTCCTCGCCCACCTTGGTGCGCGCGGGCCCGGCGAACTTCACGAACTGGTCGGGCCGCCCGGCGATGAAGAATGCGGCATCGCCGACGCCGAGGCCAAGCTGGCCGGCGATCTGCTGGGTGCGCTCGGGGCCGACGTTGCGCGACAGCGGACCGGCGCCACTCTCCTCGCCTTCGCGCCAGAAGATATAGCCCAACCCCGGCTGGCCCTCGCCTTGCGCCCACGAATTCATGCGGTCGCAGAAGGCGCGGTTGCCGCCGCCTTTGGCCGGGATCGCCCACACCTCCGCCTTCGGATCGTTGGCAAGGATCGTGGCGAAGATCTTGAAGCCGGAGCCGAGGAAGGCGTCCCTCACATTCTGCATCTTGATCGGATTGCGCAGGTCCGGCTTGTCGGTGCCGTAGCTGCGCATCGCCTCCGCATAGGGAATGAGCGGAAATTTCTGCGTCACCGGCTTGCCGTTCGCGAACTCCTCGAACACGCCGCGCATGACCGGCTCGACCGCGTCGAATACGTCCTGCTGGGTCACGAAGCTCATCTCGAGATCGAGCTGGTAGAACTCGCCGGGTGAACGATCGGCGCGCGCATCCTCGTCGCGGAAGCAGGGCGCGATCTGGAAATAGCGGTCGAAGCCCGCCACCATCACGAGCTGTTTGAACTGCTGCGGCGCCTGCGGCAGCGCGTAGAACTTGCCAGGATGCAGCCGCGACGGCACCAGGTAGTCGCGCGCCCCCTCCGGCGAGGATGCGGTCAGGATCGGCGTCTGGAATTCGAAGAAGCCCGATTCTTTCATACGGCGGCGGATCGAGTCGATCACCTGCCCGCGCATCATGATGTTTCGGTGCAGCTTCTCGCGGCGTAGATCGAGAAAGCGGTATTTGAGCCGGATCTCCTCCGGATACTCCTGATCGCCGAACACCGGCATCGGCAGCTCGGCGGCGGGGCCGAGCACTTCGATCTCGCGGATATAGACCTCGACCGCGCCGGTCGGCAGGTCGGGATTCTCGGTGCCTTCCGGGCGCTTGCGCACCTTGCCGTCGATCCGCACCACCCACTCGGCGCGCAACGTCTCGGCGACCTTGAAGGCCGGCGAATCCGGGTCCGCCACCACCTGGGTCAATCCGTAGTGGTCGCGCAGGTCGATGAACAGCACGCCGCCGTGGTCACGGATGCGGTGGCACCAGCCGGACAGCCGTACGTCCTGGCCGATGTCGCTCTCGCGGAGCGCGCCGCAGGTATGGGTGCGGTAACGATGCATTCCGGGTCCTGGGAAATGTACGTCGCGGCCCTTGTCGCCGAAGGGCCGGAAAAGCACACGCAGGACCTGCTTTGTCAAGGCGACGGGCGGCGGCGACGGCATCATCCCGGCTCCATGGATCTGGCCGTCCCCGCTTCTTCCGCCTGACCGTTTCCGCAAAGCAACCGTCGCAGTCGTCGGCGACGCCGCGCCAATCCTGCGCCGCCTCATCGATGGCGACCGCGATGCACCACCGTATTCCGCTCGCGGTCGTCGTGTTCAAGGACGACGGCTTCGGCAATGTGCGGCGCATCCAGGAGGAGCGCTACGGCAACCGGCTGATCGCCTGCGACCTCATCAATCCGGATTTCGTCCGCTTCGCGGAAAGTTTTGGCGCGGCCGCCGAGCGCGCGCGCAGCCCGAAAGAACTGCGCGCTGCACTGAATCGTGCGCTCAAGCGCCGCGATCATCCGACGTTGATCGAGGTTCCGGTCGGACCGTTCCCCTCACCATGGGAGTTCATCAACATGCCGCGCGTGCGCGGCTAAGGAGCGCTTGAACGTACCGGATGGTGCATGCCCTCCCGTGGAGATCACAACGGCGTTATCTCGCGTGCAAACTCTGCAAGAAGCCACAATGCAGCGCTTTCAGCTCGCCCTATGGGCGCAATACCGTGTCAAACTCAGCACAGGCTTTTTCGGTCGATGGATCGTAGATGGACGGGTGATTTCGCGACATAACATGAGGACGACCGCGCGTTCCTGATCCCTCACCGGACCATATCCCGCACTGGAATACCCCCTGACTCTCCCCGCAAGGAATGATGCTGCTCGGTCAATAGCGGGAGTCCGACTATGAAAATACCATCCGCGGCCTCACTGAAGGTCATCGTGCCCGCAATCACCCTGGCCATGCTCGCCGCCGCGGTCGCCGAGATCACGCCTCAGTCAAGCACCCATCGGATTGCCATCGCCTATGAGACGCCGACAAATCCGGCGCATGACCGCTTGTACGACTTGCTTGTCGAGGCGCGGGTATTGGAACAGATACAGGAGATTTTGAGTCCATTTCGCCTGCCGAAGCCGCTACCGATCAGCATCGAGGGCTGCGATGGTGAGTCGGATGCTCGGTATTTGTATTCCGAAACGAGGATCAAGGTGTGTTACGAGTACCTCGATGAAATTTGGAAGGACGTGCCAACAGAAACGACCACGGCCGGTGTAACGCCGATCGATGCGATTGTGGGGCCGTTGGCGGATGTCTTCTTTCACGAGTTCGGTCACGCCTTGATCGATCTGCATCAAATTCCTGTACTCGGTCGCGAAGAATATGCGGCCGATACGATGTCCGCGATGCTGATGCTTCTTCTTGCGAAGGATGAGGCACGCCGGTTGATTATGGGAGCCGCCTATTGGTACACGGACGACCTAAAGACCGCTGTCACCCTCAAGCCAACCGATTTCTCTTCTGTCCATGGGACGCCGCACCAACGCTTCTTCAACCTGCTATGCATCGCCTATGGTGCAAATCAGGAGATGTTCGGCGATCTCGTCGGAAAGGGTTATCTGCCAGAAGAGCGCGCTGAGGACTGCAAATCAGAATTTCAACAAGCCGCACACGCGTTCAATCTTTTGATCCGTCCGCATATAGACCAGTCCCTCGCAAGACAGGTGTTCGGCAAGCGATGGATGCCCGACGTGACCATACGGCCACCGCATCTCCCCAAACCAGGCTCTGGCACGCCAGACAATTCTGCGCTTTCAACGAACTGATAGCTGCAGGTTTCGACCTATATGCTCGCGTGTCCCGGACGCAGTGCAGCACGCAGTGATGCACTGCTGATCCGGGACCCCGGTTGTCCTGTTCCTTTGAAGGAAACCGGGGTCCCTGTGTGTGGCGCCTATGGCATGATGGTTGCGGGCGGGAGATCGTGGGGTCCCTGGTCGTAAGACCGTGAGCCGGCGTGATCCCCGCCCGCACACCAAAC
>WHTP01000079.1 GCA_009377695.1 Hyphomicrobiales bacterium | reverse complement strand
CTCGCGCCGTCGTAAACCCGCTGACTCGCCGTCTCCATGTATGTTCGTCATTCTCCCGAAGTCCCTCGCTGCATTACAATGCCCATAGTGGGGCGAGCGCCGAGGCCTGCGGTTTAGTCCAACACGTTTTTAGCCCACCGGGGCGGAGCACACGCCGGAGCGCACACGCGCGATCTCGGCCGCACCGCCGGGCTAAAAACGCTCTGTGCTGTGCCGCTTTCGATTTAACTGGAACGGTACGGAATGTCTTCCGTTGCGCCAGATATGCCGTTGACGCAGCCGCGCCTTTCCGCCGCTGGCGCAGCGGTGGATTTTCACATGGCTGCTGTCGAGCGCCACTTGCCCGGGCGCGTCAGTGGATGATGCGACGGCGGCAAATATAGCCTGCCAAATCATCGCTCACTCCAACGCGCGAAGCGATTGTAGATCGTTTTGTGCGGGCCATACTCAGACGGGCAGTCCTTCCAGCGGCATCCCACCTTCTGCACGTGCATGATCTCGCTCAAATCCGCCGATCATCACGGCGTTCAGGATCTTGCTGGTTGGTCGGCAAATGCGGCTCCACTTTCGACCACTGCTCATCGTTGAACCAAAACAAATCTGCGCCATCGGTCTGGCCTCCGAATCAGTTGACCAAACCTTTGAATCCGAACACGATTAATTAGGTCTAAAACCCTAAATGCGAAAGGCTCAATCGCAATGAATGATCACGCCTGTACCGACAAGCTGCCGCATGATGAACTGGGAGACGGGGCGCCCTTGCCTCCAAATGACATTCGATGGCCTCGAGGGATGTACCGCCCGGGCCGTCGCCCTTCGAGGCTCGCCCGCCATTGAGGATACTCCCTGAGGGGAGCCCAAGATAGCGGGCGAGCACCTCAGGGTGACGGGGTGACGGGGAAAAGCTGGCCGCCCGGTGATGATGTCAAAGAGTGTGGCGCCGTCCCGTCCTACTTCTTCTTCCCCAATCCCAACTCGTCCCAGCGCCTGGAGACGGCGGCGAGGTCGTCTTTTGCCGGCCAGACGGTGGGCGGGAAGCGCAAGCCGCCGAGGTCGGGGTCGGGGTCGTAATCGAGGTTGATGGTGGCGTCGATCAGCACCCGGTTCCACTTGCCGGTGCCGAAAAGGTCGGCGTTGCGATCGCGCCGCCGCGTGGAGGGGTCGAGGCCGGCGCCGAAGGTCGCCGGCATGATGACGATGTCGTCCTCGCCAGCATTGACCCGATAGGCCACCGCCCAGTCGACCGCCGAGTAGTCGTGAATGTCGATGTCGTCGTCGACCACCGTGATATGCTTGTAGCGCACATGGGCGGCGGAGCTGCCCCAGATGGCGTTCGCCGCCTGCTTGGCCTGGCCGCGATAGCTGGGCTTCATCTGGATGATCAGGTTGATGCCGGCCTGCACCGGCGGGCACCAGACGTCGGTGATGCCGGGCACGCCGGCACGGTCGAGCACGTTCCAGGCGGTGCCGGCGCGCATGATCGACGAGCACATCGCGTTCTCGGAGAAGCTGCCCGGCATCGAGCCCTCGATGGTGCCGCGCAGGATCGGATCGTTGCGGTGGGTGATGGCGGTGACGTGGATGGTCGGCTTCGGCGATCTGTCGCCGGCGAGATAGCCAGTGAACTCGGCGTAGGGCCCTTCCATCACATAGGTCGACGGGTCCACGTCGATATAGCCCTCGATCACGATCTCGGCCGCGGCCGGCACATAGAGATCGACGGTCTCGCATTTCACGAGGTCGACCGGCGCGCCGCGGACGGCGCCCATCACGTCGTATTCGCACACGCCTTTCGGCACCGGCGAGCCGGCGGTGAAGGCGAACGACGGCTCCCAGCCCATCGCCACCGCGATGGGCATGCGCGAGCTGCCGCCGTTCTGCCAGGCGGTGAAGTGATGGCCGATATGCTGGGCGCGCCACAGCAGGATCGGCATCTTGTCATTGGCCGCCACCATGCCGCGATACATGCCGACATTCATGATGCCGGTTTCCGGATCCCTGGTGACGCAGCCGCCATAGGTCTGCAGGTAGCGGCCGCCGTCGAGCCGGTTCCACCACGGTGACGGGAAGTCGAACAGATTGATCGCGTCACCCGTGAGGATGTTCTCCTTGCACGGACCGCTCTCGACGATGCGGGGCGGGACAGTGCCATTGAGGACGTTGCGGCCGAGCTTCACCAACTCGCGCGGATGCGTGTCCGGGTCCATGCCGAACATCAGCGCCAGCCGGCGGTAGCTATTGAGCGAGTTGCCGAAGATGCGGCGGCAGCGGCTGTCCGGCTTGTTGTAGTCCTTGATGTTGTTGAACAGCAGCGCCGGCCCGTCGCCGGGACCCTGCGCCAGCCGCATGATGGTGCCGAGCTCGATGTTCCAATCGACTTCGGCGCCGATCTCCTTGAGTTCGCCGGCCTTGCGCAGCGCGTCGATCCATCCACGCAGGTCGCCGAATGCGACGGGCTTTCGTTCAACGGTCATGTTTCGTTCTCCTGAGGGCAGGCTTTGATGCCAGCGGCGTCGCGCGAGCGGTCGGCGAGAGCGGAGGGTGACGGCTCTCAACGATAATTGCAATCTTGTATCACTATGCTACTATAGCGCCGCTGGTTTCACTGGCGTGCATCACAGAACAACAACCGCCATCGAGCGGCGACGAGGGGAAGGGAAATGCCACAACGACGCTATCGCATGCGATCGATCGGTCCTTGCGTGCAGTCGGCCGCGGCCGGACTCGCGCCGACCCATGATCCGTCCTTCCGATTGGTGCGCCGTGCCGACGGGCAAGGGGCGCGTCCATTCGTCGAGCCGGTCGCGTTCGAGACGTAGCGGTTCGCCCGATATGGGCCTTGTCAGCCGTGTGTGCCCCGTGATGTCCAACCGCGTATCGACGCGCTTCGACGGTTGGATTTATCCGCCAGACTGGCGCGCTTGGCTTGATCCAGACATTCCGGAATGGATAGACCCGGTCGTTCTCCTGATCGACCGCCACCTGGGCACCCCGGCCGAGGCCAAGACCGCGATCCTGGCCGACGGACAATCGGTCAGCTATCGCGGCCTCGCGGAGCTCGTGCAAGCGCATCAGAGCGGGTTGGTGGAGGCCGGGCTCGCTCCCGAGATGCGTTTGCTTCTGTTCGGGACCGACAGCCTCGACTACGTGGCGGCCTGGCTCGGCTCCATTCGACTCGGCGCCGTCCCCGTCGTCGTGTCCGATCTCTACAAGGTCAACGATCTTCTTTATTTTCTCGAAGACACCGGCGCGCGCCTGCTGCTGATCGACGCCGAGCAACTGCCCAAGTTGAGCGAGATCAGTAACGCGCTTCCGCCCTCGCTGCAGACGATCGTGGTGCGCGGCGAGATGCCGCCGGATGCCGAGCGCCATTTTCCCCGGCAGTCCGTCGCGAGCCTGCACGCGCTCGTCGAATCGGCCGGACGGCGCGCGGCCGAGCCCTGGCGCCGGCACGCCAACGACGTCACCTACATGTTCTATTCCGGTGGAACGACCGGAACGGCCAAAGGCATCACCCATCTCGCGCATGACTTCCTGCTGATCCCCGAGCGGCAGGGGCGCTTCTGGGAATATGGCGCCGACGACGTCGTGTTCGCGACCTCGAAAAAATATTTCACGCATGGTCTGTGGCCGGGCGTCCTGATCCCGCTCTACTGGGGCGCGACCGCGGTGCTGGTGCGGCAGCCGCCGGCGCCCGAGATCGTGCTCGCCACCCTGCGCGATTGCGCCGTCAGCAAGCTGATCACGGTCCCGACCGTCCTGAAGAACGTCATCGAGCACGTGACGCGGACCAGGCAGCCGGTGCAGGCGCCATCGCTGCGGCTGGTGGTGAGCGCATCGGAGAAACTGCCGCCCGAAATGTTCGAGCGATTCTTCGCCCTGGCCGGCGTCGAGATCTTCGACTCGATTGGCAGCTCGGAGATCACCTACGAGTGGATCGCCAACCGCCCGAAGGCGTTCAAGCGCGGGAGCCTCGGCAAGCCAGTGTTCGGCTACGAGGTCCGCCTAGTGGACGCCGAGGGCCAGGACGTGACCGAGCCCGGCACGCCGGGCGAAGCCTGGATCAAGAGCAAAACCGCCTGCTTTTATTACTGGCGCAAATACGACAAGTCGCGCGAGACCTTCATCGGCGAATGGACGCGTACCGGCGACCTGCTGGAATTCGACGCGGACGGCTTCTTCTGGTTCAGAGGCCGCACCAATGACCTGTTCAAGGTCAAAGGCCTGTGGGTCTCTCCCATCGAGATCGAGGCCGCGCTCACCCGCCACCCCGCCGTGCGCGAAGCGGCGGTGGTGCCGTTCGACGACGCCGACGGATTGACCAAGCCGCGCGCCTATCTGGTCCTGCGCGACGGCTATCGGCTGAGCGACGGCCTGCTCGAGGAGTTGCGCGCCGCGGTGGCCGCGATCGGGTCCTACAAGATGCCGGAGCAGTTCCATCTGCTCGACCAGCTTCCGCGCACGACCTTGCTCAAGATCGATCGGCGCGCCTTGCGCAACACGTCCCAGGAGCCGGTCGGCACCGGCGGCTCGGGAAGATGACGGAGGATGCCATGCTGGATCGACGTATCTTCATCGCCGCTGCGTTCGCTATGTCAGTGGCGTTTGCGCCCGCGGTCAGCCATGCGGACACATATCCCGATCGACCCATCCGCCTGATCGTTCCATTCCCGGCCGGCGGCATCAACGACGTCCTGGCGCGCGCTTGGGCCAACAAGGTGACGCCGCATCTCAGGACCATCGTGATCGATAATCGCGGCGGCGGCGGCGGGATGATCGGCGCTGCGGAAGCGGCGCGCGCGCAGCCGGACGGGTATACCCTGCTGATCGGCAATTCGACGAACCAGGTGCTCAATCCGCAATTGATGCGGTCGCCGCCGTTCGACCCGGCCACCGCGTTCGCGGCGATCACCATGCTCACGAAGATTCCCAATGCGCTGGCAGTGCATCCGTCCCTGCCGATACACAACCTGCAACAGCTCGCCGACTACGCGCGGGCCAATCCCGGCAAGCTGTCCTATGGCTCGGCCGGCGTGGGCACCACCACTCATCTGTCCGCCGAGCTGTTCATGAACCTCGCCGGCGGACTCGAAATGGTGCACGTGCCGTACCGCGGCGGCGCGCCCGGTATGTCCGACATCACCGGCGGCACCATCCCGGTGGTCTCACTGAGCATGGCGGCGCAGCTGATCGAGCTGCACCGCGCGGGAAAGATTCGTATCCTATGCGTGAACTCCACCAAGCGCGTCGAAGCCGCGCCGGACATTCCGACCACCGTGGAGTCGGGATATCCGGACTTGGTGGTCGAGGTATTCAACGGCATCTTCGCGCCTGCCGGCACCCCGCGGCCGATCCTCGATCGGATCGCGGAGGCGACGCGCAAGATCGCCACCGATCCGGACTATCAGAAGGTGCTCAAAGCGTCGGGCGCCGAGGTGGTCGGCGATTCCGATCCCGACTCGGCCGCGCATTCGATAGCGGAGCAGCGGAAGCTTTGGACGCCGATGATCAAGGCGTCGGGGATCGAGAAGCGATAGCGCGCGCCGGACCGCAATCCCGAAACTGAACGAGGATCACCATGGCAATCCTGCTGCGGCCCGATGAGCTCCACGGCCTCGTCGACATGAAGTCGGCGATCGACGCCGTCGGCGAGGCGTATCGGGGCGCGACCGAGTTTCCGGTCATCAATGCTCCGCGGCGCCGGGTGCATTCGCCTGCCGGCGTGCGCATCAGCAATTTCCCCGGCGGCGTGCACGCGCTCGGCGTCATCGGTGCGGGCTCGCGGGCGGAGCTCGTCCAGCAGACGGAAGACCATCAGAGCTACGGCTTTCGCGAGCACCCAGTGCACGTCCTCAATGATTCCAATACGGGCCGGCTGCTGGCGATCGTGCTTGGCGAAGTGACCGAGAAGACCCTCGGGCCGTCCAGCCTGATGGCGTTTCGCACCGCGGCCACGAGCGGCGTCGGCTTTCGCCATCTTGCGCCCAAGGACGCGCGATCGGCCGGGCTGTTCGGCTCGGGCGGCCAGGCCGCTTACCAGCTGCTCGCGCTGCTGACGGAACGGCCGTCGATCCGCGAGGTCCGCGTCTACAGCCGCGATGCGCAGAACCGCCGCAGCTTCGCCGACCAGTACGCCAAGATGTTCGGCGTCGAGATCATTCCGGTCGATACGCCGCGCGCGGTGGTCGATCCAGTCGACGTAGTGGTTTGCGCGACCAACACCAACAAGGTGCTGTTCGACGGCGACTGGCTGCACGCCGGGCAGCACGTCACCGGAATCATTGGCGGCAACATTCAGCTGGTACAGGGCGGTTTCCTGAGGGAGTCGCGGCGAGAAATCGACGACCGCACGGCGGAACGCTCCGATGTCATCGTCACTAATCTGCGTGAATCCGTGGCCAGCGAGAAGCAGGGCGACCTCTGGACTCCGGTCGAGCGCGGGCTGATCGCGCTCGATGACATCGCGGAACTGGGAGAGCTCGCGGCCGGCACGCGGCCGGGCCGCACCGGCCCCGAGCAGCTCACTTATCACAAGAACAACAACGGCACCGGCGCCGCGGATCTCGCGGTCACCATGCTGGCCTACCGGCAGGCACGCGCGCTCGGCCGCGGCATGGAGATCGAGGTCTGACCCCCGCGGCATGTCGCAGCGCGCAGCAGAACAGGTTCGCGCGTGCGATCGGGCCCTGCGACATCGTTTGCAACCAAGGGAAGGAATCGTCCGATGACCAAGTGGAGATTTCCAATGCGAGGATTGCGTCTGTCGGCGTGCCTGTGGCTGCCGCTCTTTGCATTCGCTTCCGTTCCGGCATCCGCCCAGCCGGCGTCGTCGTGGCCGGATCGGCCGGTCCGGCTCATCGTGCCGCTCGGCGCCGGCGGCGCATCGGATACGCTCGCGCGCCATCTGGCGAACGGATTCTCGCAATTCGCAAACGGCCAGCCGCTAATCGTGGAGAACCGGCCCGGCGGCGGCGGCACCATCGCCGCAGCGGCCGCAGCGCGCGAGAAGCCGGACGGCTATACGCTGCTCCTCACCGACCTCACGCCCAACGCCGTGGCGCACGTGGTGATGTCCAAGATTACCTATGACCCGAATACCGCTTTCACGCCGATCGTACACGTGGCCAACTTTCCGGGCGTGCTGCTGATCCGGCCGGCGCTGCCCTACAAGACCCTGGCCGAATTCATCGCCGCGGCGAAGCAGCAACCGGGCAAGTTCAATTATGCGACGGCGGGCGTCGGCAACTGGACGCACCTGTTCATGGAGGACCTCAACAGCCGCGTCGGAATCCGGCAGGTCAGCGTCCCCTATCGTTCAGGCGCAGAAATCGTGACGTCGCTGCTGCGCAACGAGACCGACATGGCAATCATGACCGTCGCGACCTCGGTGAGCCAGATCAAGGAAGGCAAGCTCCGCGCTCTGGCGGTTACCTCGACGAGACCGGTGCCGCAACTGCCGGACACGCCGCTGACCTCGGAGACTGTCCCCGGCTTCAGCGCCGGCGTCTGGCACGGCATCGCCGCCCCGGCGGGCATGGATCCCGCGCTCGTGACACGTATCAACGGCATCTTCAACCGGGTGCTGCAAGTGCCCGCGGTTCGCGCCGGGATCGCGGACGCGCAGGGCGCCGACATCATCGGCGGCACCGCGCAGCAGTTCGACGCGTTTATGAAGAGCGAGCTGCAGCGCTGGCCGGACGTCATCAAGGCCGCCAAGATCACGGTCGACTAGGAGCAGGGCAAGCCGGGCGCGACCCGGTCGACTCGGGTTGCGTCCAGCCGCATTGGCGGCGAGGCTTCACGGCCGCCTGCCGTGCCTCACCCCAGCCCGTGCCTGGCCAAGAATTCCATCGTCAGCCGGAAGCACTCCTCCGGCTGCTCGACCTGCAGCAGGTGCCCGGTGCCGGCAACGAAGCAATAGTCGTAGCCACCCTCGATGCCGAGCGCTTGGTTAGTGGGAGCGGTCGCTGGCGCGCCCTTGGCGGTCGGGTCGGCGCCGATCAGCTTGACCGGGCCGCCGAACTCCTTGGCGTTCGGCCACAGATTGAGCGTGAGCGCCTGCGCGTAGATGGCCGCCTCGTTCTCGGGCGCGCAGACCAGCATGTAACCGTCGCCGTTCTTGCGCAGCACCGAGCGCGCCATCAGCTCGTGCTCGCCTACCACCCAGTTGCGGGTGGCGCGCGACCGCCGATACTCCTCGGCGAGCTCGTCGACCGAGGCGAATTTGCGGCGCCGATTGCGCGCGAACTCGACCAGCTTATTCTCGAACGTTTCCATCGCGGCGTAGGCGGGGTGGCCGGGCGGGGGAACGTTCGGCGGATCGAAGAGGACGAGCGCATCCCAGCGCCAGCCGATCTCGATGGCGTGCTTCATGGCCGTGCGCGCCGACATGGAATGAAAGATTCCAGCGGTCTTCTTCGCGCCGAGCCGGGATCGCACCTCCTGGACCACGCGCTCGAGATCGTTGCTGAGCTGGGCATAGTGGTGGTTGGAGGGCTCGACCGGAGTGTTCTGCCCATGATTGCGGAAGTCGAAGACGACGAGGTCGTAACGGTCGAGGAAATGGCGCCAATAGGGGAAATAGGCGTCGGCCGCGAAGCCGTTCCCGTGCGTCAGTAGAATGCGGGTGCCGTCCGGATTGCCGTGGCGGCGTGCGCGGATGCGGGCGCCGTCGTCGAGAGCGATCTCCATGACTTGGCTGGGTGCGGGTAGCTCGAAGGTCATACAATATCTCCGCTATTGACATCAAGGATGTGGAACGCTGGCGCCCGGCCAGCGCAGGCCGTGCAGCAGGTGCAAAGAGGGGGTTCACGATGCCTTGGGCAGGCGCTCGGTCAGGTCGCGCATGCGCGACGCGCGTTCGGCGTTGTTGATGATGGTCTGCACCGTCACGGATCGAAGCGTTGCCGAAGTGATGCGGTCGACCTCGTTCAGAACGCGGCTCAGCTCGGCTCCGAGCGCGCTGCCCGGTGGCCGCCCATTGCTCACTTCGCCCGGCCACCCGGTTTCGAACAGCGAGATGATGTCGAACAGCGTCAGCCGCTTAGCATTGCCGCAGAACGTGAAGCCGCCGCCCGGACCGCGCACCGAGGATACGATGTTCGCCCGCGTCAGCGTCTGCAGCACGCGCACCAGGTGGTTCTGCGAGATGCGATAGATCTGTGCCAGCTCCTGCGCCCGAACCTGGTCGGTCGGCCGCGACGCCAGCTCGATCACGGCCCAGATCGCGTAACGTGTCGCCTGCTGCAGTTTCATGCTCGATGACGCCCGTGCGTGAGACCCTGAAAGCTACTGAGCGATGGACATTTCCAGCTCGACGAACGGGCCCGCCGTCATCCCCAAGCTGCGCAGGAATGACATCAGGAGGTGATCGTCCACGTCGATCATGGTGCGGATGGTGCCGACGCCCTGCGCGCGGAACCGCTCGATCAGCTCCGTCATCAGGGCGGATGCGGCCCGCCTCTGGCGGTTCTCCTTCTCGACGCCGATGGCGTAGATCCAACCGCAGGCCGGTCCGCGCACCGGCCAGGCGCGCACCTCGCCCATGGCGTAGCCCACGATCTTTCCCGAGCGCCGCGCCACCAGGATGATCAGCGTATTGGTCGCCGCCCGGTGCTCCTGAAACTCATGCCAGAACTCCGGTCGCGAGATCCCCGCGATGCCCGCGTCCAGCGCGATGATGTCGGGAAAATCGTTCCGCGATCCCTCGCGGATGACGATCTCATCATCGCTCGGCCGCTCGGCTTCGGGGGATTTGATTCGCTGGGATGTCATTGAAATGCGATTGGTTTCTGCCATTGTCCGGATCGTAAAAGTATCATATTGCATTCGCGAAGGGAAATAAATGCGTTCTGATACATAAATACCTTTACCGCCCGACGGGAGGGTGTTAGCCTTTTCATGCGCTAGCAATCCTCCAACCGCTGGGCGGCAGATTGTTCTGTGCTGTCATTCCGCCTTTCCGGGGAGTGACAGATGCCCGCCACCCCGAGGCGCGGCCGGTCTCTCGTGACGGTGTCCTCCGTGTCGCAATTGTCAGGTGCGCCGATCCTGCGGAAAGAAGACGCCGCCCTCCTGTCGGGGCGCGGCCGCTACGCAGATGACCTGCCCGTGCCGGCCGGAACCCTGCATGCCCACGTCATTCGGTCGCCGCACGCGCATGCCGATATCGCGAGCATCGATGCGAGCCGGGCGCTGGCGCAGCCCGGGGTTTGGGCGGTGGTCACCGGCGCCGACGTCAAAGCGCTGTCCGATCCGTTCCTTATCGCGCTCAAGGCGCCGGTGCATCAATGGTCGCTGGCGGTGGAGCGGGTGCGCTATGTCGGCGAGCCGGTGGCCCTGGTCGTGGCCGACAGCCGCTACGTGGCCGAGGATGCGGCGGAGCTGGTGCGCATCGAATATGCCGAGCGGCCGGCGGTGGTCGACCCGCTGAAGGCGCGCAAGAGCACCGCGCCGCTTCTGCACGCGGACACCAAGAGCAACGAGATCTCGGTGCGCCAGTTCTCCTATGGCGACACCGGCGCGGCGTTCGCGGCGGCCGATGCCCGGGTGCGGATGGTGACGGACTATCCGCGGCTCTCCTTCACGCCGATGGAGTGCTACGTCGTCGTCGCGCAATACAAGCCGACCGACGGCAGCTATGATGTGCTGGCCAACTTCCAGGGGCCGTTCAGCACCCATCCGGTGATGGCGAAGGCGCTGCGGGTGCCGGGAACCAAGTTTCGCGTGCGCATTCCGCCCGACAGCGGCGGCAGCTTCGGTATCAAACTCTCCGTTTTTCCCTACATGGTGCTGGCGGCGATCGCGGCGCGCATCACCGGGCGACCGGTGAAGTGGGTTGAGGACCGGATCGAGCACCTAGTGGCCGCTAGCACCGGCCCGAACCGAATCACCGAGATCGAGGCGGCGATCACGCGCGAAGGCCGCATTCTTGCGTTGAAGCTCGACCAGCTGGAGGACTATGGCGCCTATCTGCGCGCGCCGATGCCGGGGCCGCTCTACCGCATGCATGGCAGCGTCACAGGCGCCTACGACATTCCGAATGTCGACGTCACCAACCGGGTCGTCCTCACCAACAAGATGCCCGCGAGCCTGATCCGCGGCTTCGGCGGCCCGCAGCTCTATCTCGCCATCGAGCGGCTGGTGCAGCGCATCGCCTGTGAACTCAAGCTCGATCCGCTCGAGATCATCCGGCGCAACCTCATTCCCACCGAGAAGTTTCCCTATCGGACGGCCGCCGGCGCCCTCTACGATTCCGGCGACTATGCGCGTGCGATCGATACCACCGTCGGCGACGGCCGCCTCGCGGAGCTGAAGCGGCGCCGGGACGAGGCTCGCGCCGCCGGACGCTATTACGGCATCGGCTTCGCCTGCGTGGTCGAGCCCGGCATGTCGAATATGGGCTATCTCTCCACCCTGCTCACCGCCGACGCGCGCGAGCGGGCCGGGCCGAAGAATGGCGCGGTGTCCATGGCGACGGTCAATATCGATCCACTCGGCGCGGTATCGGTCACCGCCGACGTGACGGTGCAGGGGCAGGGGCACGAAACCGTGCTGTCGCAGATCGTCGCTGACGAATTGGGGCTGCTGCCCGACGACATCGCCGTCACCCTCGAGATCGACACCGCCAAGGATCCATGGTCGATCGCCGCCGGCACGTATTCCTGCCGGTTCACGCCGGGCACCGCGGTGGCGGCGCAGATGGCGGCCAGGCAGGTGCGCGACAAGCTCGCGGGCATCGCAGCCAAGCAGCTCAATACCCTGCCGGACGATATCGAGTTTGCCGGCGGCGCGGTGCGCAGCCGCAGGAACCCGGACAACGCGATGCCGTTCGGCCGCGTCGCCGGTACGGCGCATTGGTCGCCGGTCATGCTGCCGGAGGGTATGGCGCCGAGTCTGCGTGAGACCGGCGTATGGTCGCCGCAGGAGCTGGAACCACCGACCAGCGACGACCGCATCAACACCTCGCTGACCTACGGCTTCGTGTTCGACATGTGCGGCGTGGAAATCGACCCGTCGACCTATCAGGTCCGCGTCGACCGCTACGTTTCCATGCACGACGCCGGCCGCATCCTCAATCCACTCATCGCCGACGGACAGATCTACGGCGCCTTCGCGCAGGGCATCGCGGCGGCGCTGTACGAGGAATTCGTCTCTGACGACAACGGCAACTTCCTGGCCGGCACGTTCGCCGACTATCTCGTCCCTACGGTCAGCGAGATTCCGAAGGTCGAGCTGCTGCACCAGGAGACGCCGTCGCCGCTGACTCCGCTCGGCGCCAAGGGGCTGGCGGAAGGCAATTGCATGAGCGTGCCGGCCTGCGTCGCCAATGCGGTGGCGGACGCGCTCGACGTCAAGGACATCTCCTTGCCGATCACGCCGCGGCGCATTCACGCGCTGCTGGAAGGGGCGGAGCGACCTCCGCCGGCAACGGCGGCGGCGCGCGCGCCGGAGCTTGCTCCGGCGAAGGACGGCCGCAACCTGCGTGGGCAAGGCTCGTTCGAGATCGCGGCATCGCCGGCCGAGGTCTGGCGCGCCCTGCTCGATCCGGAGCGGCTGAAAACCACGATCCCGGGCTGCCACGAGCTGCAGCAGACCGGCGCGCACGACTATCGCGCGCAGGTCTCGCTCGGCGTCGGGCCGGTACGCGGCAAGTTCGATGCGACCGTGAGCCTGAGCGACCTGGTCGAGGAGCAATCCGGGCGCATCGGCGGCGGCCTGACGGGGCCGCTCGGCGAAGCGTCGGGCTCCGGCACGCTGCGACTGACGCCGACCGAAACCGGCACGCGCCTCGACTACGATTACGCCGTGACGATCGGCGGCAAGGTGGCCGCGGTCGGCGGGCGCATGCTCGACGGCGCGGCGGCCATCATCATCCGCCAGTTCTTCGAGCGGCTGTCGCGCGGCCTCAACCCGCAAGTCGCGGCACCGGGCGAGGCGGGCCCGCGCGTGTGGCTGCGCGCGTTGCGCGCGAAGCTCGGAGGCCGGCCATGAAGCCGCGGCCGTTCGACTATCTGCGACCCGACACGGTCGAGGAGGCGGTCGCGGCGCTCGCCGCGCATGGCGAGGCGGCGCGCGTGCTCGCCGGCGGACAGTCACTGATGGCGATGCTGAACCTCCGACTGATCGAGCCCGCGGTGCTGATCGACATCGCGCGCGTTCCCGAACTCGCGGACATCCGCGAGATGAGCGGGGCGATCGAAATCGGCGCGGCGGTGACGCAGAACCGGCTGATGGCCTGGCCAGGGCTTGCCGAGAAGCTTCCCTTGCTGGCCGCCGCGCTGCCGTTCGTCGGTCACTTCCAGACCCGCAACAAGGGCACGGTCTGCGGCTCGGTTGCGCATGCGGACCCCAGTTCGGAAATCCCGCTGGTGCTGGCCATGCTCGGTGGCGAGGTGGTGCTGCGCTCGCGCCGGGGCACCCGCACGCTGCTTGCGAGCGCATTCCAGCGCGGCATGCTGAGCACCGCGCGCGAGCCTGACGAGCTGATCACGGCGGTGCGGTTCCCGGTGCAGCGCCAGCGGCGAGTGGCGTTCCGCGAAGTCGCTCGCCGGCACGGCGATTTCGCGATCGTGGCGGTCGCCGCCGTCGCCGATGGCGGCCGCGTCCGGATCGGCGTCGGCGGGGTGGCGGACCGGCCGGCAACCCGCGATATCGCCATGGATGCGGATCTGGGCGACGCCGTCAACGCGCTCGCCTGGGAGCTTGAAGGTTACGAAGACATTCATGCGACCGCCCGCATGCGCCGCGACATCCTTCGCCGCATTGCGCCACAGGTCGTCGACGAGGCCCTCCGATGCGTCGCGTAGATCGCAGCCAGCGCGCCACGATCAGCATCACGCTCAACGGCCGGCAAGTCTCGGCCGAGGCCGAGCCGCGCATGCTGCTGAGCGATTTCCTGCGCCATTCGCTGGGGGCGACCGGCACCCATGTCGGCTGTGAGCACGGCGTCTGCGGCTGCTGCACCGTGCTGATCGACGGCGCCGCCGTGCGCTCGTGCCTGACGCTCGCCGTGCAGGCGGAAGGCAAGGCGGTGACCACGGTGGAATCGCTTGCCGGCGCGGACGGACGGCTCAACGCGCTGCAGCAGGCCTTCAAGAACAATCATGCCCTGCAGTGCGGCTTCTGCACGCCAGGCATTCTCATGTCTTTCACGGACTTTCTTGGGCGCAATCCGACGCCGAGCGAAGCCGAAATCGTCGAAGTGCTCAGCGGCCATCTGTGCCGCTGCACCGGCTACGCGGGCATCGTCGCGGCGGTGCTGGAAGTATCGGGATCCAAGGACAACGCAGAAAAGAGGAGCGTGTGATGGCAGAGGCAGCGCAGAAATATCGCGAGCTGGTGACGATCAACGGCAAGAACGTCGTGCTGATGCACAACGAGCCGCCGGTGATCAATGCGGGCGTGGCGGAACTCGCCGAGATCTTCCGCATGTTCAACATTTTCGACGAGAAATTCAGCCCCACCAATATCGATAAGGCCGACGGCACGCCGCTGCGGCTCTACACGTCGGACCGCGTCAAGGTCGACGTCTCCAAGCGGCGAAAGCACGACATGGGCTTCTGGCACCGCAATATCGACGCGCACGAGATCATCTTCTGCGTCAAGGGCGCGCTGAAGTGGGAGACCGAGATGGGCATCAAGACCATGCATCCGGGCGACATGCTGTTGATCCCGAAGGGCATCGCCCACCGCTCCATGCTGTGCGAGGACTCCACCGACGACAACGTGCTGATCGAGCTGAAGATCGCGGACGAGCTCACCTATGTCGGCGAGAGCAAGTGAGCGGAGCCGAGGTGCAGTCCGTTGACCTGATAATTACCAATATCGACTGGCTGATTACCGTCGATCCCGGCCGGCGCATCATTCGCGATGCGGCGATCGCCGTCGCCGGCGGAAAGTTCGTCGCTGTCGGCAAGGCGGCGGAGCTGGCGAAGGGCTATTCCGCCAGGACGACGATGGACGGCCGCGGCGCGGTGGCGACGCCGGGCTTCGTCGACTGCCATCTGCATTCCTCGTTCCAGCTGTCGCGCGGGCTCGCCGACGAGGCGAACGCGCAGTCGTTCCTGTTCGACCGCATGTATCCGTACGAGGCGGCGCTCGATGGCGAGGACGTGCGGCTGGCGGCGACGCTAGCCGCCGCCGAGCTGCTCAGGCACGGCGTCACCTGCTTCATCGACCCCGGCAATTACCATCCAGAGGCCTCGGTCGCGGCGGTAAAGGCGACCGGCATCCGCTCTATCGTGTCGCGCTCGTCGTTCGACCTGACCAAGTCGGTGCTCGGCATCCTGCCCGAGCGCATGATCGAATCGACCGCGGTTGCGCTCGAGCGGGCCGAGGCGGTCCTTGAGACATACGCCAAGAGCGGCGATCCGAGGCTCGGCGCCAGCGCCTCGTTCCGCGGTCTCAACAACGCGTCCGACGAGCTGATCCTCGGCCTGCACGCCATGGCCAAGAGGCACGGCACGCTGCTGCAGACGCATGCCTGCTTCAGCTATTCGACCCACGATTCCAGCGTCTCCCGCACCGGCATGGCGGAGATCGAACGGCTGGACGCGCTCGGCGTCATCGACGAGCACATGCTGATCGTGCATTCGGGATGGCTGGAACCGGAGGAGGTCGCGATCCTTGCGCGGCGCAAGCCGTCGCTGGTCTGCGCGCCGAGCTCGAGCCTGCACAACGGCTATGGAAACTTCGTGCATGGCAAGCTGCCGGAACTGCTCGCGCTCGGCGTTAACGTGGCGCTCGGCTCCGACCACGCCAGCTCCGGCATCATCGACATGTCGCAGGAAATGCGTGCCGCCTGCTGCTGCTACAAGGAAACCCGCCTCAACCCGCGGGTGATGCCGCCGGAGACCGGGCTCGAAATGGCGACCATCAACGGCGCCAAGGCGGCCCTGCTCGCCGACCGCATCGGCAGCATCGAGGTCGGCAAGGAAGCCGACATCGTGCTGTTCGACACCCAGCGGCCGGAATGGCAGCCGCTGATCAATCCGCTCTCCAATCTGGTCTACAGCGCGACCGGGGATTCGGTGCGCGACGTGTTCGTCGCCGGAGAGCAGGTCGTCGCCGACGGGCGGCTTGCGAAGGTGGACGAGGAGGCGCTGTATCGGGAGATCCCGGCCGCGGTGGCGCGCTTCGGCAAGCACTTGAAAATCGACCAGATGGTGCAACTGCGCTGGCCGGTGTCGTGACAGCGGGCCGGGCATGAAGACAAGCATGACCAACAGCCGCGCCGCGAGAGCCGTGCCGACCGCCCCCGTTCCCGAGGGCGGAACGGTGTTTCCGTTCGCTGACTATCCGGCGGCGGGCACGGCGACGGAGGTTGCCGACGGCATCTTCTGGGTGTCGCTGCCGGTTCCGTTCGTAGGCCTGAAGCAAGTCAATCTGTGGCTCATGCGCGACAGCGACGGCTGGGCCATGATCGATTCCGGCTACGGCCGGCCCGCGGTTCGCGAGCAGCTTGGCGACGTTTGGGGCACCGTGCTCGGCGGGCGACCGATCACGCGGCTGATCCTCACCCATTTCCACCCCGATCACGCGGGCAATTCGGGCTGGGTCTGCGAGCGGTGGGGGCTGCGCCCCTATATGAGCCAGGGGGAATGGTTCGCCGGCAACATGGCGCGCCTCGACCGGGACACCGACGCCTTCGAGGCGCGCGCCGCGTTCTATCGCCGCCACGGGCTCTCCGACGCGCGGCTCGAGAAGTTCCTGACCGAGGCGCTGCCTTACAAGGACGGCGTCGAGCTGCCGCCCGACCATCGGCGCCTGCGCAACGGCGACACGATCGACATCGGCGGCGACCTTTGGCGCGTCGTTGTCGGAGAGGGCCATTCGCCCGAGCACATCTCGCTCTATTGCGCCGAGCGGCGCATCCTGATCGCCGGCGACCAGATTCTGCCGTCCATCACCACCAATGTCAGCACCTGGCCGGTGGAGCCGGAATTCGACGCGGTGGGCGCCTTCATGGCGACGTGCAGGACCTTTCTGGACCTGCTCCATCCCGACACCCTGATCCTGCCGTCGCATCGCAAGCCGTTCCGCAATGTCCGCCACCGGCTACACGAGCTCGACGCGCATCACGCGGCGCGGCTGAACCTGCTGCTCGCGAATGTGCCGCGGGAGACCTCCGCCGGCGAGATGATCGACGTGCTGTTCACGCCGGGCCTCGACGGACATCAGCTCGGCTTCGCGATGGGCGAGGCGATCGCCCACCTGAACCACCTCACCGCCCTCGGTCACCTGCAGATGGCCGAGGAGCGCTCGCGCGTCGGCTACCGCCGCGTCGGCGGCATGGACGCAAAGGTCGCGCCGGCATTCTCGTGACCGACGGCAGGCCCGACACGCAAACAGGAAAGGACAACGCGATGCATGGTACCGGCAAGGAAGCATCGATCCGGGATTGCAGACATCTCCAGGATCTGCGCAGCACGCTCGCCTGGCTCAAGGCGCGCGGCGATCTGATCGAGAGCGACAAGCAGGTCGATCCCGACCTGGAAGTCACCGGCCTGCAGAAGCTCATGGACGGCGGCTGTCCCGTCCTCTTCAACAACGTCAAGGGCAAGCCGAACCACAAGGTCCTCACCAACCTGTTCGGTGACATCAACGTCGTCAACGCGATGTTCGGCTGGGCGGACGACAAGGAGCGCACGCGACTCCTGGCGCGCGCGCTCTCCAAGCCGCTGCCGCCGCAGGAGATCCCGCAGTCCGAGGCGCCCTGTCAGGAGATCGTGATCGAGCAGCCGAACGACGTGAACGAGCACCTGGTGGCGATCCGCCACACGGAGCTCGAGAAGGAGCTCACCATCGGCTCCGGCATCCGATGCGTTTCCGGTGCGGCTTTCGGCGACGGCACCGACGTCGGCTACAACCGGATGAACTTCCGCTGGGGCAATGTCGGCACCTTCCAGATCTCGCCCGGCTCCCACATGTGGCAGGTGGTCAGCGAAGCGTACCGCCGCAACGAGCGGGTGCCGCTGACCTTCTGCTTCGGCGTGCCGCCGTCCTGCACGCTGCTCGCCGGCGCCGCGTTCGATTACGTGATCCTGCCCTATGGCTGCGACGAACTGGGCGTGGCGGGCGCCGCGCAGGGATTCCCCGTCCGCGTCGTGAAGGCCCGCACTGTGGACGCCTGGGCGATCGCCGATTCCGAGGTCGTGATCGAGGGCTATGTCGATCCGCGCGACAAGCGCTTCGAGACCGAGGAGTCGGAGGCGGATCAGACCCAGGGCCGGCACCACTTTCATCCCGAATGGGCCGGCTATATGGGCAAGGCCTACAAGGCACCGACCTTCCACGTCACCGGCATCACCATGCGCAAGGACGCCAAGCGCATCATCTATTGCCTGGGCGCCCATACGCTCGACGAGCACAATATCGACACCTCGATCCGCGAGGCGGCGATGTTCGAATTGTGCAATCGCATGCAGCCCGGGATCATCCAGGACGTGAACATCCCCTACTGCATGACCGACTGGGGCGGCGTCATCATCCAGGTCAAGAAGCGCAACCGCCTGGAGGAAGGATGGCAGCGCAACTTCCTGTCGGCGCTGCTGTCGACCTCGCAAGGCATGCGGCTCGCTATTGCGGTAAGCGAGGATACCGACATCTACAGCATGGACGAGATCATGTGGTGCATGACCACGCGCGTGAATCCGCACACGGACATACTCAATCCGACGCCGGGCGGGCGCGGTCAGACGTTCATGCCGGCGGAGCGCATGACCGCGGGCGACAAGGAATGGACGGCGACCAACACGCGCTACGAAGGCGGCATGGGTATCGATGCGACCGTACCCTACGGCTACGAGGAGGATTTCATGCGCCCGGCCTATCCGGTCGACCGCGTGAAGCTGGAGGACTTCTTCACCCATGACCAGATCGCCAATGTCCGCGGTCGCATCAAGGGCTGGACCGAGCTGTTGGCAAAGACGGGCCGCTAAGAAGTCTGAAGGAAACTCTGGGAGGAACGCCATGTCGAGCGCTTTCGGCAACCACACGCTCGGAATCCCTTATCAGCCGGTGGCCGAGATGCTTGCGCAGTACCGCGCCCGCGACCCGCACAAGCGCGCGATCGTGGACCTCGATACCGGCAGATCGATCACCTTCGGCGAGCTCGAACAGGCCGTCACTGATATCGCCGTCTTTCTGAAGGCGAGAGGCGTCGGCAAGGGCGGTCGGGTTCTGCTCCTGTCGGACGAGGGCCTGGAAAAGCTCCTGATCTGGCTGGCGACGTGGCGGATCGGGGCGGTGATCTGCCCGCTCAATATCGAGCTCAACCAGAAAATGATGGTGGAGCTGACGCGCGCGGTCGATCCGGCGCTGATCCTCTGCCAGAAGGACCTCGACATGGCGGCGCTGGTGGGCGACCACCCGGCGCCGCGGCTGCGGTTCGGCGAGTGGTCGCCGGCCGAGCCCGACCCGCAGGACGAACTCTTCGCCGCCGTGCCGCGGGGGCGCAACGCCGCCGAGCTTCCGGAACGCAACGAGCCCGAGGACGTCGCCTGTATCTTCTGCACCTCCGGCACCACGGCGCGACCGAAGATCGTGGTCTACGATCACGCCGCCTATTGGCTCAACGGTCTGTCGACGCTCGAATGTCTCGGCCTCACCGAGGACGACCGGACGCTCGAATACCGGTCGTTCGGCTGGAACTCGGCGCAGGTGCTCAGCCTGATGCCGTTCCTGGAAAAAGGGCTGACGATGCACATCGCGAAGCGGTTCTCGCACAGCCGCTTCTTCGAATGGATCCAGACCTTTGGCATCACCTTCGCCGCCGGCGTGCCGACCGTGCTGAACATGCTGCTCAACAGGCCGCTCGGCTACACCGCCAAGGACATCCCGACGCTGCGGCTGATGACCTGCAGCACCGCCCCGCTCACCGCCAAGCAGTGGTCGCAGTTCGAGGAGATGTACGGCGTCCACCTGCTGCAGATGTACGGCATGTCGGAGGCCGGCTGGGTCTGCGGCAACCGCCACTACAAGTTCAAGCTCGGGACGGTCGGCCTGCCAGCGCTGCACCAGGAATTCGAGATCGTCGATGCCGACGGCAAGCCGTGCCCGCCCGGAGTGGAGGGCGAGATCACCGCCGGCGGCCCGCACACCGCCATCGGCTATCTGCGCGACGACGGAACGATCGAGCCGATCCGGCCCAACCGGATCAAGACCGGCGATCTCGGCGTCAGGGACGAGGACGGCTTCATCCGGGTCACCGGCCGGACCAAGGACCTGATCATTCGCGGCGGCATGAACATCGCCCCGCTCGAGATCGACGAGATCCTGCTGCGCAGCAGCGGCGTGCTGGAGGCCGCCGCGGTGGGCGTGCCCGACAATATCTACGGCGAGGAAGTGGTCTGCTACGTCATTCCCAAGGACCGCACCGTGACCGAGGTGAGTATCCTCCAGCATTGCCAGCAATATCTGCCGCCCGCCAAGATGCCCAAGCAGGTCTTTCTCGTGTCGTCCCTGCCGAAAAACGACCGCGGCAAAATCCTGCGCGACAAGCTGCGGGACGACTGGAGCGCGCGGGTCGCGCTGTCCGCCTGAGCGGCGATCATGCCGACCGGGGTTGGCGAAGTTTATTGCGGAGTAGAGGCGGGCGCCGCGACACTTCCGTCTCCCCGTCATGGTGATGTGCGAGCGCGGGATGCTTCCGCCGACCCGCAACGTGCCGCTCGTACGCGCGACCGCGGTAGGGACGCTCGTTACCGAGCACCCCCCGCACAGAACCGTACGAGCCCGATTCGGGCATACGGCTCCAACCTTAGATGTTTGGCGGACAGGTGGCCGCCCTCGAGCTGAGCTGTGTCGATTCGAGGAATGGTTATTGCGACGCCTTGCCTCAAGCACAGGACGAACGGACCATGAAGGAGTTTAACGCTTTTGTCGGTTTGGATGTACACAAAAAACGCATCTCTGTCGCGGTTGCCGAAGCTGAGCGCGGCGGTGAAGTACTTTCACTCGGGTCGATTGCGAATACGGTTGAGGCGCTCAACCAACTTGTTCGACGGCTCACCGATCGTTTTGCAGAGGTCAAGTTCGTCCAGGAAGACGCGCGGCGCATCTCTCTCAAGCTCGGTCCAAAGTGGTCGCGAATTAATGATGGCGCATCGCTTATCCCCAAGGGACCGCTCGGCGATGAGGTATTTCGCTCTGCGATCTACCGTTATGCCGAAACCGTCATCAAGGGTGATTCGGCACGCTACGCCGCACTAACCGACATCATGAAGAAGTCGCCGCCGCGCTTGCGCGGTCAGGCGCCGGGCACCCCCATCATCCCCGACAGCGCCGATTTGGTGGCAGGTTCCGTCGCGGCGCTCAAGCGACTCGATAACAGGTACATGCTCATTCAAGGACCGCCCGGTGCCGGAAAACCTATACCTCTTCGCACGCTGTGGTCGCGCTTCTCATGGAAGGCAAGCGGATCGGCGTGGCATCCAATTCACACAAGGCCATCAACAATCTCCTGAAGGATATCGAAGCGCTCGCACAAGAGCAGCGCGTCCGCTTCAGCGGCATCAAGAAATCAAGTCGCGAGGAGCAGTTTTTCGGCGGCTCGATGATTGTTGACACGCTCGACAATGACGCGGCGACACAAGGCGGTCATCGCTTGATCGCCGGAACGGCGTGGCTCTTCGCCCGGTCCGATCTCGACCAAGCCCTGGACTACCTCTTTATCGACGAGGCGGGGCAAGTCAGCCTCGCCAACGTGCTCGCGATGGGAGTAAGCGCAAAGAACATCGTGCTGGTTGGCGATCAGATGCAGCTGTCGCAGCCGATCCAGGGCGCGCATCCCGGAGGCTCCGGCGTCTCAGGGCTTGAGCATCTACTTGGCGGACTCGCCACGGTCGCGCCGGACCGAGGAATCTTTCTTGCAAATACCTTCCGGATGCATCCCGATATCTGCCGATTTATTTCGAATGCCGTCTACGACGGCCGCCTTGAATCCGATGCCTCGGCCAAGCAGCAGCGCATCGAAATTTTGCAAGGCACCGACGCAGCTCTCGCATCAACGGGTATCCGCTTCGTCCCAGTTGAGCACGCGGGCTTCGCGCAACGCTGTCCGCCCGAAGCCGAGCGCCTCAAGCAGGCCTTCGCTGCCTTGCTCGGCAAGACATGGATTGACCGTCACGGCGCGAAACATGTTATCGGCCTCGACGACATCCTCGTTGTCTCGCCCTACAACATGCAGGTCAATCACCTCTGCGACCTCCTTCCGGCAGGAGCGCGCGTCGGCACCGTCGATAAGTTTCAAGGCCAGGAAGCGGCGGCGGTGCTGATCTCGATGACCACGTCATCCGGCGACGACATGCCGCGCAACATCGAGTTTCTCTACAGCCGGAATCGCCTTAACGTTGCCATTAGCCGCGCGCGCTGCCTCTCGGTCATCTTCGCAAGTCCCCGCCTTCTCGAAATCCCCTGCAACACTATCGAGCAGATGCAGCTCGTGAACACGCTGTGTTGGGCCAAGAATTATTCCGATCAGCTCGCGCGGGGAACGTAGGCTTAGCATGTGGATATTCGGATACGGCTCGCTGATGTGGGATGGCTGGGAGCAGCGACCAGGCTTCCAACGCTGCGCAGTGGCGACGCTTCTCGGCTACCAACGCATCTTTAATAAGGCCTCAATCCGGAACTGGGGAAACCGGCAACACCTAGGGCCCACGCTCAACATAGAACCCAGCGAAGGCGCGGCGTGTATGGGTGTCGCATTCGAATTTTCAGAGAACAGCCGTGATGAGGTCCTTGCCTATCTTCGAGACCGCAAAGGCCCAAGCTTCGAGTTGCGCGAGTTGCGCCTATGCATTCCTGGCGAAGGAGACATGGTCGGGACTGTTCAAATCTACCGAGGCCGTAACATTCTTGCATCGAATGATGTGTACGAACTTGCCGCGCTGGTGCGTGCCGCGAAAGGAACGAGCGGATCGTGCGCAGATTACGTGGTCGGCGTTGCGCACGAACTCACGCGCCTCAACATCGAGAATGCTGTTGTGACGAGCCTTTGCCAGGTGCTCCTTCACGAGGAAGGCCCAACGCATGCCTGATCTGACGACGGCTTACTTTGACGACGTAATCGCGCGGGCCACGGTGGCGGCGGTCGTCCCCCGCGAAGCCTGGTCAGATGCCGAGCCCAATAAATGTCATCTCAACTGCGAAGCGTTTGTCGCGCGGGTTGTGGGTTTTCAGCTCGTCCGGGGCTGGCTTGTCCTGGGTGGTCATTTCTGCATTCCGCGCAGCGTGGTTCGTAATAATGAAACTGGCATACTTGTCGACATCACGCCCGAGCCGGGCGACAGCCGAATTCCGTTCGTCGAGCACCTGCGTAGCGAACAAGGTTTTCTAATTCTGCGACAAGGTAGGGACGGCGGATACGCGCATCCGCCAGCCATCGGCCTTCCAAGCGGTTACGGACCGGCTGATCCTTTTCATCATGACTGGGCATGGAAAGTGGACGGGTCCTAAGTCATTGAAAACAAATAAAATCCTTGTAATACCAATTTAATTGGACGTTAAGGCTCATATTGTATAATTAAATAGACATTACGGACTAGGCTCTCCCATGCGCAAGACACCCCCTCTGCCGCTTCCTGTCAAGCGGGCGCTCGCCAAGCTCGGCGATGACATCCGCAACGCCCGGCTGCGTCGGCGCATTCCGACGACGGTTATGGCGGAGCGCGCCTTCATCACGCGCATGACCCTTCGGAAGGTCGAGCGCGGCGATCCTTCCGTCTCGCTCGGCATCTACGCTGTCGTGTTGTTCGTTCTAGGTCTCCCGCCGCGAATTGCCGACTTGGCCGATGCGCGGTCGGATGAGCTCGGGCTCCAGCTTGAAGATGAGCGTCTGCCACAGCGCATTCGGTCATCGAAGAAATCAGCCCGGAGTCCGACATGACCGACCGGCATGTCTTCGTTTACGTGGACCTCGACGGTAAGCCGCAGCTTGTCGGCCAGCTTTGGGGCCGCATGCGCAGGGGTAAGGAGAGTGCGACATTCGAATATGACGACGCCTGGCTCAAGCACCGAGAGCGCTTCGCACTTCAGCCCGCTCTGGCTCTCGGCAAAGGACCTCTGCACACACCGGCCGGACGCCAGATATTCGGCGCGATTGGCGATTCCGCCCCCGACCGCTGGGGGCGCGTGCTGATCCAGCGCAATGAACGTCGGAAGGCCAAGGAAGAAAACCGCCCGCCGCACACGCTTGGCGAAATCGACTATCTGCTCGCCGTCAGCGATATCGCGCGGCAAGGCGCGTTGCGCTTCGCTGAAAAGGAAGATGGCCCGTTTCTGGCCGAAGGCGTGCCAATCCCACCACTCCTGCGCCTTGCGGAACTCCTCAACGCGGCCTTGCACGTGACAGCGGACGAGGGCAGCGACGACGAACTAAAGCTTCTGCTGGCTCCCGGCTCCTCACTGGGCGGTGCGCGTCCGAAAGCCTCGATCATTGATCGCGACGGCCAACTGTCGATTGCCAAGTTTCCCCAGCATGGCGACTTGGTTCCCGTCTCTCTTTGGGAAGCAACAGCCCTCACGCTTGCTGCCAAGGCTGGCATTCCGACGCCCACATGGCGGATCGAAAAAGTGGCAGGCCGCGACGTTCTGCTTCTTCGTCGCTTCGACCGTGAAGGCGAACGGCGCATTCCGTTTCTCTCGGCCATGAGCATGCTGGGCGCCATCGACAATGACTTGCACAGCTACCTCGAAATCGCGGATGCCTTGCGCCAGTATGGCGCGCAGCCCGGAGAGGACACACCGCAGCTTTGGCGGCGCGTAGTGTTCAACATCCTGATTTCAAACAGCGACGATCATCTCCGCAATCACGGCTTTCTTTATGTGGAAGGCGGTTGGCGGCTCGCTCCCGCTTACGATCTCAACCCCGTACCGCTCGATATCAAGCCGCGCATTCTCACGACTGCCATTGACGAAGACGACGGCACCGCTTCCGTGGAGCTGGCCTTGGAGACTGCCGCGCACTACGGGCTGAAGTCCCCTCAAGCAAGGAACATCGTGCGCGAGGTCGGCGCTGCCGTTTCGCAGTGGCGCAAGACCGCGTCCGATATTGGCCTCTCGAAGAACGAAATCGAGCGCATGTCCTCGGCCTTCGAACACGAAGACCTCGCCAAGGCTACAACAGCCGCAGAGTAACCGCGACGGTTACCCACCAACTCACGTGCTGATAGCAAAGGTGGGCCCGAGCTCCGATTGTTTGGGCGAGCACGGCGTCCAGCGTTTTCGTGCCCCTCGCCGGGGGCAGTCGATCCCGGGTCCCGCCGAAGACGGCGGCGCTATGCTGACCCTCCTGCGGCTGCCCTATTAACCGGTCTCGGGGCCGCGGTCGATCCCGCGCCCTCAAGTGGCGCTCCTGCGGCCGCATCTTCCTTTTCGAAGCGCATTCGCCAAGCGTACGCGGCTCATACGAGAAGCCCGGCCTATCGAAAATTTCGCGCCCTCAGCTTCAGCGTGTCGATGTGAAGGTCGGGCACATACATATCGCGCGGCTTCGTGATGGGCTTGGGCTCGCGGCTGTCTGATCCGCTGCCCCCATGTTTGGCTTCATCGCCCCGGCCTGGAACCAGCGGGAAGGCAGCATCACGACCCGACACCGTCTTAAGATCGGGTGTCAAATCCACCATCTGTTCGACAATAGATGGATCACATCATTGGCGTGCTGGACCTTGCCCCGGCATCCGAACATCGTGGCACTTAGGATCGCGCGTCGGTTATCCGGCGCCACAGATGGGAGAAGGGGAGTCCGACTTCTAAGCACGACGAGCGACCAGCTTGCCCAGGTTGAAGCGATCAATGCGGCCAAATAATAAGCAGTGATGGGGCGGCGGAGCGTACCGCAGCGATCGAACGGACTGGATCTCCAAAGAGTGAGAGCTCGGCCGGGCGTTTCCGGTAGAGTAGGGATGAAGCGCCTTGGCCCGTTGCCGAGGCAGGTTTCTTCATCCCCCGCTCCGAACCGGACGTGCGAGTTTCCCCGCATCCGGCTCTCCATGTGTGGCATCAGCCACTGGTGGCCCTCATAATGACGCGAGGGTGTTGGTCGCCTCCCAGAACTTGTCAGCTCCTTTCAGGAACTCCTCGTCTGGAGTGGCATTCCATCCGTTCGGTATGCGTAGGCCCCGATCCGGGAACAACAGCCTCTTGGCATCAGCAAACCGGGCGAGCTTCTTTTCGCCCATTCGCCATCCGCTGCCTTTCCCTCCCGACTCGATATAGATATGACGCAGCTTCCTTCCAGATGCTTTGCCATGCTTCTTGCCAAGCCAGGACTTGAGGCGCCAGTACAGCCACCAGTCGTTCTTGGCGAGCTCCTTCCATGCCCGTGAGGCATATCGGTAGTAGTTGCGCCAACCGATGATGACTGGGTTGAGATCGTCAATGAGATCGGCGAGGGCGAAGCCGGTAGGCGTCTCCCGCACCTTGGCCTTGACCTTGTCACGCAACAGCTGCGACTTGCTCTTCGGGATGAAGAGCATGCCGACACGGCGTCCGGTCGGACGCAGTTTCTCTTGTGCGACCCGGTAGCCCAGGAAGTCAAAGCCTTCCCGGACATCGGTGATCTTCGTCTTCTCCATCGACAATTCCATACGCAGTTCCTCTTTGAGGAATTGCGCCAGCGCCAGGCGCTCTTGTTCGGCATCCTGAAGCGTTCCCTGCACGAGGACGACGAAGTCGTCCGCGTAGCGCACCACGTAGAAGCCCGGGCGCCCACGTGAGTAGTCGGACTGCAGACGTTGTTGCGCCCGCGTCCGGGTCTTGTCACGTGGATTGGGAATCCAGCGCTTGTATCTCTCGTCGATGGCCGTGAGATAAACATTGGCCAAGAGTGGCGAGATGATACCCCCTTGCGGGGTGCCGGTCACCGGATGCCGAAGATTGCCTTCGATCATGATGTCGGCTTTCAGGAAGGCGAGGACGAGCCGCTGGACCTTGCGGTCCTGGATGCGGCGTCGAACCCGATCCATCAGCACGTGATGATCGATGGCGTCGAAGGAAGCGGCGACACACTACCCATCTCCGCGATCATCCGGATTATGTGACGATCATTCGAGAACGCCATGCGTTCGAGGGGCAGACGCTGGCGGTGATCAGCAGCATTAAGCGACGCGGCGTGCTACTTGT
>WHTP01000101.1 GCA_009377695.1 Hyphomicrobiales bacterium | reverse complement strand
TATGCGGCAGCCTACCTCAGGAATGTTCGCGAGTTTGACTTGGCCTACAACGCTGCAGCTGTTGCGACGCGATCAGCATTCTTCTCCCCGACCGAAATCGGCGCGCTGCCCGACAACAAGGTTCACACGATTGCCTATCGTGCTGGCCTTGCAACGGCGTATTACTGTTCCGAGCCGAAGGGGATCAAGTCTCTTACTTACGATGATGTTGCCGAGCAGCTCGGCTCACAGTTCCAACAGCATCGATTTCGCGAGATTGCCCGCTCAGCCAGAGAGGTTCGAGAAAGTGTACTTGAACTGGCGTCTCCGCCGATGCGCGACGGTCAAGCCGCTATTGAGGAACGCATTCGGACTGTCCGTGTGCGCAGACCTGAAATTGTCGGTCGACCGGCCGAGGAGGAGCAAGCCGTCACTGATATTCTTGTAACGCGGGAAATTGCCCGAGTGGATCTCGGCGCTGATCTGGTTATCGCCCAGCCACGTGCGTAAGCCTCCTCTCTCATCAACTGCCAGCGTCGGCTGCGGCTAGCAGCGCCCCCAGCTGCTCAAGAAAGGCCATCCACTCCTGCTGGAACTTCGGGTCGCTCGGCAGCTTGTTGGTCACCATCTTGGTGATCGGCGCGTAGGCCAGCGGATAGGTGGCGAGCGCATAGAGTGCCAGCTGCAGCAGCTCGGCCTTGACCGTCTTGGGCAGGGTGCCGTGGAACTGCTTGGCGATGATGGCGTTGCGCTGGTTGCGCAGGGCCACTTGGCGGCGGTCCTGGCGGGCGATGCGGCGCGAGCGCGGGTAGTCGAGCGCTTCCCAGGTGACGAAGCGCACCCAGGTCGGGTCGTTGAGCGCGGTGAGGAAGCGCTGGCGGAAGATCGCTCCGGGTGCCTCGTCGGCCATCGCCAGGTCCTCGCGTAGCTCGATCGCCTGCTGCACGATCTCGTCGAACAGCGCCGCCTTGCTGGCGTAGTAGTGGTACAGCAGCTGCTTCTTGATCTTGGCGCGCTTGGCGATGGCGTCGATGCGGGCGCCGGCGAAGCCGCGCGCAGCGAACTCCTGCCGCGCCGCCTGGACGATGCGCTTCTTGGTGCGTGCAGCGTCGCGGATCGCGCCCATGGCCCCCGACCCCTGGCCCCCGCCTACAACAGCTGCTCGAGGCGGATCGGCAGGTCGCGGATGCGGCGGCCGGTGGCGTGGAACACCGCATTGGCGATCGCCGCCGCGGTGCCGCAGGTGCCCAGCATGCCGATGCCCTTCACCCCGCCGCTGCCGAGATGCGGCTCGTCCTCGGTCAGCATGTGGATGTCGAAGCGGGGCATGTCGGCGTGCACCGGGATCAGGTAGTCGGCCAGATTGTCGTTGACGATGCGGCCGAGGTTCGCGTCCATCACCGTCTTCTCGTGCAGCGCCATGCCGATGCCCCAGATCAGCCCGCCGACGAACTGGCTGCGGGCGAGCAGCGGGTTGAGGATGCGCCCGGTGGCATAGGCGCCGGTCAGGCGCGCCACGCGGACCTCGCCGAGCTCGGGGTCGACGCGCACCTCGGCGAATACCGCGCCGAAGCCGAAGAAGCTTTTAGCCGGCTTGGCCTCCGGCGCGGCGGCGGCTGTGGCTTCGAGGCCTTGCGGTGCCACGCGGGCTAAAAGGTCGGCGAGCGATTCCGACCGGTTGCCGGCGCGCATGACGCCGTCGGCGACGCTCACCTGGTCGGGCTGCTGGCCGTGCAGCGGAGAGCGCGGATCGGCGACGGCACGCGCGATCAGGTCGCTTCGGAGCCGGCGCGCCGCTTCCTCCACGGCGGGCGTAAAACTTGCCGTCGCCATCGAGCCGCCGGAGTAGGGGCCCTCGGGCAGCAGCGTGTCGCCCAGCGCGACATCGACGGATGCGTAGGGCACGCCGAGCGCCTCGGCGGCGAGCTGGGCCAGCACGGTGTAGGTGCCGCTGCCCATGTCCTGGGTGCCGCACCGCACTTTTACGCGGCCGTCTTTGCTGATACCCACCGCCGCCTGCGAGGCGATGCGATAGGCGGGATAACAGGCCGCCGCCATGCCCCAGCCGAGACGGTGCCGACCGTCGCTGAGCGTGCCGGGCGTGCGCGGCCGGCGCGCCCAGCCGAACGCCTCGGCGCCGACGCGGTAGCACTCTAAAAGTCCGTTGCTCGACCAGGGCAGGCCGGCATGCTGGTCGCGGTCGGCGAAGTTGCGCCGGCGCAGCTCGATCGGGTCGAGGTCGAGCTCGTAGGCCAGCTCGTCCAGCGCCGATTCCAGCGCGAAGCTGCCCGGCCCTTCGCCCGGCGCCCGCACCGGGTTGGGCTGCGGCGCAGCCACCCGCACCAGGCGGTGCGTGGTGGCGACGTTCGGGCAGGCGTACATCATGCGCGTCGGCGTGGCCACCGGATCGGCGTACTCGCCGTAGGTCGAGGTCTGGGCCACGGTGTCGTGCACGAGGGCGGCGAGGCGCCCGTCGCGCGCGGCGCCGATCTGCAGCCGCTGCACTGTCTCCTGCCGGCGGCCGACCAGGGTGAACATCTGCGCGCGCGTCAGCTCCAGCCGCACCGGTTGGCCGAGCTGCTTTGCCGCCAGGCAGGCCAGCGCCAGGCAGGGAAACCAGGCGCCGCCTTTCGAGCCGAAGCCGCCGCCGAGATAAGAAGAGATCACCCGCACGCGGGCAACGTCGAGGCCAAGACACTTCGCCAGGCCGGTGCGGTGGGCGAACACCGCCTGCGACGGCGTGTGCACGGTGAGCTCGCTGCCGTCCCAGTCGGCCAGCACCACCTGCGGCTCGATCGCCAGGTGATTGTGCGTCGGCGTGGTGTAGCGCCGGTCGAGGCTCACCGCGGCCGCGGCCAGCGCCGCCTCCGGCTCGCCGCGCCGGCTGTCGGTGGCGGTGAGCCCGGCGGTGCGCGGCGCGAACGCCGTTGCACGCGCTTGCTCGAGCGCGGTGATCGCCGGCGTGGGCGCATAGCGCACCTCGACCGAAGCGGCCGCGGCGCGCGCCGTTTCCAGCGTCTCCGCCAGCACCAGGGCGACCGGCTGACCGGCGAAATGCACGACCGGCTCTTGGCATAGGGTGAGGAACGCAGCGGGCGGGATCCTGAGCGCATTCTCGTGCGTCAGCACGTCGACGCAGCCGGCGAGCGCACGGGCTTGCGCTGTGTCGATGCCCAGCACTCGGGCGCTCGGCAGCGGCGCCGTCACCAGCGCTGCGTGCAACATGCCGGCCGTGCGGATCTCACCCTCGTACCGCGCCGCGCCGGTCACCTTCAGCGCTGCCTCGTAGCGTCGCGGCGAGCGATCTTCGACCATGGTCATCGGGCAAGCTCCAGCGCCCGCCTTACAGCGCGGCGCAGAAGTTCAATTTTGAAACCGTTCTGGCTGAGCGGCTGGGCGCCATCGGCGGCGTGCGCCGCGGCAGCGGCGAAGGCCGCCGGCTCGGCGCGAGCGCCGGCCAGTGCCGCCTCGCTGGCCGCGAGCCGCCACGGCACGGTCCCGACGCCGCCGGCGGCGAGGCGAGCCGAACGGATGACGTCGCCTTCGATCTGCAAGGCGACCGCCACCGAGACCACGGTGAATTCGAAGGAAGCGCGGTCTCTTACCTTGAGGTAGCACGAGCGGCGCGACTCGGTGCCAACCGGCACTTCCACGGCGACGATCAGCTCGCCGGGCCCAAGCGCGTTGTCGCTCTGCGGCGTGTCGCCGGGCAGGCGGAACAGCTCGGCGATCGGCAGGGTGTGCGCGGCGTCGTGGCGGCGCACATGCACGCTGGCATCAAGCGCCAGCAGCGCCACCGCGAGGTCGGAGGCGTGCGTCGCCGCGCAGTGCGGGCTCGTGCCAAAGATCGCGTGCAGCCGGTTCTCGCCGGTGCGGGCCGCGCAGCCAGAACCGGGCTGACGCTTGTTGCAGGGCAGGTCGGGGCTGCGGAAGTAGCCGCAGCGGGTGCGCTGCAGCAGGTTGCCGCCGACGGTCGCCAGGTTGCGCACCTGCGGCGACGCGCTGGCCTCGATCGCCTGGGCCAGCGCCGGCCAGCCGCGTCGGACCTCGGGGTGGCGGGCGACGTCGGCTAGGCGTGCCAAGGCGCCGATGCGGATGGCGTCGGCGCTTGCATCGCTCCTGGGCTCGATCCGATCGAGCGGCAGGCGGCTGATGTCGATCAGCTGCGCCGGCGCGGCGGGGCCCTGCTTAAAAAGCTGCAGCAGGTCGGTGCCGCCGGCGATGAACGCGGCGCCGGGATGGGCGGCGGCGAGCGCCAGCGCCGCGCCCTCGCTCGCCGCGCGATGATAGGCAACCTGCTGCATGCTCAGCTCCGCACTGCCTCGGCAACGGCGGCGACGATGTTGGGATAGGCGCCGCAGCGGCACAGGTTGCCGCTCATCTGCTCGGCGATATCGGCGTCGCTGCCGGCGCGGCCTTCGGCGATCAACCCCAGCGCCGACATGATCTGGCCCGGCGTGCAGTAGCCGCATTGCAGGGCGTCGTGCTCGATGAAGGCCTGCTGCAGCGGGTGCAGCGCGCCGTCCTGCGCCACGCCCTCGATGGTGGCGATGCGCCGGCCGTCCTGCATCGCCGCCAGCATGAGGCAGGCGTTGGCGCGCCGGCCGTCGATCAGCACGGTGCAGGCGCCGCAGGCGCCCAGGTCGCAGCCTTTCTTGGTGCCGTAAAGCTGCAACCGCTCGCGCAGCACGTCGAGCAGGGTGGCCGATGCCGGCACCGACAGGCGATGCCGAGTGCCATTGATCTCAAGAGTGACGTCGAGCTGATGCTGAAAGAGGTCCGCCACAGGCTGCCCCGGATTGTCACCGATGGGGTCAGAATAGAGGTCCCATTGTAACTTTACAACAGGTCAGTTATGGCAACACGCGAGCCGGCAGCTGAACAAATCGCCGACCGAATCATCAACGAGATGCGCGCAACCGAACTTCTGCCGCCACGGGTTCCAGCCCAGCATTGTGCCGCCCGTCGCCGCTTGTGATAGGCTTTTCTTGATGCCCCGTCGCTACATCAAGAAGTCTTCGACGGCCGAGAGTCGGGCCGCCCGCGTCCATGTGCTGCCCAAGGATGGCGGCTGGCAGGTCAGGCGCGGCGGCGCGGATCGCGTCGCAGATGGGCAAATTCAACGAGGAGCTGGTCAAGGCCGGCATCATGCGCGCCGGCGACGGCCTCAAGCCGTCGTCGCAGGGCAAGCGTGTTGCGTTCGATGGTCCCGGCCGTACGGTCATCGACGGGCCTGGGTGAAGCGCTGCCCAATCCCATGCCGGGACCGAGCGAGATCGAGATCCGGCCGCTGTACGAGATGGCTGATTTGCGATGAGACTCTGACGGAGCCGTTGTTCCCGCTCTCAGGAGGGCCGTTGATTGATGACAGCCATGTCCATGCCGGGTGCACAACCATTCTACCATGGCACGAAGGCGGATTTGAAAGAGGGCGATCTGATCGGGCCCGGGTTCGGCTCCAACTACGGCAGAAGGAAAAAGGCGGCGTATGTCTATCTGACCGCCAGCCTGGACGCGGCCACCTGGGGCGCCGAGTTGGCGCCAGGTGAAGGGCGAGGCAGAATTTACATCGTGGAACCCACCGGCCCGTTCGAAGACGATCCCGACCTGACGAACAAGAAATTCCCAGGCAATCCGACGAAGTCATACCGTACCCGTGATCCGCTCAGGATCGTCGGCGAAGTCACCGACTGGAAGGGACACTCGCCCGAACAGCTGAAGGCCATGAAAGACCACTTGGCGCATCTCGAGCGGCTTGGCGTCGAGGCCATCGAGGACTGAGCCCGAGCGGCCATCTGCCAGGACCGAGCGGCGCCTGTGGAAGGTCCGCCTGCGGGCGAGGGGCGAACGTCCGCTCCTGGCCCAGAGTGGCCGCCGACCAACGCAATTGGCAGATCGGATTCGCGCGCACTGGACAAAGCTGACGCTCGACAGCAGCAGGAACGCATCCTTTGAGCTGTATTGAACCGACCGCGAGGACTATCTCGAGCATGGGGTGTCGGAATCTCGTTTAGCCAATCGTCTTCCAAGACAGACAAGCTATGGAAAACAACAATGACCATTACCATTACCGCCTTTGAACGGTCGCCCGATGGCGGCAAGGGTCTGGCGCGTGACATGCGCGTTCGCTGGGCGCTCGAAGAAGTGGGCCAGCCTTACGACGCTCGTCTTCTTTCGTTCAAAGCGATGAAGGAACCCGCGCATCTCGCGCTTCATCCTTTCGGGCAGATTCCGACCTATGAAGAAGGCGATCTCGCCCTGTTCGAGTCGGGGGCGATCGTGTTCCATATCGCCGAGCGCCATGCGGGTCTGCTGCCAGACGATGCGAATGCCCGGACGCGCGCGATCGCGTGGATGTTTGCCGCGCTCAACACGGTGGAGCCGCCGATCTTCGACCGCGACCTCGCCAAGGTCCTCGAGCGCGACGAGCCTTGGTACGAGCAGCGCCTGCGTGTCCTCGAGGACAGCATCCGGAAGCGGCTGGGCGACCTTTCCAGTCGCCTTGGCGATGCCGACTGGCTCGATGGTGCGTTCAGCGCCGGTGACCTGCTGATGGTGACGGTGCTGCGCAGGTTGCAAGGATCGGGTATGCTGGAGGAATATCCGAACCTCTCCGCCTATGTCGCCCGCTGCGAAGCGCGGCCCGCATACAAGCGTGCTTTCGACGCTCAGTTGGCGGTTCTCACCGCCGCATCGACCGGCTGACAAAGGCCGCTCTGAGTTCGAAGCCGTAATCCGAGTCTTTCGCTCAGTTAATGGGTCCTGATCCTAGCGTCCCGATTCCGAAGTTTGTACCATTTCGCAGCGACCGCTTATACGAACTTCGGAATCGAATGACACTAGCAACTCTTTGAATCGAGTGTGGCTTTGGTTCAGAAGTCCGCATAGCGGACTCGCCGCGAGAATGATGCGGACTTCTGAACCGCCACTTTATTCACGGATGCCGTTTCATCGATTCCCACCATTCGACAGTTTTCCGCAGACCGATCTCGAACGGCGTTGATGGGGTCCAGCCAAGAACCGCCCTCGCTCTGTCGATAGCGAGAACCGACGCCGGAATGTCGCCCGGTCTGCTTGGCTTCCAGTCGATCTCGAGCTTCGTATTGAGGATCTGCTCCACGGACCAAACGACGTCGTTCAGCGTCCGTCCCTGCCCGCTTCCGATGTTGAATATGCGCTGATCGCTGCTGTCGTTCATGGCGCTTTCAAGTGCAGCGATGACGTCGTCAGCGAAAACGTAATCCCTGACCGCCGAACCGTCGCCCCAAATTTTAATGCTTTGCTTATCGAGCGCGCAAGAAATGCAATTGGCTATAGTGCCATAATCTTTTTTCGGCAGCTGAAAAGGGCCAAATAGATTTGCAATACGCAGTATCCTGTAATCGACACCGTGAAAGCGCTCGTACGCGGCAAGGTATTTTTCGATCGCGAGCTTGTTGATCCCGTACGCCGTAAACGGCTCGGCGGGCGCAGTCTCCGGAGTCGGAATCTGCGCGGGAGCGCCGTAAATGGCTCCCCCCGATGACGTGAACACGATTCTCTTCACGCCCAGTTTGCGACTCACGTCGAAGCAATGAAGAGCCGCGATGACATTATCATGCAGGTCTTGCGCGACCGCGTGTTGAGCGGAATATCCCGTCGTTGTTCCAAGCAGATGAAACACGGTCTCGCAGGACTCGATCGCAGCGGTTAATGCATCCACATCAGAGGCATGGCCCGGAAGCCACGGCACGTCTTCCAGAGCTTCGGGAAACGAGCACCGCCGGCCAAATGCACGGACGCGATAGCCCGCGGATGCCAGGTGGCGGCACAGATTCAGCCCCAGGAAGCCCCCGCCGCCAAGCACGACGCAGGACGGTTTGCGCGCAGTCATGAGGCTCAAGCACTCGTCATAGGGCGCTGCTCCATCGCGCTCGAGAAACAGTGTCACTGGTTCCCGGCGCGCTGCCGGGCCCTTCGCCCCTCTTCGACACCAAGATGCCAGGCGGTGCGCTTCAGCCAGCTATCGGCGCTTGCCTTGCCGTGCAGTTGCACCCGCCGGCGATACTCAGGCTCAAGCTGACGCATCAACCGCTGGCGGCGCGCCGGGTTTGGTCCGTGTGAGATTGGCGGCCGGCTCGGCTGATGCTGCACCGTCCCTTTGCGCCGCAGACGTTGCTGGTGACGACGAATATTATTGTGGCGCTGCGATTCGAGGTGAGGCGTCAGCCAATTCATCTGAGCAATAGCCTGATGGCTGGCGACGCCAGGGAGGGCCAGCATTCCAACAGCGGCGAGAACAACCAACCCCGCAACCCGCGCGCGTCGTTTCATTTCACCGTCCTTTCGTCCTCAAACCGTGTTACAAACGATTGTGCGGTATACGACGCCAAGATGCGACACCACGTCATTTGAGCGGACTCTCATTTTTTGAACAGCCGATCTTGCGCGCCTCGGTTTCGACAGAGTTCAACGAATTCCAGTGCAGACGCTGGGTCTGCTCTGAACCGGTCAAACTCCGCTGCGTCGATCTCAAAGCGCACTTCATATTCGATCGCGCGGTTCCACCCGGAGACGGGGGTCGACAAGAAATATCGTCCCGAGCGCGTTTCCCGCCCGACCGAAAACCGGAACTCGCGGCTGACCATCTCGTCCACGAATTCGAACGGCTCGGTGTGCCGTCGTTCATCTTGGTCCATTCATCACCAAGCTCACGCGTTCGACGCCGACCGGCGGTGGCAGACGGTCCCGGGCGTCGCTGCGTCCACGTGGGCTACAGCTGCGCTACCGGAAGAATTCATTGAAGACATCATTCCATTTCGGCATTTTGTCGTCGGTCGCCTCCGGCGTGAAGAAATGCGCGCGGAATTTTCCTTCCGCCGGCTTCAGCGTCGGCACGGCCGCCGGCACCGCCGGATGCGCGGGGATGTAATACGCCTTCGCGAACACCTCCTGGCCTTCGCGCGAGATAATGAAATCCATCAAGAGCTTTGCGGCGTTGAGATGCGGCGCCTTGGCAAGCACCGAGACCGTCGACAGCGTGACGGTCGCGGGCTCCATCGGGATCCAGTCGACCGGCGCGCCCTTCTTGGCGCTGATCACCGTGTGGTGGTTGAAGATCTGCAGCGCCAGCGAATACTCGCCCGCAATCACCTGGTCGAGCACCTCGCGCGCCGAGCCGCGCAGATTGGCGATCTTCTGCTTGCCGAGCTCGCGCAGGAAGGCCGTGCCCTTCTCCTGCCCCATCTCGGTCAGCACGGTCCCGATGAAGCCGCCGGCGCCGGATGAGGTCGGAAAGCCGTTCCAGGCCATCGTGCCGCGCAAAGCGGGATTCAAAAGATCGTGTAGCGTGCGCGGCTCTTTGCCGCGCGGGATCAGCGATGTGTTGAAGCCCGGCGTAATGACGAACAGGTTGTTGGCGATCCAATAGCCCTGCGGATCCTTCACTTCAGCGGGATAGTCCTTGGCTGCGTCGGGCAGCCATTGCAGGACGTGGCCTTCCGCTTTCAAGGGAACCACTGTCGTGGTTCCATCGAAGATGTCGGCCTGCAAGCGGCCGGCCTTGGCCTCGTTGAGAATCTTCACCGCAGTTTCGCTGGCGTTGGCGCGGGTCGAACGCACCTTGATACCGGGATATTTCTTCTCGAACGCCGCGGTCACGGGACGGACGAGCTGGCTGACGATCTGGGTGGTGTACCAGACCACCTCGCCTTCTTTCTTGGCCGCGGCGATCAGCGCCGGATCGGCGGCGCCGAGCGGGGTGGCCGTCGCCAGAAATGCCGCAATCCCAAGAATTGCCAACATGAGTGCTGAGCCTGCCTTCCGTGTGTGCATCGTGTTCTCTCCCCGCCGTGTCGTTTCGATTGCAGCGATCCTCATTGCAGTCAGTCACCATTGCGATCCTTGCACGCCCCATTACGCGCATGAATAGGTAATCATGCCGCTGCACACGCCTTGTGCATCGCATCATGCTCTATTCCCGAACCGATTTTCCGGCCCGATCAAAAATTTGTTTGTTCTCATTAGAACTCCTGCAAGCTACGCTCTGCTTCCGCGCGTTGAGGGAACAAACGCGCCCAAGCTTTCCCCATGGGAGAATTCGGTATGATCTCACTGACGATCAACGGCCAACCGCACAGCATCGACGTCGAGCCCGATACCCCACTCTTGTGGGCGATCCGCGAAAACGTCGGCCTGACCGGAACCAAATACGGCTGCGGTGTCGCGCAATGCGGCTCCTGCACCGTGCACATCGACGGCGCCGCCATCCGCTCCTGCGCGATGCCGGTGAGCGCGGCCGCCGGCAAGAACATCACGACCATTGAAGGACTCGCCGAGAACGGCGTCCTGCATCGCGTCCAGAAGGCCTGGCTCGACCATGAAGTCCCGCAATGCGGCTACTGCCAGAGTGGCATGATCATGGCGGTCGCGGCCCTGCTCAAGGAAAAGCCCAAGCCGACCGACGCCGACATCAATGATACGATCACCAACATCTGTCGCTGCGGCACCTTCCACCAAGTGCGCGCGGCAATCCATGCCGCCGCGACCGCGTGAGAAGGAGATCATCATGAATTACGTTCCGAAGATCGATCGCCGCTCCTTCGTCATCGGCACCGCCGCGGCTGGCGCAGGTCTCACGCTTGGCATGAGCCTGCCGTTCGGCGCAGCGCACGCGCAAGGCACGCAAGCCACGCCGGAGCTCAACGCCTGGGTGATGGTGCGCCCCGACGACACCGTCGTCATCCGCTTCGCACGCTCGGAGATGGGCCAGGGCTCCCTGACCGGGCTGTGCCAGCTCATCGCCGAAGAGCTTCAATGCGACTGGTCGAAGGTCACCTGGGAATACGTGAACCCCTCCGACAGCATCGCGCGCAAGCGCGTGTGGGGCGCCTTCAATTCGACCGGAAGCCGGGCGATCCGCGAGTCGAACGACTATGTGCGGCGGGGCGGCGCAGCCGCTCGGCAGATGCTGATCCAGGCGGCGGCGAACGAGTGGAAGGTGCCGGCTTCCGAGTGCACCGCCGCGAACAGCATCATTACGCACACCCCATCGGGCCGCAAGACGAGCTACGGCAAGGTCGTGCTCGAAGCCGCGAAAATCACCCCGCCGGATCCGAAGAGCATCACGCTCAAGGACCCGAAGGACTGGAAGATTGCCGGCAAGCCGCTCAAGCGGCTCGACACGATGGACAAGCTTACCGGCAAGCAGAAGTATTCGGCCGACACGCAACTGCCCGGCATGTTGAACGCCGCGATCAAGGCATGCCCGGTCCGGGGCGGTAAGATCGTCAGCTTCGATGCCGCCAAGGTCAAAGGCATGACGGGCGTGAAGAATGTCGTGCAGGTCGCCGACACCGCGGTCGCCGTTGTTGCCGACACCTGGTGGCACGCCAAGACCGCGCTCGATGCCCTGCCGGTGGTCTGGGACGAAGGCCCCGGCGCCAAAGTGTCGAGCGAGACGATCGCCGCCATGCTGAAGGAGGGTCTCGACGCGGAGACGCCGCTCGTCGGCAACAAGACCGGCGACATCAACGCGGCGCTCGCCGGCGCGGCGAAGAAAATCGAGGCGGTCTACGCCTACCCGTACCAGAACCATGCCTGCATGGAGCCGCTGAACGCCACCGCGCGTTACACGGCCGAGAAGTGCGAGGTGTGGACCTCAACGCAGAACGCCGAAGCGGTGCTCGCCGCCGCGGTCGAGGCCTCGGGCCTGTCGTTCGACAAATGCGATGTGACGGTGGTCTCGGCCGGCGGCGGTTTCGGCCGCCGCGCCCGCACCGACTACGTCACGCAGGCGGTGCAGATCGCCAAGCAGATGCCCGGTGTCCCGATCAAGCTCCTGTGGTCGCGTGAAGAAGACATGACCCAGGGCACCTATCATCCGATCACGCAGTGCAAGCTCACGGCGGCATTGGATGCCAACAACAACCTGACCGGCCTGCGGATCCGCATCTCCGGCCAGTCGATCCTCGCCGGGATTGCGCCGTCGCGCCTGCAGAACGGACGCGACCCCGCCACGTTCCAGGGCCTCAATGCCGGCGGCACTGAAGGCCGGATCGGCTACGATATCCCGAACATCCTGATCGATCATGCCATGCGCAATCCCCACATCATGCCGGGCTTCTGGCGTGGCGTGAACAACAACCAGAACGCCATCTATCTCGAATGCTTCCTCGACGAGGTGGCGCATGCGGCTGGGCAGGATCCGCTCGAATTTCGCCGCAAGATGATGAAGAAGCATCCGAAGCATCTCGCGGTGCTCAACGCAGCGGCAGAAAAGGCCGGCTGGGGCACGCCGCTGCCAAAGGGCGTCTTCCGCGGCATTGCGCAACAGATGGGCTACGGCAGCTATGTCGCCGCCGTGGCAGAGGTGTCGGTTTCGAGCGACGGACTGCTCACCATCCATCGCATCGTCGGCGCCACCGACCCCGGCCACGTCGCCAACCCGGCGCTGGTCGATCGGCAGGTCGCCGGTTCGTTCGTCTACGGCCTGTCGGCCATTCTCTACGGCGGTTGCACGGTGAAGGACGGCCGCATCGAGCAGACCAACTTCCACGACTACAACTCGATGCGGATGGCTGCGATGCCGAAGGTGGAGTCGGTGATCGTTCCCTCGGGCGGCTTCTGGGGCGGCGTCGGCGAGCCGACGATCTTCGTGGCGGCGCCGGCCGTGCTCAATGCGATCTTCGCGGCAACCGGCAAGCGGATCCGTTCGTTCCCGCTGAAAGATCAAGGCATCCGGACCGCCTGATAATGGAATCGACACCATAACGACCGAAGCGGCGGCCCACGGGCCGCCGCTTCTGCTTTCTGCAAGGCAGCCGCAGAGCCTGCGGTTAGCTTGAATTGTTGACTTGAAATCGTCACCTTGCCGTCTGAACCTCGGCCCGGCTGCTTCGGCGCACGGCAAGAGGGGACGAAGCATGGCACGCCTGACCGTCAACGGTCACCTGCACGACGTGGACGTCGATCCCGATACCCCTCTTCTGTGGGTCTTGCGGGATACGCTCGGCATGAGCGGCACCAAGTACGGCTGTGGCATCGCCCATTGCGGCGCCTGCACCGTCCATGTGGACGGCGTCGCCACGCGCTCGTGCGTGTTGCCGGTCAGCGCGGTCGACGGCAAGGCCGTCACGACGATCGAAGGGCTCGCGCCTAACGGCGTGCTACACCGGGTGCAGAAAGCCTGGATCGACCATGACGTTCCGCAATGCGGTTATTGTCAGAGCGGGATGATCATGGCGGTGGCGGCGCTGCTGCGCGCGATTCCGAATCCGACCGACGCCGAGATCGACGCAGCCATCACCAATATTTGCCGTTGTGGTACCTATCAGCGTGTCCGCGCAGCCATCCATGCGGCGGCGAACGTGTAGCGGGACCCGCCATGACGGCTCGGGGTATTGATCGTCGCACGTTCCTGGTCAGCGTTGGCGCTGCCGGCGGCGCACTCGCGCTCGGGTTCGACGTGCGGCCCGGAGCGCAAGCGGCTCGGGCCGCTGGCGACGCGCCGGAAATCACCGCCTGGATCGTCATCCATCCCGACGACACCGTGATCATCCGCGTCGCACGCTCGGAAATGGGCCAAGGCACGCTCACCGCGCTGCCGATGCTGGTCGCGGAAGAGCTCGAATGCGACTGGAGCAAGGTGAGAGCCGAGTTTCCTCGCCCTGACGAGAATCTCAGGCGCAACCGCGTCTGGGGCGATTTCTCGACCGGCGGTAGCCGCAGCATCCGCAATTCGCAGGAACCCTTGCGCCGTGCTGGAGCAACGGCGCGCGAGATGCTGATCGCCGCCGCCGCCATGCAATGGGGCGTCGCCGCATCGGAATGTCGCGCCGCGAACAGCATCATCACGCACGTTCCGAGCGGCCGCACCATCACCTTCGGCCAGGTCGCCGAAGCCGCGGCGAAGATGCCACTCCCCAAGCGCGTGACGCTCAAGGACGCGAAGGATTGGCGTCTCATCGGCAAGCCGACACGGCGGCTCGACGTCACCGACAAGGTCATGGGCAAGCCGATCTACGGCATCGACGTGCGGGTCCCCGGCATGCTGCACGCGGCGCTCGCGCAATGTCCGGTGTTCAAGGGTACGCTCAAATCGGTCGATGACTCTCAAATCACCGGAATGAGCGGTGTCCACAAGGTCGTGAGGCTGAAGGACGCCGTCGCGGTCGTCGCAGACAATTGGTGGCAAGCGAAGAAGGCGCTCGACGCACTGGTGATCGACTGGAACACCGGCGACAGCGGGCAGGTGTCGAGCGACAGCGTCCGACAATTTCTGCTCGGCGGACTGACGGCCGACAAGGCCGGTGTCGGACGCGCGCACGGCAATCTCAGCGAAGGATTTGCGAGCGCCGTCACGCGCGTCAATGCTGACTATTTCGTGCCGTTCCTGGCCCATGCCACGTTGGAGCCGCAGAATTGCACGGCGCACGTCACGGGCGATCGGGCAGAGATCTGGGCACCGACGCAAAATGGCGAAGCCGCACTGGCAACGGCAGCCCACGTACTGGGCATTCCGCCGCAGAATGTGATCATGCACAAAACCATGCTGGGCGGCGGCTTCGGGCGACGCGGCGTCACGCAGGATTTCGTCCCGCCCGCGGTTCTGATCGCCAAGGAGGTCGGTCGGCCGGTCAAGGTCGTGTGGTCGCGCGAAGAAGACACCGGCCACGACTACTATCGGCCGGTCGCGATGGCGCGGATGTCGGCCGGACTTGATGCGACCGGAATGCCGTCGGCCTGGCATGTCCGGATGACCGGCAACTCGATCTGGAGCACGTTGATGCCGATGACGGTGCGCGGCGGCGTCGACCGGCAGTTCCAGGAAGGGTTCCTCGCCGACATGCCCTACGACATCCCGAACTATCTCGCCGACTATGCGATCCGCAACACGCACGTCCCCGTCGGCTTCTGGCGTTGTGTGAATCACACGCAGAATTGCTTCTTCAAAGAAAGCTTCGTCGACGAGATGGCGCACGCCGCCGGCATCGATCCGCTGGAATACCGGCGTAGGATGATCGGCAAGCATCACAATGCGGCGAAATTCCTCGGCGTGCTCAATACTGCGGCCGAGCGCGCCGGCTGGACGACGCCGCTACCGCCACAAATACATCGCGGAATCGCCCTGAACGAAGCCTACAACACGTTCGTGGCGGCGGTCGCCGAGGTGTCGGTCGATACCCACGGCGCGGTGCGCATGCACAGGATCGTCGTGGCGCTTGATCCCGGCACCGTCGTCAATCCGCTGACCGCCGAGATGCAAACCGAAAGCGCCGTGGTGTTCGGCCTGACGGCGGCGCTCTACGGCGAAATCACGATCAAGGACGGGCGGGTGGAACAGTCGAATTTCAATGACTACCGGATGCTGCGCATGGCCGAGATGCCGAGGGTCGAGACCGTGCTGATGCCCTCAGGCGGATTCTTCGGCGGCTGCGGCGAACCGCCGGTTGCGGTGGTGGCGCCGGCGTTGTGCAATGCGATCTTTGCAGCCACCGGCAAGCGCATCCGGTCGCTGCCGCTGAAGAACCATGATTTGAGGAAAGCATAGGCCGCACTGTCAGGGGGCCTTTCGATTATTCGGGAGCAAGCCGATGAAGCGAATTTATTGCCTTGCAGCGTTAGCCGTTCTGTTCGCTTCGACGAGCGCAGCGCCCGCCATCGATGTTGCGCCGGCTGGCGCCGCCGCCTGCTCGGGCTGTCATCCGATGAGCCGCGCGGTCGAAACGCCGTTCACCCGGCTGACCGGACGCAATCCTGCCGACATCGTGACGGCGACGCAGGAGTTCCGCACCGGACAGCGACCCGCAACTGTCATGGGTCGCCTCGCGAAGGGCTTCACCGACGACGAGATCAAGGCCATCGCGGCTTGGTATGCGGCGCAGAAGGAATGACCGTCATGACACGCCACCATGTGAGCCGACGCGATTTCCTGAAGCGCACCACCGCCAGCGCAGCGGCCGTTACGATCTCCGCGCCCGCGATCGCGGAAGGCGCCCCCGGCCGTGTGGTCGTGGTGGGCGGCGGCTTTGCTGGGGCGACCTGCGCCCGCGCCCTCAAGCGCATCAATCCGCGCATCTCGGTGACGCTGGTTGAAGCCAGCCACGCCTTCACCGCCTGCCCGTTCAGCAACAATGTTATCGCCGGACTGCGCGAGCTCAAGGCGCAGCAGTTCGACTATAAGCGAATCGAAGGAAGTGGCATCGAGGTCACATTCGAGCCGGCGACGCGTATCGATACCGATGCACGCACGGTGGTCCTCAGCGATGTCGCACGGGTGCCCTATGACCGCCTGGTGCTGGCGCCGGGCATCGACATCCGCTGGGACGGCCTCTCCGGTTATACCGAAGCCGCGGCGGAGCGCATGCCCCATGCCTGGCGGGCCGGCGAGCAAACGCTGCTCCTGCGCAAGCAGCTCGAATCGATGGAAGATGGCGGACTGGTGGTGATCTCGGCACCGGCCAATCCGTTCCGCTGTCCGCCCGGACCATACGAGCGCGCAAGCCTTATTGCTCACTATCTGAAGACGCGGAAGCCGAAATCCAAGATCCTCATTCTCGATGCGAAAGATGCATTCTCGAAGCAGAGCTTGTTCCTGGCGGCCTGGAAGGAACTCTATCCGGACCTGATCGAATGGGTGCCGTTGTCCAAGGGCGGTAGAGTCACGTCGGTCGATCCTTCAACCAATACGCTGACGACGGAGTTCGGAAGCCACAAGGCTGCGGTCGCAAATGTCATCCCGCCACAGAAGGCCGCGCACATCGCCGCGGTTGTCGGCGCCGCCAACAAGACCGGCTGGTGCCCGATCGATCCCGTGACGTTCGAGTCGAAGCTGCAGGAGAACATCCACGTCATCGGCGACGCCAGCATCGCCGGGGGCATGCCGAAATCCGCTTTCGCGGCCAATTCCCAGGCCAAGGCCTGCGCGGCCGCTTTGGCAAAGCTCCTCGCCGGCGAGAAACCCGAGGAACCGAAGCTGATCAACACCTGCTATAGTCTGGTCGCGCCCGACTACGGGATCTCCGTCGCCGGCGTGTATGAGCCGCGCAACGGGCAGCTCACCGACGTGAAGGGCGCGGGCGGCGTCAGCCCGGCCAATGCGCCGCGCAGCGCACGCCAGCTCGAAGCGAATTTCGCGAATGGCTGGTTCAAGACGATCACCGAGGAAGTGTTTGGTTGAGCACCGGCGAAGAAGGGTGACGCTGACGGTCATCGCCGCGCTGGCTCTTGGTCCGATCACTGGCGCCGACGCCGAGCTGCGGTCCTACAAGGTGGTTGGCGATGCCATTCCGGAGTCCCTGACCGGCGCCCCGGGCGACCCTGCGAAGGGCCGCGCCATCGTGGCGAACCGGCAGGTCGGGCTCTGCCTGCTGTGCCACACCGGCCCGTTCCCGGAGGAACGGTTCCAGGGAACCCTGGCGCCGGATCTCAGTGGAGCGGGAACACGCTGGTCGGCGGGGCAATTGAGATTGCGAATCGCCGATTCGACGCGCGTCAATCCGGCAACCATCATGCCGCCATACTATCGGACCGACGGCCTTGTACGGGTAGCGCCTGCGTTCGTCGGTAAACCCGTGTTGAACGCGGAACAGATCGAAGACGTGGTAGCCTATTTGGCAACACTGCGAGATTAGCCCGAACAGGAAAGTCGAGATGACCGACACCCTGCCCCTTATGGCCACGCGCCGCCGGTTCCTGATCGGCGCCGCCGGACTGGCGGGCGGAATGGCGCTGGTCACCATGCTGCCCGGACGCACCGCCGCCACGCCCGCCTCTATGCAGGCGGCAGTCAAGGCGGTCGCCGGCGACGCGCCCATGAACAAAGGCCGCATCAAGATCGAATTGCCGCCGCTGGTCGAAAACGGGAACGCCGTCCCGCTCGGGATCAAGGTCGAGAGCCCGATGACCGATGCGGGTCACGTCAAGGCGATCCACGTGTTCACCGAGAAGAACCCGCAGCCCAATGTCGTGAGCTTCCAGCTCGGGCCGCGTGCCGGCACCGCCAACATCTCGACGCGCATGCGGCTTGCGGACACACAGGTCGTGCTGGCAATCGCCGAGATGAGCGACGGGTCGTTCTGGCGCGACGAGGTCGAAGTCGTCGTCACCATGGCCGCCTGTCTCGAGGAAAGCTGATGACCGCGCGCGCACTCATCAACGTTCCGCCGAAGGCCAAGCGCGGCGAGATCATCGGGATCAAGTCGCTGATCTCGCACGAGATGGAGACCGGCTTCCGTCCGGACGCGACGGGGCAGCCGATCCCGCGCAACATCATCAAGGAATTCGTGTGCACCTATAACGGGGTCGAGGTGTTCCGCGCCGAGTTCTTTCCCGCCATGTCCGCCAATCCGTTCGTATCCTTCACCACGGTGGCGAACGAGAGCGGCACCATCACGATGACCTGGACCGGCGACAACGGCTTCTTCGCCACCGAGTCGGTCGCCATTACCGTCGAATAGCGCATGTCCCGGCGACGTGGCCACCGGTTCGCCGAAGAGGACATGCGCCATAGCAAGAAAGCTATCGCCAATCCTGGTTCAACTGAACCGAGATTCATGATCGCGTGGATGCCGGTCTGGCGCATCGTCGCTGCGGCCGCGATAGTCTGCGCCACCTATCCGGCCATTGCCGAGATTCCGATGTCGGAGCGCAAGTCCGGCTACGAGTTCATGGGGCCCGACAGCCGCGCCATGCAGGACGAAGACACCGCCAATCCCGGCATGCTGTCGGTGCTCGACGGTGAGGCGTTGTGGAAGCGCAAGGCCGGCGCCGCCGGCAAGTCATGCGCCGATTGCCATAGCGACGCCCGCACCAGCATGAAAGGGGTCGCCGCCCGCTATCCGGCGTTCAGCCCCGCCGTGAACCGGCCGGTCAATCTCGAGCAGCGCATCAATATGTGCCGCACAGATCGCCAGCAGGCAAAGCCGTTCCCATACGAAAGCAAGGACCTGCTGTCGCTGGCCACTTTCGTCGGCCGGCAATCGCGCGGCCAGCCGATCTCGGTGGCGGATGACGAAAACACGCGGCCGTTCATCGACAACGGCCGCGCGGCGTTCACCCGCCGGCAGGGGCAGCTCAATCTCTCCTGCGCACAATGCCACGACGATAATTGGAGTGGGCGGCTGGCCGGCAGCCCGATCACGCAAGCGCAACCGACCGGCTATCCGATCTATCGGCTCGAATGGCAGAGCGTCGGATCGCTGCAACGGCGGCTACGTAACTGCTTGACCGGGCTGCGCGCTGAGTCGCCTGCGCTTGGCGCACCGCAACTCGTCGATCTCGAGCTCTATCTGATGTGGCGTGCCCGCGGCATGCCGATGGAAACGCCGGCCGTGCGGCCGTAGCAGAGATCGCGCGTGCCCCGGATGCGGTGCAGCGTGTAGCGAAGCGAAGCGGTGCACCGCTGATCCGGGGCCCCGGTTACTTGTTCGCTCCAAGAAAGCTGGGTCCCGGGTCTGCAGCGCACCATTTCACGCTGCGCTGCGCCCGGGACACAAGGCGGTGGCTAATCCTGCTGCCCCACCGGCGGGACGCCGCTGCCGCGGCGATACTCCGGCACCGGCGGCAGGCCCCAGATCGTCGATTCCGTCCGTTTCCAGGTCTTCGGGTATTGCGGCGTGTCGCGGTGCCACGGGCGCGGATCGAAATAACCGAGCACCTCGTCCTTCATCTGGTCGAGCTCGATATAGAGCTCGACCGTGTGATCGTCCGGATTGCGGTGATAGGTCGCGACATTGTGGCCCGGGCCGTGACGAACCGGCCCCCACAGGAGCTTGATCTTCTTGGTCGCGAACATCTCACAGGCGTTCTGCATGTGCGACATGTCCTTGAGCTCGAAGGCGATGTGATGCAGCTCCGGCTTGTCGCCCTTGATGAAGTTCACGGTGTGATGGTCGGTGTTGCAGCGCATGAACACGAACCAGTCCTCGATCCAGTCCGACATCTTGAAGCCCATCACTTTGGCGTAGAAGTCGGAGACCGCCTTCACGTCCGGACAATGGAACGCAATGTGCCCGAGCTTGAGCGGCCCGATGCCGCTCACTTGGTGGTGGGAGCCGAGATACTTCCACTCATTGAACAGATCGATGCTGGTATCCTTGTTGTCCTTGAAGGTCAGCACCTTGCCCATACCGGGGATGGAATCATTGCGCAGCTCGCTCTTGATCCCGTCCTTCGACAATTCCCGCGCGAGCACGTCAAAATCGGAATCCGGCGCGACCTCGAACGACAGCCGGGTGCAGTGATTGCGGTCGGTCTGATCGAGCTGGATCGACAGGAGGCCGGTCTTCGAGGCCAGGAACGCGCGCTTTTTCTCACGTTCGGCGAGTACCAGCCCCGCGATCTCAGTCCAGTAGGCGATCTGCTTCTCGATGTCGGTGGTCTCGAAGGTCGCGTGACCGACGCGCCGTGGCTTGATCATCATTCCTCTCCCAGTTCAGGTCCCGTGAGCACTGATTGCGTGTCCTGTCGGGTGCATTTAGCGTCCCGCCGACTATAGCCCACTCTTGCCAATCGCGCATGATCGCGGTTTTGTCGTTCCGACATTTTACGGGGGTAATGACCATGGCCGGCTACAAGCTTGCAACCTACCAGACCACGGACGGACCACGCGCCGGCCTGATCGTGGACGACAAAGTCTTCGATGCGGCGAAGCTGACCGGCAAGGCCGCCTACGGCACCATGCTCGGCATCCTCAATGACTGGAAGGCCGCGCAGGGCGCCTTCAAGGCCGCGGCAGAGAAGGCCGCCAAGAAGGCCAACAAAAGCAAGGCCAACAAAAGCAAGGCCAAGCCGCTGCCGGTGAGCAAGGCCAAGCTGCTGGCGCCGGTCCTGTGGCCGTCGGCCATCTATTGTGCAGGTGCGAACTATCAGGACCATGCCAACGAGATGGCCGCGAAAGACAACAGGCCGCCGCCGCCCGATCCGCACACGCTTGGTCTCGAATCCTGGCATTTCATCAAAGCATCCCGCTCGCTCGCCAATCCCGGCGCGACCGTGAAGATCTCCAACTATTCGACAAAGATGGACTGGGAGGTCGAACTGGCGGCGGTCATCGGCCGGCCCGCCAAGGACGTTCCGATCGAGAAGGCGCTGAGTTACGTCGCCGGCTACACCATCGCCAACGACCTATCGGCGCGCGATCGCGGCCGGCGGCCGCACATCCCCGACCATTCACCATTCAAGGCCGACTGGGTGGCGCATAAGAGCTTCGATGGCTCCTGCCCGCTCGGACCCTGGATCGTGCCGGCAAGCGATATCAAGGACCCACAGAACCTCGGCATCAAGCTCTGGGTGAACGGCGTCCTCAAACAGGACTCCAACACCGCGCAGATGATCTTCAATCTCGCCGAGCAGATCGCGCACCTGTCGTCGCGACTGACGCTGCACCCCGGCGATCTGATCCTAACTGGCACACCAGCAGGCGTCGGCGCCGGCCGCGGGGAATTCCTCAAGGCCGGCGACACGGTCAAGCTCTGGATCGAGAAGATCGGCGAGATCAGCAACAAGATGGCCTGATCGTCCGCGCCTGCGCGGAACCGACACCGGGCGCTCGCTTGTCCGGGATGTTGGTTTTCTGGACCCTGGTTTTCGGACCTTGGCCATGCAGTTCCGCAGGGCCAGGCGCTTCCGTGCTGATTGCGTTCCTTCTTTAGAACAGGCATATATTTGGTGGCCTGTCGGAATAGCCGGCCAAGCAAACAAATGACGGCGGGACGCCGCCAAACAAAGTAAGAAACCAGTAAACGCCCAGTCAGAGAGAGCAGGATCATCAGGCATGCCCGAGCAGTTCGTCGGTAAACTTTCGGAATTCAAGGACGGTGACCGCCGCATCATTTTCGTCGGCGATAACGAAATCGGGGTTTTCCGGCACGACGGCAAATTTTACGCCTACAG
>WHTP01000140.1 GCA_009377695.1 Hyphomicrobiales bacterium | reverse complement strand
GTTTGGTGTGCGGGCGGGGATCACGCCGGCTCACGGTCTTACGACCAGGGACCCCACGATCTCCCGCCCGCAACCATCATGCCATAGGCGCCACACACAGGGACCCCGGTTTCCTTCAAAGGAACAGGACAACCGGGGTCCGGATCAGCGGTGCATCACTTTGTGCTGCACCGCGTCCGGGACACGAGAACTGCTCAACGTCGGGCGAAGAACTCACCTCACGTTCAATATCATCCGCGCGAGCGCCATGCGCAGCACCTCCACCGCGCCTTCCGTGATCATCATGCTGCGCTGGTCGCGGAAGAAGCGCTCGATCGGCAGCTCCTTCGACAAGCCCATGCCACCGTGGATCTGCATCACGCGGTCAGCGGCCCAGAACGAGCGCTCGTCGCCAAAGATTTTGCACATGAACGCTTCCTCGCGACAGTCCTCGCCGCGGTCATACTTCCAGGCCGCGTGATAGAGCATCAGGCGGAGCTTGTGCATGTCCATGTAGATCTCGGTGAGCGGCCATTGCACCGATTGCCGGTCGGCGAGATACGCCCCGAACGTCTTGCGCTGCTTGGCGTAGGCCGTGCCGAGCTCGAAGCAGCGCTCCATTACGCCGAGCGACCGGGCGCCGTGACGGACGCGGCCGGAATTGAGCCAGGACTGCGCGTGCTTGAAGCCATCGCCCTCCTGACCGATGCGCTTCCACGCCGGCACGCGCACATTGTCGAATACAAGCTCGCAGGGCTTGTCGTCGACCATCAGGTCGTAGGACGCCGACACTGTCAGGCCGGGCGAGTTCATATCGACCAGGAACCCGGTAATGCCGCCGCGGGCGCGTTTCTCCGTGTCAGTCACCGCGAACACCTGCGCGAAATCGACTTCGTCGGCGCCGGTGATGAAACGCTTCACGCCGTTGATCACGTAGTCGTCGCCGTCACGCACGGCAGTGGTGCGCATCGCGGCGGGATCGGAACCGGCGTCGGCCTCGGTCTGCGCGAAGCAACTGGTCTTTTGGCCGTTGACGACCGGCAGCAGGTATTCCTCGCGGGCGCGGCCTTCGAGCGTGTAGAGGATCGGACTGACCGGAAAGCCGAAGATGCTGAGCGCGCGCGATGGCAGCGCCGTGGTGCGGGACACCTCGCTCCAGATGATGACCTTGGCCAGCATCCCGAGGCCAAGGCCGCCGAGCTCTTCCGGAACATCATAGCCCCAGATTCCAAGCTCATCGACCTTGGAACGAAGCTTCTTCGGCAATTCCTTCTGCAGCTTGACGTCGTTGACGGTCTGCCGTTCGAGCGGGATCAACTCCTTGTCGACGAATTTGCGGACGTTGTCCTTCAGGAGCCGCAGTTCTTCCGGCAGTTCAAAATCCATGGAGCTTCCTCGTATTGCTACTGGATAAGCGCCCGCAGGCGCGCCGGCGTCACTGGCAGCTGCGTGATGGCGCCCGGCCGACCGATGGCATCGTCGATGGCGGAGGCGATCGCGGCGCCAACGGCGTTGACGCCGCCTTCGCCCGCGCCCTTGAGCCCGAGCGCATTGAGCGGGCTCGGCGCGTCTTCGGTGAGCAGCACGTCGACGTGCGGCACCTCGTGCGCGGTGAGCATATGATAGTCGGCGAACGTGGTCGCGAGCGGCGCGCCGCCCTCGTCGTAGATGAATTCCTCCGATACCGCGCCACCAAGCCCCTGCGCGAAACCGCCGACAAGCTGGCCCTCGATCAGCATCGGATTGACCGCGCGTCCGACGTCATAAGCGATCAGGTAGCGCTCGACCTTGAGCGCGCCGGTATCGCGGTCAACTTTGACGATCGCGACGTGCACGCCGTAGGGATATGCCATGTGCTCGGTCTTGTGCCACCCCTCCGAGGTCAGCCCCGGATTGCCGCCATTGAGGAATTTCGAGCCAGGCCCGCGCCGTCGCGCAATCTCGCCCAGCGCGACCGACGGACCTGCCGGCGCGTCGTTGCGCACCACGTGGCCGTCGATGATCGTCAGCGCATCGGCCGGCATCTGCATCAGTTGCGCCGCGGTGCCGAGTGCCAGCGCGCGCACCTGCAAGGCAGCGATATGTGTCGCTGATCCCGTCATGACGGTGGCGCGCGTTGCATGGGCGCCGATACCGTGCTCGATGCGGTTTGTCTGGCCGTGGATCACGCGGATGCGGCTGTAATCAACCCCGAGCGCGCCCGCGCAAATCTGCGCCATCGCGGTTTCAAAACCTTGGCCGAGCGAAGAGCCGCCGGTGACGATCTCGACCACGCCGGTCGGATCGACGCTGATGCGCACACCATCGGTGGGGCCAAGTCCGCTCTTCTCGACGAAGATTGCCAATCCCGCACCGACAAGTTCGCCGCCGCGGCGGCGTTCCGCCAGCCGCGACTGCAGGCCCGGCCAGTTCATCGCCTGCAAGGCCTTGTCGAGCAGGCCGGCATAATCCCCCGAATCGTAGACCACCTCGTCACCGAGCGCGGTGAGCGGGCGCTCGAACGGCATCTCGGACTTGTCGATCAGGTTGCGCCGCCGCACCGCGATGCGATCAATGCCAAGCTTCTGCGCAATCGCGTCCATCAGCCGCTCGCGCGCGAACGTGCTCTCGTAGCGGCCGGGCGAACGATAGGTCGCGGCCGGCGTCTTGTTGGTCAGCCGGTAGTGGCCGGCGCAGCGATACGCCGGCACGTGGTAGGGGCCCGGCAGCATGCCGGCGGTAAGGTCGACGACGCGGGCGCCATGGGTGCGGACATAGGCGCCCTGGTCGTGAACGAAATCGTCATCGATAGCGAGGATGCGGCCATCCTTATCGACGGCGGCGCGCAGCTTGTGGCGCTGCTGGCGCGAATGATTGGCGGCGACGAAATGCTCCTGGCGGTCCTCGATCCACTTCACGGGACGTCCGAGCCGCAACGCGGCGAGGCAGACCAGCACGTCCTCAGGATACAGCTCGCCGCGCACGCCGAAGCCGCCGCCGACATGACCCTCGAACAGATGGATTCCTGCCAGTGGCCGCCCGAGAATCTTCGCAAGCTGCTCGCGATTGCGATGCGGCACCTTGGCGGCACCGTGCAGTTCCAGGAGATCGCGGGAGGCATCATAGCGCGCGATGGCGCCTCGGGTCTCGAGCGGCACGGCCGAATGCCGGCCGATGATGACATCCGCCTCGACCATGGCATGCGCATCGCGAAACGCCGCCGCGAGGTCGCCGTAGCCCTTCTCGATGACCATGGGCTCGGTCGAGAGTCCATCGATCTCGACCGGATCCTCATCGGCCGAGGTGACCGGCGGCAGCTCGTCGAGTTCAAGCATCACCCGCTCGGCGGCGTCCTCTGCGCTGTAAGCATCCTCGGCGAACACCACGGCAATTGGCTCGCCGACATAGCGTACGCGTCCGCGGGCCAGCAGCGGCTGGCGGTGCGGCACGAGCTTCTCGACCCGGTCGTCGCGGAAGTCGATCGGGGGAATATCGGCGAGGTCCTTGCCGGTCCAGACCGCGGCCACGCCCGGTGCGGCCATTGCATCCGCCGCATCGACGCGCCTGATCCGCGCATGCGCAAGCGGCGAGCGGACGACGCGCATGTGAAGCTGGCGCGGGAACGAAACGTCGGCGGCGAACAGGCCTTGCCCGCGCACCAGCGGCGGGTCCTCAATGCGCGTGACGGCGGCGCCGACGATATTGCCTTTCATAGGATCGACTCTTCCCGCCATTGCCGGGTTGACCCGGCAATCCAACATTCTCGTAAGACTCCATGCGAGGGACGGATGCGCGGGTCAAGCCCGCAGTAGCGCAAAAACGCCTGGTGTGGCGGTTCAGAAGTCCGCATCATTCTCGCGGCTGGTCCGACATGCGGACACTAATTAGTGGAGTGGATTTGACATTCGCTACCCCGTTGACCGCAGACTCCCAAGCGAATGTCAAATCCACTCCACTAGCAGCTTATATTTGCTAGTGTGGCGGTTCAGAAATCCGCATCATTCTTGCGGCGAGTCCGAAATGCGGACTTCTGAACCAAAGCCACACTAGATTCAATGAGTTGCTAGTGTCCTTCGATTCCGAAGTTCGTATAAGAGGTCGCTGCGAAATGGAACGAACTTCGGAATCGGGACACTAGTGGTCCTTATGATTCTAACATTCGCAAAGCCGCCCGCTGAGAAGGGATGCGAATGTTAGAATCGGACCACTGGCTGTCCCGCTCACTCGGCAATGATCGTCCGGGTCTCGTCAACGATGTTCTGCGGTGTGGCGTAGAAATCCTTGAGCAGGGTCTCGATCGTCCGCCAGTTCACCGGCCCGACATCGAGTTTCTTGGCTTTCATCTCGGCCAGATACACCTGATCGGCCATCGTATCCTCGAACGCCTTGCGCAGCGCGTTAGCGCGATCCGCAGGGATATTGGGCGGAGCGACAAACGGCCGTCCCAGCGTCTGCGCATTCAGAACGAAACTGAGAATCTGCTTCTGACGCTCGGTGGTGGCGAATTCCATCACCGATGGCACGTCCGGCAGTTCGGGTGAACGCTCAAGCGCGAGCACATTGAGAAACCTGATTTTCTTCTCGGTGATCCATTCCGGTTTCGAGATCTTGATGCTCGAATAGGCCCAGCCGCAGCGGCCGTCCAATTCGCCGCGCTCGACCGCGAGGACCATCTCCGCCCCGCCCGGATATCCAGACACAAGCTGTGCCTTCATGCCGAACAACTTGCGCAGGATCTTGGTGTACATGTCCTCGTCGGAGCCCGGGCCCATGCCTCCCAGCGTGAGCGGATGCTGGATCGCGTCCGCCATCGTTCTGACCTGGGGGTTTCCGAGCAGCGCGCAGACCGTGAGATCGCTCGCTCCGCTGCCGAGCCACGTGAACTTCGTCGCGTCGAAGGCCGTGCCGCCCGTCGAGCCGAGGAGCGGCGCAATGACGGGCGCCCGCGTCAGCGAGATGACGGTGCCGTCCTTCGGCGCGACGTTATAGACATGGCTTGCCGCACGCAGGCTGCCGGCGCCGGGCATGTTCTGCACCACGATGCGGGGCTGTCCAGGAATGTACTTGCCGAGATAGCTCGCAATGATCCGGGAGTAAAGATCGAAGCCGCCGCCGGCGGAATAGCCCGCGATCAGCGTGATGGTCTTGCCCTTGTAGAATTCCGCGACGGATTCCGCGTGTGCGGGCGCAACTACGGGCACAACTACGGGCACAACTAAAAGCGTTGCCAACGTCAACCCAAGCACGCGTTTCGGAGATCGGCCGCGCATTGTGATACTTCTCCTGTCGGCGTGCGCTAAGGAGCTAACTCGTTCGTTGGTATCTGCGGCCCGCCTTGCAAAGCCTATTCCAGTTGGCGCCCGTCCGTCGTGGCGCGAGCGCCAGCCGCACGGGTGCCTACTGAATGATCATGTGCGCGCGCTTCTGCACGTCCATGTTCACGAGCTGCAGTGGGGACTCCGTCTCGTCCAGCATGCCCCAGCTCCTGACCCAGTCGTAGGTGCGCTGCATCTCGTCGGCGGGGATCGGCGCCGGATCGACCACGACAATACGGCCCTCACGGAGGTCTTCGGGCTTGAGCGTGCCGATCTCCGGGTCCTTCGCTTTGTGGTAGTCGATGAAGTAACGCAGATACGCCTTCTTGTTGGCGTTGATGCGCCTCACCGCCTGCTTCACCGCGCGGTTGAAGGCGGCGTAGGTCTCGCCGTCGACACGGTCGGAGGCCACCTCGGTGCCGTGAAAGAACGCCGAACAGATGACGCGGCAGCCCTTCTTCTCGGCCAGCGTGATGTAGGGCTCGGTGAGTGTTGTCGCGTCGATCTCACCCTTCATCATCAGGTCGAAGCGATTGCGCGAGCCGTTGGGTGCGCGGCACACATTGATCAGCTCGCGCGGTACGAAGCCTTCCAAGAGGTGCAGCGCGAGGTAATGCGTGCCGGCATAGAACGGCACGCCGACCGAGCGGCCGGCAAGCTGCTGCGGGGTGTAGACCGGCGAGTCGGGGCGCACCACGATGGCGGCGTAGGTGACGATGGCGCGGCGGCCGACCTGGCGGCTGCCGACATTGGTTGCACCGGCGCGGCAGTAGTTGCCCCATTCGCAGGCATTGTACATGTCGGCTTTGCCCTGTTCGAGCAGCGTGCCATGGCTGCCGAAGGGATCGGCGGCTTTGACGTCTTTCAGCGTGGTGTCGGCGGTCTTGATGCCGGCTTCATCACGGTCTGCCCACTCGATCTGCACGCCTTCCTTGGCGAACAGGCCTTCGTCATAGGCTACGAGCTCAGGCAAACCTTGAAATGGGGAGGTGGTTTCGAGGACGAGCTTCTTCATTGGTCTTGCTCCGTCGTCTGCTGCGGGTCGATCGCAAACGAGAGTAGCAAATTTGGTGCCGTCCGCCATGCCCTCCGGAAGACTTGCGCATGGATCAAAACCCGAGACACGAGCGTTGTAGCTCCTATGCGGGTGACGCTTTTTCACAACACCACGGCGGGCGGCGGCAAATTTACGAAAAAAGAACTCGTAACCGCGCTGCGCCTTGGCGGACTGGAGCCGCGTTATGTCTCGACCAAGAGCCGGCGCTTCAAGAAGGAGCTTGCGCAGGCCGAAGGTCTGGTCGTGGTGGCGGGCGGCGACGGCACGGTGACGAAGGTGATCGCACAGATGCCGGATCGCCGTGTGCCGGTTGCGATCCTGCCGCTCGGCAGCGCCAACAACATCGCGCGGTCCTTTGGCGTCGCCGGCGCGCCCTACGAACTCGCAGAAATGCTGCATCCGCTCTATTGGGAGCGGCTGAGCGTAGGCGTGGTCCGCGGTCCCTGGGGCCGCCGGCGCTTCGTCGAGGCAGTGGGCTTAGGCCCACTCGCGCGCATGATGAAGAAGCCGTCGCTCGACGGCACCCGCGGCGTCGACAGCTTGCGCGGTGGCCGCGATGAGCTCCGCAAGGTCATGAAGAAGGCGAAACCTTTGGATATTGATGTACTGGTCGACGGCAAGTCGCTGCCGGGCGGGATCCTCTCGATCGAGATTATGAACATCATTTACACGGGCCCAGGCCTGCCGCTGGCGCCGTCGGCCGATCCCAGCGACCGGATGCTGGAGGTTGCCTATGTCCGCCCGGCCGATCGCAAAGCCATGACGGCCTGGATCAAGGCGCCGCAGCATCGCCGGCCGCCGGTTGGCGTGCGGCGCGGACGCGAGGTCAAGATCATCTGGCGTGGCGATCCGATCAGGGTGGACGACGATGTCATCGACGCGCCCGACCGCACAGCGACCGTGACCGTCACGCTCGAGCGCGCATCGGCGAAAGTGCTGGTGCTGCCGCCACGCGGCATCGGCCGGCTATGGCGGTGAGCGTTGTGATCAGCGCCAGCGCGGCAGCAGCGCGAGCGCGTTGTCGCGTTCGATCTTGCGCAGGTCGTCCTTGCTGAAGCCGAACTCGCCAAGGCCCTTCACATAGGCGCTGCCCGGCCGGAACGGGAAATCGGTGCCCCACAGAATCTGCGAGATCGGCACCATCTTGGTGATGGCCGCTAGGCCCATCGGATGCTCGATCTGCGCGACGTCGTAGTAGAACTTCTTCAATTCCGCCCACACGCCGTTCGGCACATGTGGCGCGTTGACGGGAAGCCTGCCGGCACGCGCGAAGCGTTCGGCGAACATCGGCAGCGAGCCGCCGCCGTGCGAGAAGATCCAGCGGAGATCCGGGAACCGATAGGCGGTGCCGGTGAACAGGATACGCGCGATGGCGCGCGCAGTGTCGGTGCCGTATTCGATCACCGCCTCGTTGATGCCGGGGATGAGGTTGCGGCAGCAGAGCGGCGCCTCGGGATGGGTGAAGACGAGCGCCTTGCGGCGGTTCAACTCCTCCATGACAGGCTCGAAGGCGGGATCGCCAAGCCATTTGTCGCGATAGCTCGTGAACAGGACGACGCCGTCGGCCTTGAGTGTGTCGAGGCCGTATTCGATCTCGCGCAGGCTACCCTCGATGTCGGGCAGCGGCAGCGCCGCGAACATGCCGAAGCGGCCCGGATGGTCGGCGGCGAGCTTCGCCGAATAGTCGTTGCAGTCGCGCGTGACGCGGCGGCCTTGCGCGTTGTCGCCGATCCAGACGCCGGGTGTGGTAATCGAGGTGATTGCGGTCGCGACGCCAGCTTCGTCCATGTCGGCGAGTGTCTTCTCCGGCGTCCAGGCAATGGTCGGCGGTTGCAGCAGCGCGCGCATCTCCTCAATGTATTTCGGCGGCGCGACGTGATGATGGATGTCGATACGATAGGGCTTGGTTGCGCCGGCGGTCGATGAATCGCGGTGCGAACCGACAGAAGGAACGCTGCTCGCGGCTGCCGCGCCGAGAACGCGGCCGCCTGACGACGCCGCACTCGCGCGCACGCGCGGGCTGGCGCGCGGCCGGCGGTGCGACGGGGCCACCAGAGGCGTGCAGCAGACGCAGCCGTGAAATGACAACCGTCGAGCTGATGGCATCGTTCGTTTCCTGTTGAGTTTCTACGCGCGATTTAAGTCGCTACCGACGTAGCTACTCGTTGCGCATAACCGTGTCAGAAAACCGGTTTCTACTTTTCGGGATCATGCACTAAGCAACGCCGGGTCGCCACAGCACATCGGTCCCGTCGTCGCGGACCGCAATCATCGCGGAAAGGATAGCGTGCTGCTCGGCGCCGTCGGTGAGGCCGGCGCGCACGGAATAGACCTCGCCGGGTTCGAAAGCGGTCGTCATGGCTCCATCGAGCGCCAACCCCATGGGGCTGACAATCGCGTCTCGCGTCACCGAGTGTTGACTATAGGGCATCCCAACCGCGAGGATTTTCGAAAGCTGCGTAATTGGCACGCCGGACTTGATGGCCGACAGCGCATTGTCCAAGAGCAGCGCCGCGAGCGAGGAGGCCGGTTGCGACTCTTTTGAGATGCAGACAAAACCCTCCGCCCAGTAGTTGGACTTCCGCGCCGCCACATAGACCTGCAGCGGGTCGACACGGCGGTCGTCGACCGTCTCGAACGGACGCAATGTGCGCCCGCCGTCGAGGCTGAACAGCGTGCGGACGTCCTGTGCGCCGCGATCGATCGCCGCGCGCTCACCGGCCAAGAGAGCGGTGGCGGCGCCATGGCCGCCGCGCACCGCATCGCGCATCGTTGACGTGATCTTGTCCAGGACCGCGCAGGTGTTGTCGATGGCGGCAAGCTCGTTTGGCGATTTCCGGCGCATCAGTTTCTGCACATGCACGGTCGCATCCTGCGCCGTGTCATTCGTGGCCTCGTCGATCGTCGCCCGCAATGCACTGGACATGGCGCCACCGCCGATCAGGAGCGGCGACGTCCATCCGACAATGAGCTTTGCCAGCGCGTTGAGGGGTGCCATGTCCGTGATGAACGTGAGGGGCCTCATCGCGCCGATCATGTTCGGTCCGCCGCCGAACAGGAGCCTGTGGTTGCCATCGCGCGCAAGCAGTGCAATGCCGGGCTCGAGCTTGGGCACGAAATTGGTGAGATAGGCGAGCTCGGCGTGGTGGGCGGCGCTGCCGAACACAATCGCCTGCGATGCGTTGGGAAAGGCCGGCCAGAGCGCTGCGATGCGGTGCTCGAACTCCGCCTTGGGCGCGCGGGCTGGGTCCCAATCAGACGGGCCGATCAGCAATGTCGGATGCTGCGTGTACATGGCCTAGCCCGCCACCGTGGCCAACTCGGCCTTTTTCATGGTCAACGGCTCGGCGCCCGATGGCGTCTGCAGCACCGGTTCGCCGCACAGAAGATACCCTGTCTCCGGCAAGTACTGGTTCGGGTGGATCATAAAGACCATATCCGGCTCGAGGATCGTGTCGTTGTCGAGCGCGACGTCGCCCGGTCGCATCGACGCAAAGCCGAGGCCGTGCCCGCGGCGCCGGATGTGCGGCGGGTGGCAGAACTCTCCGTAACCTTTCGCCTCCAGCACGGCGTTGATGGCGCGGCAGACCTCCGACATCGGCACGCCGGGCCGGGCGGCGGCAATGCCCTGGTCCATTGCATGCACCACCAGCGCGTATTTGTCGGCCAGCTCGGACGACGCGTCGCCCACGACGACGGTCCGGCATATCTGCGCCAGTTGGCCGCGCACGCTCGGCGTGATCTCGGCGAGGATGATATCGCCCTTCTGGAAGCGGCGGCCAGTCGATGGCTGCACCGCGCGATTGTGCGGGCTGGCGCACAGCAGCAGGAAATTGTCGTCCGCGCCGAGCGTCTTCATCTGCCACTTGAGCTCAACCGCCAGCTCATCCTCGCTCATGCCGGGCCGCGCGATTTCGAGCAGATGACGGTAGCCGAGCTCGGCGATACGCGTCGCCTCGCGTGCATTCGCGATTTCTTCGACGGTCTTTGTGCGCGCGGCGTCGAACACGAGCTTGTCGGCGGATGGCGCCGAGGGGAGCGCAGCTGTGACACGCTCCGCGATGGCGGAGGGTAGGAACCGCATGCCGGCGAGACCAACGTTCTTGCACGCGCCATTGCTGAGCGCGGTGACTAGCGTGTCGGGAATGTCCTCCGTGCCGACAATGTGCGCCTGCGGACAGGTTTCGCTGGCGCGCTCCACATCCCATGCGGGTATCACGATGAGCGTGGTCGCGCCGTCGCTTCGCAAGATCGCCGCGACCGGGCCGAGCGACTTGAAGCCGGTCAGCACTGTCACCGGGTTCGGCTTTTCGATAAAGTGCGCGCCGTCGTGGAGCGCGACGATGGCATCGAGCTTTGCGTCCCGCATGCGGGCAAGGATGTCGGCGCCGCGCTCGTCGAAGGTCATGCTGTTCTCACCGTGGCGCGCTGGCCCTCTCCCGGCCTCATGCTGAGGAGCGTTGCGCAGCAACGCGTCTCGAAGCGTCGCAAGTCGGGTTTACCCGACTTGCGCACCATTAAGGTGCCGATCTCGGGTAAACCCGAGATCGGGTGGCTGCCCCATCCTTCTAGGTGCCCGCTTCGCGGGCTCCTCAGGGTGAGGGCGGAGTAACGCTGACTCAAACCTCTTCCGAGCCGGCGGCGTCGCCGAGGTCGGTGTCCTCGATCAGCTCCTCCAGCGGGCGCTGATTCGAAATCATACCCTGCTGGTGGACGTAGCGCTGGATCGTTTCGAGGTTCTTCCGGTTCTTCGGCGTGAGCCCGTATTCCCAGGGGTCGCGCCCGAGCGTCGCCCATTGTTCCTCAAGCGCAGTGCGCACGAAGGCGAGCGGCACCATCCGCGGATTGGCCACGCGCTTGTAAGCGAGCTGCTTCGATTCCTCCAATGCCTTCACCAGATTGGTCGCGACCCAGGGATATTTCTCAGCGATCTCCTGCTTCACCGTGGTCACGTGCATGATCGGGAAGATGCCAGTCTGCTTGAAGAAATCGAGCTCGACCCGCTTGTAGTCGGGAAACATCCGCGCGACCCGCTTGTCGCCCTTGACGAATGGCGTGGGGATCGAGGGCGAGATCATCGCCGGGATGTCGCCGTCGACCAGCATGTCATTGAGCGATTTCGAGGTGTCCATTGTGATCTTCAAGCCATCGGGCGCGTCGAAGGGGATGTCCTCGCTGCGCTCGGTGATCCAGGTCACCGAGCGATGCGGCAGGCCATAATATTCCTCCAGGATGCCGCGCATCCAGATGTTGCCCGCCGGCATGAAATTGGTGCCGCCGATCTTTTTTCCGATGAGGTCTTTCGGCTCCTTGATGCCGGCATTGGTGTTGATGAACACGAAGCCGTGGCGGAAGCGCCGATGCATGAACACGGGGATCGCGGTCAGCGCGTGCCCTTGTTCACGCGCAATGAAGTAAGCGCCGACGTTCTCCTCGCAGATGTCGAACTCGTGCTTGCGCGCCAGCCGCCAGTGACGCTCGCGCGGGCCCATATCGGTGAGGAAGATCAGCTCGATGCCGGCAGCCTCGACCAAGCCTTCCTTGAGCGGGCGAACGATATCGTAATCGCCGCAGGCGATCGTCAGTTTCAGCTTGGCCATCGATCGTTCCTCCGTCCTGCTAACGACGGGCCTTTGTGTCAACGGCAGCGGCCTCTCGCATGACGCTTCGGGTGGCACGTTGCAGCCTGGTCGCGTCTTCGTCGACGCTTAGATCGTCACGCAGCACGACGCCGTATTTCTCGCGCGCGGCTTCGCGCGACACCAGCTCTTCCATCACGTCGGCGCGAACCAATTCGGGATCGCGCTCGTGCGGATCGCCCCAGCCGCCGCCGCCGCCGGTGCGTACGATCGCGGACGCATGCAGCGGCACCGGGATATGCGCGCCGACCATCATCTTGAACTCATTCTCGCCGGGCAGGCGCAATAAATACGCGCTCGGTTCGCCGTCGCCGCCGCCCCAGAGACCCCAGGGCGGACACACGGTGCGGCGCGTCTGCTCGAAATTCCAGCGGCCCTCGACCAGATTCTTTACCTGCATGTCGATGCCGAGCCCGCCGCGGTGCTTGCCGGCGCCGGCGGAATCCGTGCGCAGTGCGCGGCCTTCGACCAGTACCGGGCACTTCAGCTCGATGCCTTCGATCGAGCCGTTGCGCACGTCGCCCTGGCAGACTGATACAGTAGCCGACTCGCCGTCCTCATAGGGACGTCCGCCCCAGCCGCCGCCTTCGATGCTCTGCACCACGAAGCGGCGCTTGGTTTTCGGATGCACGCCAAAGAACACGACGGCGCCGCCGAGCAGCCCGTGATGTCCGGCCGGCACGCGGTCGCGCATCGGCTTCGCAAGTGCCTTGACGATGGTGTCGACCACCATCGGGATCATGATGCTCCAGGACGACATCGGCGCGGGATAGCGCGCCATCATCACGTTGCCTTCCGGAATGACGACGTTGAGTGCGCGGAACGAGCCTTCGTTGACCGGATCGTTCGGACCGGTCAGTGCCTTGTAGGCGACACGCGCGCCCGCGAGCGTGCGCGCATTGACGCCCGACTTGCGCTCGGCGGAGCAGCCCGACAGGTCGATGGTCATCTCGCCCTTCTTGATCGTGACCTTGGCGCGGATCGGCACCGGCTCGCCCTTGAGCACCCCGTCGTCGTCGATCGCGGACTCCGCCTCGTAGACGCCGTCGGGAAGCTGCGAGACCACGTTGCGGCATTTCAGCTCGGTCTCGTCAAAGATCGTCTCGATCGCGGACAGGATGGTATCGCGGCCATATTTGTCGAACATTTCGTCCATGCGCTTGGCGGCGAGGCGGCAAGCGGCCATCTGCGATTTCATGTCGCCGAGCGAGGATTCCGGGAAGCGGATGTTGTCCTTGAGCACGCGATAGAGCGTGTCGTTGAGCTGGCCGCCCTCGTAGATCTTCAACTGATCGAGCTGCAGCCCTTCGAGCCACGGATCGGCAACGGTTGGCCCGGCGCCGAAGCCGGTCGACATGCCGCCGATGTCGATCCAATGTGCGCGCACCATCATGAACATGAGCAACTCGCCCTTGTAGAAATAGGGCGCGTAGATGACGACGTTGTTGAGGTGCTGGCCGGCGACCGCCTGGTGATTAGTGATGACGACGTCGCCCGGCTTGAAGCCCTTGCGGCCGTAGCGCTGCATGCCATCAGTGATGATGACGCCGAGATCGGCGACGAAGTGCGAGACGCCGCCGACGTTCTGCGAGACCAGCTTGCCGTCGGGATCAATGAGTGCGGTGCAGAAGTCGCGCACCTCGTAGATCATCATGTTGTAGGACGTGCGCTGCAGGTCGGCCGCCATCTCGTTGGCGACTGCGGGCAGCGCGTTGCGGATCACCTCGAGCGTGACCGGGTCGAGCGCCTTGCGCTTCACGGGACGTTTGACCTGTGGCTTGCGCTTGAGTGCCGCTTGCTTGCCGGCCTTCGCCATCACGCGCTTCCTTCCTCTTGTCCCGGGCGCACCGCAGCACGAAGTGATGCGCTGCAGACCCGGCAACTGTTTTGTTAGCGTTGATATGCAGACTTGTCTCGCAGGATGGCATTTGCGGTGATCAGAAGTTTGCGGGCGACGGCGATGATGGCGACTTTGGCAGGCTTTCCGGC
>WHTP01000098.1 GCA_009377695.1 Hyphomicrobiales bacterium | reverse complement strand
TTGGGGGCAGTCATGCGTACGATCGATTATCAGCAGCGTATTGTGGAATGTCGGCGGCAATCGGAAACTGCGCCGAACGTTCAGGCACGTATCATTTGGAAGCAGATGGAAGAATTTTGGCGCCAACGCGCGCTGATGCCGAGACCGACAAAGACGTTTAAGGCGCTGAGTTTTATTTCGGAAGCGCGGCCGGTGCGTCGCGCCTGATCCAAGGCTCGAATGATCGTCGCGGGTCACGTGCAGCGTTCCTGTCCGCGCTGCGCGGCGCCCGGGTGCGCGAGGTGTGGCGGGCGGCGGCGTGCGATGCTCGAGCACCGTCAACACTCCGGTCAATGGGGAGGCTTTTTTGTGGCGGGCGGCGCCACGAAATTTTTCTGCAATCCGCAACAGGACGATAACCAACAGCGCGTTCGATGCGTGCCTTGAACGGCATCGGCGGCTAGTGTCCCCCGCGCAATGCGCTGATGGCAGGGGGACTGCATGCTCCATTTCATGATCGCGACCGTTTTGCTGTTGACGTACGTCGTTACCGCCTCGATGCGCCGCATCGAGGAGGAAATGATCGAGCGATATCATCCGCGAGACGAGCGGGACCGAGACTTAAGCTCAAAGTAGCGCGTTGAGATTAATTAGAGCGGCCGTCAAATGTCCGACGCCAGGTTCGACGCCAAACGACGCTCCGACACGTCGTCGAGAGATCTGGAGCTCGTTTTACACGCGCTCCAGGAGGCGTTCGCCATCATCGACGAGCCTAATTCCGATCGAAATCCGGCCCGCTGCATGCGGCAGCTCCGCCGACTGTTCGGCAACCCGAATTTGCGCGCAGCGATCACCCGCCTGACGCCGGACAATCCGCTCGCGCCAAACTCGAACGATCCTATCGACAAGCAGTAGCCGAGCGGCGCCTGCAACGCCGCGCTCGGTGGGTGCCTGAGCCTTAACTTAACTCGCCGGCTTGCGGGTGGCCGAATAGGTCACCGTCGCAATCGAGAGCAGCGCGCAGAATGCCATGAAGAAGAAAATCTCGGCCGGGTAGCCGCGGTCGAGCATCTGCCCGAAGATGATCGGCGCCACGATGCCCGCGAGATGAAAGCCGCTGGTCACGAATCCGAATACGCGCCCATAGGCCTCGCGCGGCGTCACCGCGCGTACGATCATGTCGCGCGAGGGCATGGTCAACCCGGCGAAGAAGCCGACGCTTGACATCAACGCGACCAGAGCCAGCGCGGAAAAATCGATCAGCCCGACAAGAACGCAAGCGGTCGCCGTGCACATCAGCCCGATGGTGGTGACCAGCGCATAGCGCGAGGTCACGCTGGTCAGCATGCCGCCGACCAGCACGCCGATGGCGCTCATGGTCAGGAGGCCGGTAAGCGCTGTGTTGGCGACGGTCGCCGGTGTGCCATGCAATGCGCCGAGCGTTGCGACGAGATAGTTGTAGAGGCCGCCCCCCGACATCGACAGCAGGACGAAGAACATGAAATTGACGAGGATCGGCGTCGAGATCAGGAGCTTCCATCCGTCGGACGAGGGTGCGGCGACCGATTCGCCCTTCTTCTTGGCAGCCGGCTTGATCGGCTCCTCCGGTTCGCTGGTGAGGAGCATGACGATCGCGGCGACCACGCCGAGCCCTGCGGCGCAGAGGAACGCGCCGCGCCATCCCATGATGGCGTAGAGATAGACCAGTGTCGCCGGTGCCGCCGCGTTACCCAGCATGCCTGAGAAGGTGTGGTAGGAGAACACGCGTCCGGCGCGCTCGACCGGAGTATGCCGCCCGAGCAGCGCGTAGTCGGCCGGGTGATAGACGGTGTTGCCGAGCCCCGCGACCGCAAACATCGCGATGAACACCCAGAACGAATTGACGAGCGCCGCGACGGCGAACGCAGCGGCGCCGACCAGCAAGCCCGCGACCAGCATGTAGCGCGCGTTCCAGCGGTCGACCAGGAAGCCGGCCGGCGTCTGCAGCACTGTGGACACGACATTGAACGCAGTCAGCGCAAGACCAAGCTCGGTGTAAGTCACCCCATAGTCTTCACGAATGAAGATGAACAGCGGCGCGAGCAGCAGCATGTAATAGTGGCTGACGAAATGCGCGAAGCAGACGCTGGTGACAAGGCGCGTCTCCGCGGCAGGCGGTGCGGAGGGCAGGTGCAGTTCGGCAGCCTGGGTCATTTCCTCGTCTCTTTGTTCTTGAGTCAGCGAGTTGTGTAGCAACCATTTAATGGTTGTTGCTACACATCACGCCGGCGGCCGCGCTCCACCCGATGCCTGAATCGCCTGCCACACCCGGTAGGGCGTCGCCGGCATGTCGATGTGGCGGATGCCGTAGTCGGACAGCGCATCAGTGACGGCGTTCATGATCGAGGTCAGCGAGCCGGCGCAGCCGGCTTCGCCGCAACCTTTCACGCCGAGCGGATTGGTCCTGGTCGGCACCGGATGGCTCGACACGTCGAAGTCCGGTGCATCGACCGCGCGCGGCAGCGCGTAGTCCATGAACGAGCCGGTAAGCAGCTGGCCTTCGGAATCGTAGGCGGTCATCTCCATGAGCGTCTGGCCGATGCCCTGCACGACGCCGCCGTGCAACTGACCGTCGACGATCATCGGATTGATGATGGTGCCAAAATCGTTGACGCAGGTGTACTTCACCACGTCGATCTTGCCGGTGTCCGGATCGATCTCGACTTCGGCGACGTGGCAGCCGTTGGGGAAGGTCGCTGCGGCGCCGTCGCTCACATGCTTCACGTCGAGCGTGGGCGGGACGCCCTCAGGCAGGTTGATGCCGGACTTGATCTTCTGCGCGAGCTCCATGATGCCGATGGTGCGGTCGGTGCCGGCGATGGTGAAGCGGCCGTCCTTGAATTCCATGTCGGCGGCGGATGCTTCGAGCAGGTGCGAGGCGATCTGCTTGCCTTGTTCGACCACCTTCGCCGCCGCTTCCACCAGCGCAGTGCCGGTCGACATGATCGACTTCGAGCCGCCCGAGCCGCCGCCCGTGACAAGCTGATCGCTGTCGCCCTGGACCAGGCGGATCTTCTCGAACGGGACGCCGATCCGGTCAGCGAGCACCTGCGCAAACGGCGTAGCGTGGCCCATGCCAAAATCCATCGTGCCGGTCGTGATCGTCACCGTACCATCGGCGTTGAACGTGATGCCGCCCATCTCCTTCGACGGCGGCGCGGTCACTTCCAGGAACGAGCCAATGCCAAGGCCGCGCAGCTTGCCCTGCCTGCGGCTCTCGCGCTTGCGTTGGCGGAATCCTTTGACATCGGCGGCGTCGATCGCCTTGCGCATCACGGTGGCGAATTCGCCGCTGTCGTACTCCATGCCTGATGCGGTCTTGTGCGGAAGATCGCGCACGCGGACGTGGTTGCGGCGGCGCAGCTCCAACCGGTCGATCTCCATCTCGGCGGCTGCGGTGTCGATCAGCCGCTCCATGTAGTAATTGCCCTCGGGCCGGCCGGCGCCGCGGTAGGCCGACACATGCGTGGAGTTGGTGAACACACATTTGGTCGAGACTTCGATCAGCGGCGTGCGGTAGACGCTCTGCACGTTCTTGACCGCGTTCTGGGTCGAGGGCATCGGCCCGACATTGGCGAGAAAGGCGCCCATGTTGCCGTAGCTGGTCAGCCGCACCGCGAGGAAATGTCCCTCGGCATCGAGCGCAAGCTCGGCTTCGACGACGTGATCGCGGCCGTGGCTGTCGGAGACGAAACTGCCGGAGCGCTCGTCGGTCCATTTGACCGGGCGGCCCAGGGCGCGCGCGGCGTGCAGCACGCAGACATATTCGGGGTAGGGCGCGGCCTTCATGCCGAAGGAGCCGCCGACATTGCCGGTCAGCACACGCACCTGCTTGGGCTCGACATTGAGCAGCGCCGCGATGTTGCCCTTCATGCCGAACACGCCCTGCGAACAGCTATGCAGCGTGAAGCGTCCATTGAGGTAGGCGCCGATCGCGGAACGCGGCTCCATGGCGTTCACGACGACCCGGTTGTTCACGAGCTTGAGTTGCGTGAGATGCGCCGCGCTGGCAAAGGCGGCCTTGACTGCGTCGGCGTCGCCATAGTGGTAGTCGAGCGCGAGATTGCCGGGCACGTCATCGTAGAGCTGCGGCGCATCCGCGCGCGCGGCCTGCTCGGGATTGGTCACTGCGGGCAGGGGATCGACGTCGACCTCAACCGCTTCGGCCGCGTCCTTCGCCTGGTTGAGCGTTTCAGCGATCACGAACGCCACGGGGTCGCCCACGAAGCGCACCTTGTCGGTCGCGAGTGCAGGACGCGGCGGCTTCTTCATCTCGCTGCCGTCACGGTTCTTGAACGGCACAATGCATTTGAGGGTGCCGTAGCCGGCGGCGGCGAGATCGGCGCCGGTATAGATGCCGAGCACGCCCTTCATCTTGCGAGCAGCTTCGGTGTCGATCTTGCGGATGATGCCGTGGCCGTGCTGGCTGCGCACGATCACCGCATAAGCCTGGCCCTCGATGCTGATGTCGTCGGTGAAGCGACCTTCGCCGCGCACCAGCGTTGGATCCTCGGTCCGCAGGACCGGCTGGCCGATGGCGAATTTGGTGAGGGACCAGTGGTCGGTATCGTTTTGCATGGTCATTCGGCCTGCATAATCGTCCATTGGGTGTGCCCTCGACCGGCTGCGACGCAATCCCCGCGGGCGTGCCCTTCGTTACGCTCCGCCGGCGAGGGAGGAAAAGGAGGCCCGAATGCGGGGGGAAAACGTGCGGGTTCCGCCCTGAAATAGAGGACGAATCCCGTCCCGACAAGGACTTACACCTGCAGCTATGCGCCTGCCGTGCATCTGTTGCGCGAGGGCGATGCGCTGTTACACTCGTTTGATTTTGGCTTTGGACACAAGTCGCCACATCGAGCGGAGCTCTGGGCGGCAGGAAGGCTTTTGATGGGTGACGAGGTCCGGGCAACCGGCGACCTCGACTCCGCGCATGACCGGAGGCCGCTGCGCCGGTCTCCGTGGGGTCGGCGGTCGCCTTATGGTTCTGGGTTTCGCGACGGTCCCGGCGGGGACCGGACGACCTACGCTGCGCTCGATCTCGGCACCAACAATTGCCGGCTCCTGGTCGCTCGTCCGACCGGCGATTCGTTCCGGGTCATCGACGCGTTCTCCCGCATCATCCGGCTGGGCGAGGGCATCTCGGCCTCCGGCCGTATCAGCGACGCCGCTATCACGCGGGCGGTCGACGCGCTCGGCATCTGCCGCGACAAGATGAAGAACCGCGGCGTCACGCGCGCGCGGCTGATCGCCACCGAAGCCTGCCGTACCGCCGTGAACGGCGGCGAGTTCCGCGCGCGCATTACCGAGGAGGTCGGGCTCGATCTCGAGATCATCGACCGCGAAACCGAAGCCGAGCTCGCCGCGACCGGATGCACGCCGCTGCTCGATCCCGACGCCGACGGCGTGATCCTGTTCGACATCGGCGGCGGCTCCTCCGAACTGGTGCGGCTCGGGCGCTCGGCACCATGTCGTCGCGGGCCGCCGCTGCCGGAGATCAAGGCCTGGGCGTCAATGCCGGTCGGCGTCGTGACGCTTGCCGAGCGCCATGGCGGTCACAACGTGACGCGCGATGTATACGAAGCGATGGTGACCGAAGTTGCGGGACATCTTGCGCCGTTCGTTGCCGGCAATGACTTCCCGGCCGTCGATCGCATGCACCTGTTGGGCACGTCAGGGACTGTCACGACCATCGCTGGCGTTTATCTGGAGCTGAAGCGCTATGACCGGCGTCGCGTCGACGGCTGCTGGATGAGTGACGACCAGGCCAGCATGGTGGTCGAACGGCTGATCGAGATGAGCTATGAGGAGCGCGTCGCCAATCCCTGCATCGGCTCCGAGCGCGCCGATCTAGTGCTCGCCGGCTGCGCGATCCTGGAGGCGATCCGGCGCGAATTCCCGTGCCGGCGCCTGCGCGTCGCCGACCGAGGCCTGCGCGAGGGCATGTTGGTGCAGATGATGCGCGCGGACGGCGTATGGGGAAGGCCGCCCGGCTTTGGCGGAGCGCACGCGCCATGACGACACCAGGCCGCGGCCGCGATCTGAAGACCTGGGTGAAGACCGGGAAGAACCGCACGCTGTCGTCGAAGCTCTGGCTTGAGCGTCAGCTCAACGATCCTTACGTCGCGCAAGCTAAACGCGAGGGCTTTCGTTCGCGCGCCGCCTACAAGCTGATCGAGATCGACAGCAAGCACCACCTGTTCAAACCGGGCATGCGGGTCGTCGATCTCGGCGCCGCGCCTGGCGGATGGAGCCAGGTCGCCGCCAAACGCGTGCGCGCGGGCGAGGGCCGCGGCCGTGTGGCGGCGATCGATTTGCTCGAGATGCCGGCGATCGCGGGTGTCGATTTCGTGCAGCTCGATTTTCTCGACAATGCGGCGCCTGACAAGCTCAAGTCCATGCTTGGCGGTCCGGCCGACGTCGTCCTGTCCGACATGGCGGCGAACGCGACCGGCCATCGCAAGACCGACCATCTGCGCATCATGAGCCTCGCCGAAACCGCGGCCGATTTCGCCGGTGAGGTGCTCGCGCCCGGCGGCGCGTTCCTGTGCAAGATGTTGCAGGGCGGCACCGAGACGACACTGCTGGCGCAGCTCAAGCGTGACTTCGCAAGCGTCAAGCACGTGAAGCCGGCGGCGAGCCGCGCGGATTCGGCCGAGCTCTATTTGCTTGCCATGGGCTATCGCGGAGCCGTCGCGACGACTAACGTGCAAGCCTGGTGACTTGCATCATCCTGGCGAACGCTTCTTCTCTCAAGAGTGCGTTTATCTCGCAATCGCATGTTGAAGGATCGACATCACCCGCGGGTCGCCGCATTGCGCCACGTTGAAACGCATAAAGGCGGCGGCGGATTGCGAAGCGCTGAATACATTGCCCGGTGCGAGCACGACATTCTCCGCGAGCGCTGAACGCGCCGCGTTGGCAGAGTCACAGCCTTCCGGCAGGCGGCACCAGAGAAAAAAGCCGCCCCGCGGCATCAGCCATGGCTCCATACCGATGCGTTGAAGCTTCTCGGCAGTATTGCGCCGCGCCCGCGCCAAGCGGCGGTGCAATTCCTCCATGTGCTTGCGATAGCTGCCACCGGTCAGAACGCTTGCGATGATTTCTGTCGCGACCGGGCTTGGTCCGCCAAAACTGGTCGCGACCTGGAGGTCCACGAGATCCGCGATCCAGTCAGGCCGAGCGGCGATGTACCCGCACCGCACGGAGGCGGAGAGCGTCTTGGAAAAGCTGCCGATGCGGATAACGCGATTGAGCCCGTCGAGCGCGGCCAGCCGCGCCGAGGATTCCGGTTCAAAATCGGCGAAGATATCGTCCTCCACGATCGTGAGGTCATGTGCGGTGGCGGCGTTCAGCACGCGATGTGCAGTTTGCGCCGAGAGCGTCGCGCCCGTTGGATTATGCAGCGCCGAATTGGTCACGTAGAGGCGCGGGCGCTCGGCGGCGAGGATTGCTTCGAAGCAAGCGACATCCGGCCCCAACGCCGTATACGGCACGCTGACAATCTTGACCTGGTGCGCGCGCAGAAGCGCGCGGAAATTGAAATAGCATGGATCGTCGACCAACACGGTGTCGCCGGGGCGAAGCAGGAAACGGCAGATCAGGTCAATTGCCTGCGTGCCGGACCCGGTCAGCAAAAGCCGGTCGGCCGATATGTCGATACCGTCTTCGGCAAAACGCGCCATCAGGATGCGGCGAAGCGCAGGAGAGCCGCGCGTCGCCCCATAGTCCGAGAGTACGGTATGCTCGGCTCGCGCGAGGGCGCGGAAGGCCCGGCGCAGCGCGTCCGTCGGCATCCAGTCAGTTGGTAGCCAGCCGCAGCCAGGCTTCAGTGCAGCCGGATCGGCATCGAGCGACTGGCGGGAAACCCAGAACGGATCAACTGCGAGATCGCGCTGGGGGTGGTCTTCCGCCAAAGCCAATGGGGGCAGGGCAGTCGCCGAAACATAAAAGCCGGAGCCTCGCCTGGCCCGGATCACCCCCTCAGCCACGAGGCGATCATAGGCCTCCACGATGGTCGAAGGTGAAACGCCCATCGTGACGGCGAAGCTGCGGATCGAAGGCAGGCGATCGCCCGCGGTAAGCGCGCGGCTCGCCACTTTCGCGCGGATCACCTTCATGACGTCAGTGGTCCGCGTTCCTCTCCGGTCGTTCGACTGCTGGGCTTCGCTCAAAGTGTGTTGATACCTTTATCCATACAGTTTGGAAGGATTGTACTGATCTGTAGCTGTCTTGACCAGCCGCGACGAGCCATTCCTCGCGCACAGAAAGCGAGGTGCGATGGGCCACGTGAAAGCATCGAATCGAGGGTTGGGGCAGCGGCCTCTTGGGCGTGATCATTTTCAGCGGTTCTTTGCCGGCGACTCGCGTCGCTGTCGCTGGGTTTTCGCCGCTGTTCCTGACGTCCGCGCGAGCCATCATCGCGGCGCTGCTCGGGGCGGCGCTTCTCGTGGTCCTGCGGCAGGCACGCCCCGAGCACCGTGATCTTGAGTCACTGGCGATCATTGCTCTCGGCGTCGTGGTCGGGTTCCCACTGCTGACGGCACTGGCGCTTCAGCACATGACGTCCGCCCATTCGACCGTCTTCATCGGCCTTCTGCCGCTCGCGACGGCGACCTTTGGCGTTCTGCGAGGCGGCGAGCGGCCCAAGCCTCTTTTTTCTGGCTGTTTTCATGCCTTGGCAGCGCAACGGTTGTTGCTTTCGCACTCTCCAACGGCGGATCGGCGTCGCTGATCGGCGATCTATTGATGATCGCCGCCGTCATCCTCTGCGGCCTTGGCTATGCCGAAGGCGCAAAGCTTTCGCGCCGGCTCGGGGGCTGGCAGGTGATCTCGTGGGCGCTCGTCTTCGCAGCACCTCCGATGCTGCTGCTGACGATCATGACGCTTCCCTCGTCGTTGCGAGACATCGGCGTTCCGGCCTGGCTCGGGCTCGGCTATGTCTCGATCTTCAGCATGCTGGTCGGCTTCGTTTTTTGGTATCGGGGCCTGGCGCTCGGCGGCATCGCGAGCGTTGGCCAGTTGCAATTGCTCCAGCCGTTTTTTGGTCTCGCACTTGCCGGCTTACTGCTGCGCGAACCGGTCGCCTGGACCATGATCGCGGCGACGGGTCTCGTCGTCATCTTTGTCGCCTTCGCCCGGAGGTTCGCATGATTACGTGCAGAGGTTTGCGGTGGAAACGTGCCAACCAAGGACACGTGGCTCTGGTTCAATTCGGCGCTAGCCCGGCGGCTTTAGCGACCTTGCCCCATTTCTCGATCTCGCTGCGGATATAGGCGCTGAACTCTTCGGGTGTGTCGCCGACCAGGTTTAGGCCCTGGCTTGACAGTTTTTCGCGCACGCCGGGATCGCGGAGGGCCGCGACCGTCACCTGATGCAGCCGGGCGATCACCGCCGGCGGCGTCGCGATCGGCGCGACCATGCCGTACCAGTTGTCGGCCTCGACCTGCGGATAGCCGAGCTCGAAGGTGGTGGGCACGCCCTTGAGACTGGCGGCACGCTCGCGGCTGCCGACCACGATGGCTTTAAGCTTTCCGGTCTGCACTTGTGGCAGCAGCACCGGCAGATCGAAGAACGCCATTTGCACCTGCTGTCCGAGGAGATCGTTCACCGCCGGGGCCGCGCCCTTGTAGGGGACGTGCACGATGTCGATCTTCGCCGCCGCCTTTAAAAGCTCGCCGGCGAGATGCGGCATGCTGCCAGCTCCCGACGACGCGTAGTTGAGTGCGCCGGGCTTGGCGCGGGCGAGCGCGATCAGCTCTTTGAGGTTGCTGGCAGGGAGGCTCGTCGCCGCCACCAGCAATTCCGGCACCTTGGCCACCAGCGTCACCGGCTTGAGGTGCTTGAGCGTGTCGTAGGGCAGCTTCTCTTGCACGCCGATGGAGATCGCGAGCGCACCGGCGCTGGTGATCGCGATGGTGTGGCCATCAGGTGGCGCCGTCGCAACCACGTCAGTACCGACTACGCCGCCGGCGCCGCCGCGGTTGTCGATGACGACCTGCTGCTTGAGCAATTCCGACATCTTCTGACCCACCACGCGGGCGATCGTGTCATTCGGCCCGCCAGGCGGGAACGGAACGATGAGCCGGATCGGCTTTGATGGAAAATCCTGCGCGTGCGCCGCGGTTGTGCCCAAAACAACGACGCCGATGTAGAGGATACGCAGCACAATCTTGATCATCACAAACTCCCCTAGTGTGGTGGTTCAGAAGTCCGCATCATTCTCGCGGCGAGTCCGACATGCGGACTTCTGAACCAAAGCCACACTCGATTCAAAGCGTTGCTAGTGTCCTTCGATTCCGAAGTTCGTATAAGAGGCCGCTGCGAAATGGTACGAACTTCGGAATCGGGACACTAGGCTCTGCTGCTATTGTGGCATGGCGCCAGTCTGCGAGACAGTACTTAGCCTTGTTTCTGGTCGCTGGCCTCGGTCGGACCCGAGGTTGAGGCTGTCGGTCGGCGCGAGACTTCGGCTCCTGCCTCCGGCGGCATGCGCCAGAAGATCAGCGACGTCATCGCGGAGATCAGCGCGACGATGATCCAGGCCGGCTGGAAGTCCGCGGCGGTGATCTTGTCGGCGCCGCGGAACGCGAACGTCAAGTCGACCAGCGAGGCGCCGATCGCAACGCTGACCGAGAGCGACAACTGCTGCGCCACCGCGACCAGCGAGGTCGCGCGGCTCAGATAGCGGGCATCGATGTCGGCATAGGCGACGGTGTTGAGGCTCGTATATTGCAGCGACCGAAAGAATCCGCCGATGAGCAGCACGCCGACGATCCAGGCAAACGGCACGCCAGGCACGAAGGTCGCGCATAGTGCCACCATAGCGGAGCTGATGACCGCGTTCACAGTCAAGGCCGATCGGAATCCGAACCGGCGCAGCACGATCGGGATAATCGTCTTCATGCCGAGCGCGCCGAACACGTTGGAAACGGTGATCAGGCCCGATTGGAAGGCGGTCAGTCCGAACCCGAGCTGCAGGCACAACGGCAACAGGAACGGCAGGCAGCCGACGCCGGCACGATAAAAGAACCCGCCGACGACGGCGGCATGCAGCGTCGGAAACCGCAGCAGCGAGAGGTCGAGGATCGGCGCCGGCGTGCGGCGGGCGTGGATCACGTAGCCAACGGCGGCTGCTGCGCCGATGACGACCATCGCGATCACGATGCCGATCGGCAGGAAGTTCAGGCCCAGCGTCGAGCCGCCGAAGGTCAGCCCCGCGATGGCGACGCCCGCCAGTGCGGCGCCGCGGGCGTCGAACGGGTCGGGGCTCTCCGCCTTGATGTCCTCGATGTAGATCGTCGCCAGCACGATGCCGAGGAGGCCCATAGGCACGTTGATCATGAAGATCCAGTGCCACGAGACGTAGGTAGTGAGGAAACCGCCGAACACGGGGCCGATCATCGGGCCGAGCAGGGCAGGCACGGTGACCCAGATCATCGCGACGACAAGCTCGCGCTTGTCGATGGTGCGCACGAGGATCAGCCGCCCGACCGGCGTCATCATGGCGCCGCCGGCGCCTTCGATCATGCGCGCAATCACAAACTGCGTCAGCGACCCCGACAGCGCGCAGCCGATGGAGCCGGAAATGAAAACCAGGATGGCGAGCCGGAATACCGTGCGCGCCCCGAAGCGGTCGGCGGTCCAGCCGCTGACCGGCAGGAACACCGCCAGCGAGATCAGGTAGCTCGTGATCGCAAGCTTGAGCGCCAGCGGCTCGGTGCCGATATCGGCGGCGATCGCCGGCAGCGACGTGGCGATCGCGGTGGAATCCATGTTCTCCATGAACAAGGCGACCGCCACGATCAGCGGCACGATTTTGTTGGAGAGCATCGGTGGAACTTTGGCAGGAGGAGCGGGGAGGCCGACGGTAACAGAAATCAGCTAGGCGTGCGCCAGCCGGGCATTGTTCCCGCGTAAAACGCACCTATTTATTGAGCCGCGTGCTCACCGGGAGCCGGTTCAGGAGGTCCTTCGATGATCTATATCCTCGCGATCTTCGTGCCGCCGCTGGCGTTGCTGCTGAACGGCCAGCCGTTCGCGGCCATCTTCAACCTGGCCATGATCGTACCCTGTATCATCCTGGGATTCTTCTTCCCGCTGCTGTGGCTGGTGCCGTCCGCCCATGCCGTGATCGCGATCTACATGCGACGCGAGGACCGCAGGCACCGCGAGATCGTTGACGCCATCGAGAAGCATGGCCCGCCGCCGGAATGGCGGCGGTAGGACGGTTGTCTTTCGCCGGACTTTGAAATGAATGTGCCGCAAGTCGGGAGCGACTTGCGGCACAAAGCGTTCAGGTTATCGAGCGCTGTCAGGCGGTAACCGCGGCTTTTCGCAGCCCCACATATTGCAGTCCGGCGAAGCCCGCGACGACGGCCGCCTGGAAGATCACGAAGGCATAGCCCAACGCCGTCGGCGACACGTATCCGCTGACCAGCAGACGGTGCTGTCGATGGCCCACACCACGTTGTAGGCGACGATCGCCCATACCGCTGGGCGGGAGATCACCGGCCGCGTTCCCAGATAGGCGACGAGTGCGGCGTAGGGGATGAGGCTCAAGCCTGCGTAGAAGAGGAGGTTGGCCGGCAAGCCGAGCCACGTATCGAGGATACCGGCACCTGCGAAGGCGAGCAGCCCGGTCGCACCGCTGGCCAGGGCATCGGCGAGGAGGGCGTAGCGCAGGAAGGACATGTTCACTGGCATGTTCATTGGGCAGGTCTCCTTTCGCGTTTTCGACGTGCGCATTCTGACCACTGCCCTGGTCGGGGTCGATTACCTCGCAGGTAATGGAAACAACGTCCGTTCGCGCGCTATCGTCCGATCATGGCCAATGCTGCAACCACCGTCGGTGATCATCTGCGCGCATGGCGCCGCCGCCGGCGCATGAGCCAGCTCGACCTCGCTGTCGATGCTGAGATTTCCACGCGTCACCTCAGCTTTGTGGAGAGCGGCCGTTCGCAGCCGTCGCGCGAGATGCTTTTGCACCTGGCGGAGCGGCTCGCGGTGCCGTTGCGCGACCGCAACCTGCTCTTGGTGTCGGCGGGCTACGCGCCGGTGTTCGCCGAGCGGCCACTCGGCGATCCGGCGCTCGCCTCCGCGCGCAAGGCAATCGAGCTTGTGCTCAAGGGGCATGAGCCTTATCCCGCGCTCGCGATCGACCGGCATTGGACGCTGCTCGAAGCGAACAGCGCCGTCGCGCCCCTGCTGGCGGGCGCCGATCCCGCGCTCCTGAAGCCGCCCGTCAATGTCTTGCGGCTGAGCCTGCACCCATCGGGACTCGCGCCGCGCATCGCCAATCTGCCGGAATGGCGCGCGCATCTCTTCGAGCGCCTGCGCAAGCAGATCGATATCTCCGCCGATCCGGTACTGATGGCGCTGCTGGAGGAGCTGCGCGCATTGCCGGTGCCGCAGTCGCGGCGCCCGCCGCCATCGACCAGCGGCTACGCGGGCGTGGTCGTTCCGTTGCAACTCGTGACCGAAGCGGGCGTCCTGTCGTTCCTGAGCACGACGACGGTGTTCGGCACGCCGGTCGAAATTACGCTGTCGGAGATCGCGCTTGAGTCCTTCTTTCCGGCCGATCGCGGCACCGCCGACGCCCTGCAGCGCCTCTCTGCAAGGGCTAGTGCCGCCGATTTGAAATTCCTACAGCAGTTGCAGCAACCTCGATTAGGAATTTCAAATCGAAAAGCGGCACTAGAATCATAGAGTTGCTAGTGCCCCTTTTGTTTCCGAAGTTCGTGTCAGAGTATGCTGCAGGCGTTTCACGAACTTCGGAAACGGGGCACTAGTAAAACGCGCTTTGCGTCGGCAGGATCGGTATGATATCGACCTCCGCCAACCCAAAACGGGCCGTCGATTCGCGTGAAACCTTTGGGTTTCGCGCAGGCCACGCCTATATATCGGCCACCGACAGCCCCCGATGAAGCCCGCAGGGTTGCGGGCAGGCTGGAGTTGGTGATGGCCGTGATGTCCAATGGACCCCTGCGTGAGGCACTGACGTTCGACGACGTGCTGATCAAGCCTGGCCTGTCCGAAAACCTGCCTGCCGACGTCGATATCCGCAGCCGCATCACCCGCGAAATCCCGCTGAACATCCCAATTGTCGCCTCGGCCATGGATACGGTAACCGAGTCCGAAATGGCGATCGCGATGGCGCAGGCTGGTGGCCTCGGCGTCATCCATCGCAACCTCGATCCGGACGCGCAGGCCGCGCAGGTGCGCCAGGTCAAGAAGTTCGAATCCGGCATGGTGGTGAACCCGCTCACCATCCAGCCCGGCGCCACGCTCGCGGACGCGCTGGACCTGATGAAGTCGCATCGCATCTCCGGCGTCCCGGTGGTGGAGGGTGGCGGTAACGGCAAGGCCGGCAAGCTCGTGGGCATCCTCACCAATCGCGATGTCCGCTTCGCCACCGATACGCGCCAGTCGGTCGCGTCTCTGATGACCAAGGAGAGGCTGATCACCGTTCGTGAAGGCGTCAGCCAGGACGAGGCCAAGCGCCTGCTGCACCAGCACCGGATCGAGAAGCTCCTGGTGGTCGACGACCAGTACCGCTGCGTCGGCCTGATCACGGTCAAGGACATCGAGAAGGCGGTGGCGAATCCCCATGCCTGCAAGGACGAGCAGGGGCGGCTACGCGTCGCTGCCGCGACCACCGTCGGCGACAAGGGCTACGAGCGTACCGAGCGGTTGATCGATGCAGGCGTCGATCTGGTGGTCGTCGATACTGCGCATGGTCATTCCAGGCTGGTGCTCGACGCGGTCGCGCGCATCAAGAAGCGCTCCAACCTGGTGCAGGTGGTCGCCGGCAATGTCGCGACCGTGGAGGGCACCAAGGCGCTGATCGACGCCGGTGCCGACGCGATCAAGGTCGGCATCGGTCCGGGCTCGATCTGCACTACGCGGGTCGTCGCCGGTGTAGGCGTGCCGCAGTTGACGGCGATCCTCGACGCGGTGTCCGCGGCGGCGGCGACCGGAACGCCCGTCATTGCCGACGGCGGCATCAAATATTCCGGTGATCTCGCCAAGGCGATCGCCGCCGGCGCCGATTGCGCCATGATCGGCTCGCTGCTCGCCGGCACCGACGAGACGCCGGGCGAGGTGTTCCTTTATCAGGGCCGCTCCTACAAGACCTATCGTGGCATGGGCTCGGTGGGCGCGATGGCGCGCGGCTCCGCCGACCGTTACTTCCAGCAGGACATCAAGGACACGCTCAAGCTCGTGCCGGAAGGCGTCGAAGGGCAGGTGCCCTATAAAGGCACGGCCGCCACCGTGCTTCATCAACTTGCGGGCGGCCTGCGCGCGGCCATGGGCTATGTCGGCGCACGCAACATCGCAGAGCTGCATGAGAAGGCGGAGTTCGTGCGCATCTCCGGCGCGGGCCTGCGCGAAAGCCACGTGCATGACGTGACCATCACCCGCGAGAGCCCGAACTATCCCAGTAGGGCGTAGTACTGACATCGATGCGAGCGCCTCTCTGACTCCGTCATCCTGAGGCGTCCGAGCCATAAGCGCGTTTACGCGCGTCTGCGACGCGCTATGGCGAGGGCCTCGAAGGATGCACGGCCACAGTCGGGCCGTCGTCCTTCGAGGCTCGCGGCTACGCCGCTCGCACCTCAGGATGACGGGTCGAGGTAGGAGCAAGACGTGTCATCCATCCTCTGGCCTATGCTCGCCCACATCGCGTGGGTGTTCATGCTCTATACTTGGCTCACCGTCGCGCGCACACGCGCCGTCAAGCGCGGCGAGATCGATTATTCGGCATTCCTGCTCGGCCGCGACGAGCCGCTGCCGATCGCGCGCATCACCCGCAATCTCACCAACCAGTTCGAGCTGCCGGTGATCTTCTATGCGTTGGTCGTCCTGCTGATCGCGCTCGCAAAGGTGACGATATTCGACGTCGTCGCGGCCTGGGTGTTCGTCGCGGGTCGCGTGATCCACACGCTCGTGCAGACGTTGACCGACAATGTCCTGCTGCGTGGCCAAGCCTTCACCATCAACTTCCTGGCGGTCGCGGCGTTGGCCGGCCATGTCGCGGTGATCGCGTTCGAGGGATTGGAGCGACCATGAGCAGCGCGTCGCCCGCGGTTACGTCATCGCCGGCCGGATTGTCGTTGATTTCCCACCCTCTTGCCGCCAAGGTGTCGAGGAGGGACAACCACGATGTCGATCCACGCCGTTCTGCTGCCGCTGATTGTTCAGGTGGCGCTGACGTTTGTGCTGCTGGTCTGGACCGCGCGCGTGCGCATCGAGGCAGTCCGGAGCGGCGAGGTGCATCCGCGCGACATCGCGCTGCGCGAGCCGAACTGGGGCACGCGCCCGACCCAGATCGCCAACGCCTACCACAACCAGCTTGAACTCCCGGTCCTGTTCTATGTGTTGACGATCCTCGCGATCGTGACGCGTCAGGCTGATCTTCTATTCGTGGTGCTGGCCTGGGTGTTCGTCCTGCTGCGTCTGCTGCACGTCTTCATCCACATCACCAGCAATCAGGTGGGACGGCGATTTGCGGTGTTCGCCGCCAGCGTCGTCGTATTGGCGGTCATGTGGGCGATCTTCATCGTCCGCATCCTGCTTTCCTGACCGATTTCAGCTCACCCGCAATTTCCAGAGGTCGTCATGGCTAAATTCTCGCGCCGACGTGTCATCGGGGGCGCCGGCTCCGCCATCCTCGTGAGCGGCGCCGGTGTTGCCAACGCCGCGCCCAACACGACATCCACTCTCACTGCCGATGTCTGCATCGTCGGTGCTGGCTTCGCGGGGCTCTCGGCTGCGCTGCGGCTCAAGCAGGCGGGCGCCAGTGTTGTGGTGCTGGAAGCGCGCAGCCAGGTCGGCGGGCGTTCATGGACCGTCAATATGAAGGACGGCGGTTGGGTCGACTGGGGTGGCCAGTGGGTTGGCTCGTCGCAGGAGCGCTTCTATGCGCTCATCAAGGAGATGGGCTGCGAGACCTATCCATCGCCAAATTTCGGCAAGACCCTCCAGCGCAGCATTTACGACATCAATCAGTACTACCGCATTGACGAGGATGCCGACGAAGCATTCCCGGGCTCCGAAATTCTCAAGGGTATTTATCGGCGGCTCGACGCCATCGCCGACACCGTGGACGTGAACGCGCCGTGGGCGCATACGGACGGCAAGTTGCTCGATTCGATCACCTTTGCTGAATGGCTGCGGCAGAACGTGCAGCACGAGGGCGCCCGGCAATTCGCCGCTACCGAGGTCGGGTCGGTGCCGAGCGCGAGCCCGGAGGAAATCTCCGTGCTGCATCTCGCCTGGCTGATTAAAGCCTGCCACGGTATCGGCGAACTGTTCGGCGATGCGCAGGCCGATCGTGTGATCGGTGGAACGCAACGTGTGGCGCGACGGGTGGCTGAGAAGCTCAAGGATGAGATCAAGGTCAATCAGCCGGTGCGTCGCATTGAATGGACCGACAAAAGCGCACTCGTGCAATCGGACGACATCACGGTCGCTGCGCGTCGCGTCATTGTCTGTGTGCCGCCAAGCCTCGCCGGCGCCATCGAGTATTCGCCGTCGCTGCCAGTCAACCGCACGCAAGTGATGCAGCGCTGGCCACAAGGCTTGGTGATCAAGGTGTCGATGGTCTACAGCGCGCCGTTCTGGCGCGATGACGGCCTCAACGGCACATCCTACGACCACGTCTCGGTGATGGGCGAGACGGCGGATTCGAGCAATCCGGAGACATACTCCAAGGCAGGAATCCTCACCGGCTTCGTCTATACGGACAACGCGCGTAAGGTTGCGCCGCTGCCGGCGGAAGAGCGCAAGCGCCTTCTGCTAAGCGAGGTCGCCAAACGCTTCGGACCGAAGGCGCTTGAGCCCGTGAACTATCACGAGTCGAACTGGACCGAGGCGCAGTGGACGCGCGGGTGTTTCACCGGTTTCCTCACGCCCGGCGCAACTACACTGTTCGGCAGCGCGGTGCGCGATCCCATCGGTTCCATTCATTGGGCCGGCACTGAGACCTCCACCAATTGGCCGTCCTTCATCGACGGTGCGATCCGCTCCGGCGAGCGGGAGTCGGAGGCGATCCGGCGGGCTGGTTGAGCGGTGGTCTCGCGGCCGCTGGATGAAGATCATAAGTATGCGCCCATGTCGTTGACGAATAATCGCTTCGCCCCGTTGCTGTCGCACGGAATGTGGCCATGACGCCGGCAGCGCGGCTCTCCGCGGCGATCGAGGTGCTTAGCGACATCGGCACACGGCGGCGTCCGGCAGCGGATGCGCTCAAGGATTGGGGCCTAGCGCACCGCTTCGCCGGCTCGGGCGACCGCGCCGCGATCGCCGGGCTCGTCTACGACACCTTGCGGCGCAAGGCTTCGGCTGCGTTCGTGATGGGCGAGGAGACGCCGCGCGCTGTCCTCTTCGGCATGTTGCGGTGCGAGCGCAAGCTCGACGTCGCCGCCATCGCGCGGCTTGCCGATGGCGGGCGTTTTGCACCGGCGGCCCTTACTGACGCCGAGGGCGCGCGGCTCGAGGCCGCCAGTCTCGACGGTGCACCGCCCTGGGTGGCGGGCGACTATCCGGAATGGCTCGATCCGCAATTCGCCGCCACCTTCGGTGATGAGCGTGCCGAAGAAGGCGTGTCGCTCGCCTCGCGCGCGCCGCTCGATCTGCGCGTCAATACGCTCAAGGCAACGCGCGATGAAGCGGCCGCGTCGCTCGCCGATCTCTCGCCGACGCCGACGCGCTGGTCGCCGCTCGGATTGCGCATCGTGCTTTCGGCCGATGCGCGCAGCCCGGCGATCCATGCCGAGCCGGCTTTCATCAAGGGCATGATCGAGATCCAGGACGAAGGCTCGCAGCTTGCGGCGCTGATGGCCGGTGCCCAGCCCGGCGAGCAGGTGATCGATCTCTGCGCCGGCGGTGGGGGCAAGACGCTCACGCTCGCCGCCGCGATGGACAACAAGGGTCAGCTCTTTGCCACCGATGACGACAAGCGCCGGCTCGCGCCGATCCACGCCCGGCTCGGGCGCGCCGATGTGCGCAATGTGCAGGTCCGCACGCCGCGCACCGCAGCGGATGTGCTTTCCGATGTCGCTGGCCGCGCCGACCTCGTGTTGATCGACGCGCCGTGCACCGGCACGGGCTCGTGGCGGCGGAATCCTGATGCCAAGTGGCGCGTGCGACCGGGCGCACTCGAGCAGCGGCTCAAGGATCAATCTGGCTTGCTTGACCGCGCCGGGGCGCTGGTGAAGCCCGGCGGCCGCATCGCCTATGTCACCTGCTCGGTGCTGGCCGCCGAGAACGGCGAGCAGGTGCGCGCCTTCCTCGCACGGAATCCGAACTTCTCGGTTGTCCCGATCGCCGAGGTAACGGCTTCGCTCGGCGAGCGCGCTTTCTTGTTCCGTCGCGCAGTCCTGTCGATGGAGGAGGGGCTGTTGATGACGCCGCGCCGGACCGACACGGACGGGTTCTTCGTGGCGGTGCTGTCGCGTCAGCGATGAGGCGGCGAGCCGAGCGGCATATGGCTGGAACAGCGGAAAACGGGGGGTATTTGCTGGTCAGGGCGATCAGGCGCCCCGCCGGACAGTTTCCGAGGCTTGACCGGGCGCGCTCCGGCCGTCACATAACGGCCCCGTATGGCCCTGGCGGCGATTCCGTCGGCACGGCCCGCCGGGCTTGAGCGGCAGGCGAATGTCCGAGACCTCCCACGACAAAATTCTGATCGTCGATTTCGGCTCCCAGGTGACCCAGCTCATCGCACGGCGCGTGCGCGAGGAGGGCGTCTATTCCGAGATCGTGCCGTTCCAGAACGCCGCGGCTGCATTCGCGGCCATGAAACCGCAGGCCGTGATTCTCTCGGGAGGGCCGGCCTCGGTGCTCGACAAGGACGCGCCGCTTGCCCCGCAGGCGATCTACGACGCCGGCGTGCCGGTGCTCGGCATCTGCTACGGCGAGCAGGCGATGGCGCAGCAGCTCGGCGGCAAGGTCGAAGGCGGGCACCATCGCGAGTTCGGGCGCGCCGAGGTCGAGATCACCGAGGACACGAAACTCTTCGACGGCGTCTGGAAGAAGGGCGAAAAATATCCCGTGTGGATGAGCCACGGCGATCGCGTGACCAAGCTGCCGCCGGGTTTCCGCGCGGTTGCGACCTCGCCGAATGCGCCGATCGCGGTCATCGCCGACGAGGCGCGCAAGTTCTACGCCGCGCAATTCCATCTCGAAGTCGTGCACACGCCGCACGGCGCGGCGCTGTTGCGCAATTTCGTCCGCAACATCGTCGGATGCCGCGGCGACTGGACTATGCGCGCGTTCCGCGACGAGTCGATCGACAAGATTCGCAAGCAGGTCGGCAAGGGCAGGGTGATCTGCGGGCTGTCGGGCGGCGTCGACTCGGCGGTGGCGGCGGTGCTGATCCACGAGGCGATCGGCGAGCAGCTCACCTGTGTGTTCGTGGACCATGGCTTGTTGCGGCTGGGGGAGGCGGAGCAGGTCGTGACGCTGTTCCGCGACAGCTACAACATACCGCTGGTCCATGTTGAGGCGGAAGAGCTTTTCCTCCGCGAACTCGCCGGCGTCACCGATCCCGAGCAGAAGCGCAAGACGATTGGCAAGCTCTTCATCGATGTGTTTGACGCGGAAGCCAAAAAAATCGGTGGCGCGGAATTCCTGGCGCAGGGCACGCTCTATCCCGACGTGATCGAAAGCGTGTCGTTCACCGGCGGACCGTCGGTGACCATCAAGTCGCACCACAATGTCGGCGGTCTGCCCGTGCGGATGCACATGAAGCTCGTCGAGCCCTTGCGCGAATTGTTCAAGGACGAGGTGCGCGCGCTCGGCCGCGAGCTTGGCTTGCCGGAAAAATTCGTTGGACGGCATCCATTCCCGGGGCCGGGCCTCGCGATCCGCTGCCCGGGCGAGATCACGCGCGAGAAGCTCGACATCCTGCGGCTTGCCGACAACATCTATATCGAGGAAATCCGCCGCGCGGGGCTCTACGATGATATCTGGCAGGCCTTCGCGGTGCTGCTGCCGGTGCGTACGGTCGGCGTGATGGGCGACGGCCGCACCTACGACTTTGTGCTGGGCCTGCGTGCGGTGACCTCGACCGACGGCATGACCGCCGATTTCTATCCGTTCGACATGGGCTTCATCGGCCGGGTGGCGACGCGCATCATCAACGAGGTGAAGGGCGTCAACAGGGTAGTGTACGACGTGACGTCGAAGCCGCCCGGCACCATCGAGTGGGAGTAGGGTGACCGCTTGGCGATCTCGTCTATAAGTATGTGGGAGAAGCAGGCGCGCGCGCCATCCTCGCCACCCGCACGCTACGCTTCACACGCCCCTCGGAAATGAATGACCCGTTCGATGTCTACATTGCGGATCTGTTCGAGCTTTCGATCCTCGATCTATTGAAACGGCGCCGCCTCGATGCCGCCGAGATGCTGGTCAATGACCCGCAAAGGTTCAGCGAGATTATGGGCCAGGACTTAGCACGTGTTGTGATCGTATCCGACCTGATAAAATCAGCGCCACTTCAGAAACGGGCCGAGTTTGAAGCGCTGCTGGTAAGCGAAAGTATCGAAGTTATGTATCCCGACATGGGAGAGCTGCGACAGACCATGGAAAAGCAGCGCGATCGAGTCGTCGCGCAATTCCAGAATGCAGGCGTTTTCTGTGCGACGCGTAACAATGCGAACCTGTTGATGTGGGCACATTACGCCGATCAGCATCGCGGCGTGGTGCTCGGGTTCAAGCCTGACCTGGAGCGCGATTCCTATCTCCGTCTTCTCGAGCCTGTCACGTACACCGATACTAGGCCCTCGTTCTATGGTTCGATCGAATCCATGGCGGCCGGTATCGCACCAGACGAGGCAACATTGCGCGCCTTTAACCGGCGGCTTGTCTACACAAAGAGCACCCATTGGAGTTACGAGGCCGAGGAGCGTATTTACGTGCCTTGGGAGGTCACTGAGGGTAAGTCCGCCAGTTACCTCCCGTTCTATCCGGAGGAACTAGCTGAACTCTATCTTGGTTGCCGCGCGTCTGAGGCATTCAAGTCCGAGATAGTCGCCGCAGCGAAAGCTGTGAACGATAGCATCGTTGTCTATCAGGCGAAGCCTGCGAAGGACTCTTACGCGTTGGAATTTTTGCCTCTTTCATAAGCAGTTGGCTCTTAAGTTTCGCGGTCCGTGGATGGGCGACGCCCACCATCAGAGGTGAAGGGCGTCAACCGCGTGGTGTCCGACGTGACGAGTAAGCCGCCGGGGACGATTGAGTGGGAGTGAGGCGATACTAGTCGCGAATGCGAGACGTTTTCCGGATGACAGGCCTTCCGTCGTGAGCCACAAGAACAGCACATCAGCCGTCGAGCGCCGTATTCGCCGCGTCGCGGTGCGTCACGGGCTGCACATCCTCAAGCCGCAGAAGCCTGACCCCAGGGTGGCCCGGCACGGCGGCTATATGCTGCGCGACGTGGAGACCGCCAAGATCGTCTTTGGTGACCAACCCTATCCCTTCGCCGCCGACCTCGAGGAGATCGAGGCGTATATCGAGAAGCTGTGACCGCGACTTCGATCCCTTCGACATGGGCTTCATCGGCCGTGTCGCGACGCGCATCATCAACGAGGTGAAGGGCGTCAACCGCGTGGTTTACGACGTGACGTCGAAGCCGCCAGGCACGATCGAGTGGGAGTGAGGGTACAAACGGCGGCAATAGCGTAGTTTCGGCGGCGAACTTCGCCGTCGCACAATGTCGTTGCAGTCCGTATCTTACTCCGCGGAGCTGGCGTTCTCCGTCTCTGCCTCGCTGGTTCGATCTGCCCCCACT
>WHTP01000192.1 GCA_009377695.1 Hyphomicrobiales bacterium | reverse complement strand
GCGCGGCGCCGCGCGTTGGCGTGCTGGCCGTGCGGGCGTTCGATCCGCGCACCACCAACGGCGAGGGCACCACCTTCAACATTATCAAGGGCCTCGAATGGGCGGCCGAGAATGGCGCCCGCGTCATCAACATGAGCTTCGCGGGCCCGGCCGATCCGCGTCTCGGCGATGCGCTCGCCCGGGCGTCGAAACGGGGCATCGTGCTGATCGCCGCCGCCGGCAATGCCGGTCCAACCTCGCCGCCTCTTTATCCCGCGGCTAACCGCAACGTCATTGCGGTCACGGCCACCGACATCGAGGACCGGCTGTATACCGGCGCGAACCGAGGAAACCACATCGCTGTCGCGGCGCCCGGTGTCGACGTGTTGGTGCCCGCACTCGACGGCAATTACCAGTTCACCACCGGCACGTCGGTCGCCGCCGCGCATGTCAGCGGCGTCGTGGCGCTGCTAATCGAGCGCAATCCGAAGCTCACTCCGAGTGAGGTCCGCAGGATCCTGACACGGACCGCGAAGTCGCTCGGCCCGCGCGAGCGCACCCGCGATTTCGGTGCCGGCCTCGTCAACGCCTTTCAGGCGGTTTCCAGCACCGCTCCGCGTGAAGCTGCCGCGCCAAAGCAGCCGCGTTAAGTCGGGTCAAGAATCTGTTTCACTGACGCGCTCCAGGCGATGCCACGTACTCCGTTGCGTCTCCCCGCTTGCGCGGTAGAGGAAGCTCGCTGTCGTCGTGGCTACATTTGATGCCCGGCCGCCCGTCCTCGAAAGAGCGAGGAATTTTTCCATTGAACCAAATCACCAGTTCGCGCGACTAAGGGCACCATCGCCTTTTCTTGGCCCCTTTTGGAGGAAGCCGATGCCTATGGCCGCTGCAGCTAGCACAGTTAAGAATGGCGTGAACGTCGAGGCCTTGATCGCCGCCCGTGAGGCGCTCACTGCAACTCCCGTGGCCGCGCAATTTAAATGGCGCGCGGCTTGCGAATGGAAGAATGGGACCCATAGCCATTCGACCGTTGAGGGGTTTTATGGACTGGGTGCGGAACAGCACCGTAAGAGGACTTTCAAATTCGATGCCGACCATCCGGAAGTGTTTGCCTCCGAGGACAAAGGCGCGACCCCGGTCGAGTATGTCCTCGTCGGGTTGGCAAGCTGCCTGACCGCAGGAGTCGCGGCGATCGCGCAACATCGCAACATTCAACTTCGCGTGGTCACAGCCACGATCGAAGGAGACATGGACCTGCAGGGTATCCTCGGCATCGACAGCGATGTTCGAAACGGATTCGGCGGTATCAAGGTCAGCTACAAGATCGACGCCGATGCGAAACGCGAAGACCTCGAAGCGCTCGTTGCGCAATCGCAGAAGCGCTCGGCGGTGTATGACATCGTCACCAATCCGACGAATGTCGTCGTCGAGGTTCTTTGAAGGCCGCCAGGCCCTGAAACACAGCCTGAGGATCGAATCTCATTCGTGCCGTCACAACAGTGGTGATCGGCGCCGGCCACGCCGGTCTCGCCATGAGTCGTTGCCTCACCGAGCGCTCCATCGATCACGTGATCCTGGAGCGCGGTGAGGTCGCGAATACATGGCGCACCGAGCGCTGGGACTCACTGCGCCTGCTCACGCCCAATTGGCAAGGCCGCCTGCCGGGCTTCGCCGATACCGGCAACGATCCGGACGGTTACAGAACCGTTCCGGAGGTGATCCGATTCATCGAAGACTATGCAAAGGCAATCTCGGCCCCCGTAGAAACCAATACGGCAGTGACATCCGTTGGTAGCGGGGGGACAGGTTATTTGGTTCGTACGGATCGCGGCGACTGGAAATGCCGGGCCGTCGTCCTTGCCTCCGGTGCGTGTAATTCGCCCCGTGTTCCTGCGTTGGCCAGTGCAGTGCCATCATCAGTCACGTGCGTTGCTGCCCAGCAGTACCGCAATCCCGGTCAGCTTGCCGACGGCGACGTCCTTGTGGTCGGCGCATCGGCGAGCGGCACCCAGATCGCCTCTGAGATCCAGCGGTCGGGCCGCCAGGTTTTTCTGTCGGTGGGCGAGCATATTCGCGCACCTCGCGTGTATCGCGGCAAGGATATCCAGTGGTGGATGGATGCTGCCGGCGTGCTCGACGAGCGTTATGACGGCGTCGACGACGTTGCACGGGCGCGGCGGGTGCCGTCCTTGCAACTCGCCGGCACGTCGGATCGGTCGACGTTGGACCTCAACGCTTTGACCGACATCGGTGTGACGCTGGTTGGCCGCCTGGCTGGAATAGCCAACGGCAAGGCGCAGTTCGCTGGCTCGCTGCGCAACATGTGCGCTCTGTCCGATCTCAAGATGGGCCGGCTGCTGGAAACCATCGACGCGTGGGCGCATGCGACCGGTGTTGATACCGCGGTCGAGCCGCCCCATCGGCCGCCGCCCACACGCGTCGAAAACTCCCCTCCGCTCAGCCTCGACCTCGCCGTCGGAGGGATCAAGACGATCATCTGGGCCACCGGTTATCGCCCAGACTACGCGTGGCTCGATGTGCCGGTGCTCGACCGCAAAGGGATGGTCCGCCACGACGGCGGTGTCGTTGATCTGCCGGGCCTCTATGTCATGGGGCTGCATTTCATGCGACGTCGAAAATCGTCTCTGATCGATGGCGCGGGCGATGACGCCCGCGACCTCAGCAACCATCTCTCGTCCTACCTCGATGGCAGAATTTTAAAGACAGGCCAATCATCCGAATCAGACAGCTCTTCTGGTTATCAGAGCGAAGTGGCGTGAGCGCGTGTGGCGCCCGCTCGCGCCTTCGGCTCCCCGGAATGACGGCACAAATATATCACGCCGACCGCGTTGGCCGCGGGCTGCGCTCGGCAAGCTCCATCATCTTGTGCAGCAGCCGCTGCGTCATCTCGCGTTTGGCATTCGCCGCCGCCGGATCATCCCAGAGATTGTCCATCTCGAGCGGGTCGTTCTCGAGATCGTAGAGTTCGCCCCAGGGCACGCCACGGTAATAGGTGATCCGGTATCGCCGATCGACCAGAGTGCGCATCGCCATCTCGCCGGTGGTGCCGTGGAGCGGGCGCTGCGAGCCATACTCGATCAGGATTCCGTCGTGTCCGGCGCCGCCGTTCATCATCGGCAGCACGCTCGTGCCCTGGATTCCGTTGTAGGGAGCAATGCGCGCGCGATCGAGCACGGTCGCGGCGATGTCGAGCGTACCGGCGAGCGCGTCGGTGCGCGTGCCCGCATGTGCGCCGTCGGGCTCTGCCCAGACGAACGGCACGCGGGTCAGTCCTTCATAGGCGAACGGGCCCTTCAACATGAGCTGATGGTCGCCCATAAGGTCGCCGTGGTCGCTCGTGAAGATGACGACGGTATCCTTGCTCAATCCGAGCTCGTCGAGGCGCCGGAGCACCTTGGCGACCCCGTCGTCGATCATCGTGATCATGCCGTAGGTGAGGGCGATGGCCTCGCGCGTCTCACGCTCGCTCACGGCGAATGCCGCCTGCGTGTTGGCGATGCGCGTGCCGGCGTCGCGCGCCGCATGGAGCGCGGCGACGTGCGGCGGCTGGTGCCGGTTGCCGATGTGGAAGGTGTCCGGCAGCGCCACATCGTCCGGCTTGTACATATCCCAGTAGCGTCCGGGGGGCGTGAACGGATGGTGCGGATCGGGAAACGAGCATTGCAGGAAGAACGGCGCGCCGTCCTTGCGCCGTGCGAAATCATCAAGCCAGGCCAACGTGCGCTCAACGACATAGGAGGTCGGATAGAGGTCCTCCGGCAGCGCCGTGCGCCAAGCCTGCGGCAGCACGCAATCGTGCGGGAGCTGGTTGTCGGGACCGCGCAGCGTGTCGGCGTCGGTCCGACGCTCGCGCAGCCACTTGGTGTAATTGCCGTGCACCTGCGTGGCGTGGCCGGAACACAATTCGACATGATCGAAGCCGTAATAGGGCAGGCAAAGCGAATGCGCCGGATTGCTCGCCCACTCGCGGCCGCTCTCCTGATCGTAGATCGGGTCGCCGCGATCGTCCTTTTCGGCTTCGTCGTAGCCCTTCGGCGGGAGCTGATAGCCTGCGGGCGGTTCCGCCTTCTTCAAGCTCGGCGGCAGGCCGGTGAAATTCTGCAGATGGCTCTTGCCGATCAGGGCCGTGCGCCAGCCGCCAGCGCGCAAGACCTCGATGAATGTGTTGGCGGCGAGCGACAGCGAGATACCATTGAAGCGCACGCCGTGAAGCGACGGCAGCCGGCCGGTGGCGAGGGTCGCCCGGTTGGGCTGGCAGACCGGGCTCGCAACGTAGAAGCGATCGAAGGCGACGCCGCGCGCGGCAATCGAGTCGATGGCGGGCGTGCGCACAATGCGGTTGCCATAGCAGCCGAGATGGTCGGCGCGAAGCTGGTCAGTGATAAAGAACAGGATATTGTGGCGCGATGTCATCGTGCTCAATTTCGGTGATGCGATGTATGATCAGTCCATGCGGACGCACAGTTGACCGGATGCTTAAGGATTATGCAACAAGGGTCAGATGACCGCTCGGTCCGATGACGAACGCTTCATGGCACTGGCGCTTGCGCTTGGCCGCCGTGGCTTGGGCCGCACCTGGCCAAATCCCGCGGTGGGGGCCGTCGTCGTGCGCGACGATGGCACAGGGCTGGTGATCGTCGGCCGCGGCTGGACGCAGCCGGGCGGGCGTCCGCATGCGGAGACCGAGGCGCTGGCCCGCGCCGGCGACGCCGCGCGCGGCTCAACGCTCTACGTAACCCTTGAGCCCTGCTCCCATCACGGCCGGACGCCGCCGTGCGCGGACGCGATCATCAAAGCCGGCGTCGCGCGGCTGGTGTCGGCCATTGCCGATCCCAATCCGCAGGTCGCCGGCGCGGGCCACTGGCGGCTTGCCGAGAACGGCGTGATGGTCGAGGTCGGCGTCGGCGCCGAAGAAGCCCGTCGTGACAACGCTGGCCACATCCGCCGCATCACCGATGGACGGCCGCACACGATCCTCAAGCTGGCGGTCTCCGCCGATGGAAAGGCCGGGCTGGCGGGTCGGCGGCCGGTCCAAATCACCGGCTCGGCCGTGCGCAACCGTGTCCATCTGATGCGCGCGACCAGCGACGCCGTACTGACCGGGATCGGCACGGTGCTGTCAGACGATCCGCTGCTGACCTGCCGGCTACCCGGCATGGCCGATCGGTCTCCGGTCCGGGTGGTGGTCGACGGGCGCTTGCGGTTGCCGATCGAGAGCAAACTTGTGGCGACCGCACCGGACGTGCCGCTCTGGGTCGTCACCAGCGAAGCCGCGCCGCAAGATCGTGAGCAGGCCTTGCGGGCGCGCGGCGCCGCGGTGCTGCGTGTCGGGTCGACGGATGGCGAGCTTGAGCTTCAAGGGGTGCTGCGAGCATTGGCCGAGCGCGGAATCACGCGCTTGATGATCGAAGCCGGGCCGATCGTGTCGGCGGCCTTCGTCAGCGCCGATCTGGTCGACGAGGCGGTCGTGTTCCGATCTCCCAAGGTCATCGGCTCGGACGGGATCGATGCGTTGGAGGGGCTTCCCCTCGACGCATTGACCGCGTCACGGCGGCTCGTCATGACAGGCATCGCGATGGCCGGAGCCGATACCATCTCACGTTTCGCGCGGCCTGCCGATTGACGTGCACTGGGCGGCGTGATGTTTGGCCGCGAGGAGTAACAGATGTCTCACGATCCCAAATACACAGACTCGCACGGCCATTCGCACAGCCACTCCCATGATCATGGTCACAGCCACAGCCACGACCACAGCCACGATCACCACCATCATCACCACCACGATCCGCATGATTGGCATTCGCACCGCTATGTTGCCGACTGGATCGCCCGCGACGCGCGCCGCATGGCGGAGCGCATGCCGATCCTAGAAGCCCTGATTGCCGCGGTCCCGTTTCCATCGGACGCCGCGATCGACGTCCTCGACGTGGGCGCCGGCGCCGGCGTCGTCACCGAGGCGGTGCTGGACGCATTTCCAGCAGCGCGCCTCACGTTGCAGGATTTCTCCGAGCACATGCTCGCGCGCGCGAAGGAGACATTCTCAAGCCACGACCGCGCGATCCATTACGTACAATGCGACCTCAACGATCCAGCCTGGCCGCATAAGGTCGGCGGGCCGTTCGATCTCGTGGTGTCGGGCATCGCGATCCACAATCTCAAGGACCTGGCCGCTATGGCGGCGTGCTACGAGGCCGTGCATGGCCTGCTGAAACCCGGCGGATGCTTCCTCGACTACGATCATTTCGATAATTTCGGCGGTGTGCCGCTGCATCAGCATTCGATGAAGGTCGCCGGCTTCAAGGCCGCCGATCCGGTCTGGCACAGGCATCCAACGGCGGTCATCAAGGCGGTCGCGTGAGGGCGCAATGTTCACCGGCATCGTGACCGACATCGGCGATATTGTTGCAGTCCGCCAGCGCGGCGAGGGGCTGCACCGGCTCAAGATCGCCTGCAGCTATCCGCGCACGTCGATCGTTGAGGGTGCCTCGATCGCCTGTTCCGGCACATGCATGACGGTCGTAGCCATCGGCGAGGACGATGGACGAACCTGGTTCTCGGTCGATGCCGCCGCCGAGACGCTGCGGTTGACCACGGTCGGACGATGGCGGCACGGCACGAAAGTCAATCTGGAACGCCCTCTGAAGGTCGGCGACGAGCTCGGCGGGCACATCGTTGCCGGACACGTGGACGGGATCGCGACGCTGCTGCGGCGAGAGGACCTGACCGAGATGGCGGGCATGATATTGCGCGCGCCGGCGCCGCTCGCGCGCTTCATCGCGCCGAAGGGATCAGTCGTTCTCGACGGTGTTTCGCTGACCGTCAATGAGGTCGACGGCGATACCTTCACGGTGCTGATCATTCCGCACACGCTGAAGGTGACGACGCTTGGCACGCTCGCAGCGGGCGATGCGGTCAATCTTGAGGTCGATCTGATGGCGCGATACGTGGCGCGGCTTATGGAGACGCGCTAGTTCGTTGACTCCCGCATTCGCCCGGCCTTGTTGCGGCCGGTTCGCAACTCGATGAAAAAGGCGTGATCATTCCAGCCGAAGGCCGCCCTTGCGGCACTGGCGATCCGCTTGTACTGACTTCGCCACTAGTGTGGTGGTTCAGAAGTCCGCATCGTTCTCGCGGCGAGTCCGACATGCGGACTTCTGAACCAAAGCCACACTAGATTCAAAGAGTTGCTAGTGTCCTTCGATTCCGAAGTTCGTATAAGAGGCCGCTGCGAAATGGTAAGAACTTCGGAATCGGGACACTAGCGGAGACAACGAATGGCAGAGCCGCGCCGGGCAACCGGCACCGATGCAGGCGACCTTGCAGGTGTGCGCCTCCTGATCGTCGAGGCACGCTTCTACAACGATATC
>WHTP01000008.1 GCA_009377695.1 Hyphomicrobiales bacterium | reverse complement strand
CCTGATTGACGCTCCGCGACAATCAAACCGACAAAACCTCTTGCGCGCGACAATCAATGCCGCGATCATCACCACCGCCGCGACACAAGATTCTCATCCAGATTGTCGCGCGCCTCTCTCCCAGATTGTCGCGCTACAGTCGGTCTGACAATTAGAACCCAACCTTTCGGCGGCTGCCGCTGCAAGACGAGAACCTCAATCCCGATCGGCGGGGATATAGGGAATCATGCCCTTATGGAATGCGATCTCCTGGACCTCGCGTGGCATATGGCAAATCGACCACAATGCCATTGACCTCGGCCATCCAAACTAGCGGGTTCGCATCCAACAAGCTCGGCAGCGACCATTTCGGATCAAGTTGGTGAGTATTCAGCATCTGGGAAATAACGCGCGCCTTTGCACTGGCGGTGCTCTGGCCGACCCCAAACGCGGTGCACAATTCAGCCGTGGTCATGTATGGCTTCGTCGATCGGTCTGATAGGAAGTTTATCTGGCCTAACACATAGATGATGGCACAGGCCCAGGTCCGAGGCTGCCCCGAGGTGACCGGGCTAGTTCGCTTGCGACACAGCGCTGCAGCCATGTGCTGCGCCAGTTCGCGGTATTTGTCATCCAGATGATCACGGCAGAAGTGGTCTGTCAGACCAACGATGGTATCGTAGATGGTCCGCATGTTCTGGGGAACGGACTTCGTGCGGGTGATTTTTGCCATGTCGGACTCGTAACGCTCTTACGTTCGCTATCGGCGGCATCAGGACTCTGCGGTTTCGCATTGTCGATGATCCCGAATTGATCCGCCACCCCCTTGCCACGTCTGTCGGTTCCAAGCGTCAGATTTGATCCACTACGACAGAAAGATCAGAAACTCTTTCTCGCGGGCGGCCCGCCGCGCGGGAAAACAGGTCATCAGCATGGGTCACGTCGTAGCCCAGGGCCCGGTAGCCAGCTTCCCGCCTTCCGGCCATTTTGACCAGCAGGGGCTCGGCCGCATCGACGTAGTCGTAGATCACGACCTCCCGCTTGGCTGCGTGAAGGCGGTGAAGCCTGCCCGCATACTGTGCGAGGGTTCCGCGCCAAGATATGGGCATCGTGAGAAACAGCGTATCGAGACGTGCGTCGTCGAAGCCCTCACCGAGATAGCGACCGGTCGCCACAATGACGCGCTCCTCGCCGTCCGGCACGGACGCCAGAGCCGTGCTCGTTTGATGGCGTTGCTTGGCTCCCATCCCGCCTTTCAGGACGATTACATTCTTGGCGAACCTCGTGCGCCGCTCTGCGATTGCCTGCAGGTGGTCCTTGCGCTCGGTTATCACGACCGGGGATCGCCCGGCTTCGAGAGCCGAGAGGATGTCGTCAAAAATCATGTCATTGCGGGCCGTGTCGCGGGCCAAGAGGCCGTAGAGTTCCTGAATCGCTACCGGTGCATCGGGCTTCTGCCGTTCCGCGCGGAATGCAGTCTTCTTGGCCACCACCCGGTGTGAGAACGGCCTGGCGGCCGCCTGCTTTCTCGCATCGACGCGGTAACGGATCGGGCCGCATTGCATGAAGATGATGGGGTGGTGGCCATCCTTCCTTGTTACGGTCGCGGACAGGCCGAGCACATATTTCGCCTTGGCGGCGCGAGCCACGGCTTCAAAGCTGACGGCGGACAAGTGGTGGCATTCGTCAACAACGAGCTGCCCGTATCCGGCCACGACGTCGGACACCTCGCCCTTCCTGACCAGGCTTTGGACGGTCGCAACATCGATGAAGCCCGTCGGCCGCTTCCGTCCACCACGGATGATCCCAACACGATTCGCATCGAGGTCGAGGAATGCGCGTAGCCGCGCCACCCATTGATCCAGCAGTAGCTGCCGATGCACCAGGACCAGCGTGTTGGTGTTTCGGTCGGCTATCAGATTGCAAGCCACCACGGTCTTTCCAAAGGCCGTTGTGGCTGCGAGCACGCCGGTATCGTGCGCCTTCAGGGCGTCCACGGCCGCCTGCTGCTCAGTGGTGAGCGTTCCAAGAAAGCGCGTCCCGAGGGGCGTGCCCTCATATCGCTCGTCACGCAGTTCGGGGCGGATTCCGTTGGCAGTGAGGAGGTCGAGAGCAGCATCGACACAGCCCCGCGGCAACGCAATGTGCTTGGTGAAGAGTTCCGCACAGGAAATCACGCGCGGCTTGCCGAAGGTAGGTAGCCGCATCGCTTGCGCGGCGTAGAATTCAGGGTTCTGAAACGCTGCGAGACGGATGAGTCGATTGACCAGCGATGGCGGCAACGCGCTCCGATCGATGTACACCAGATTGGCCAAGACCACCTCGACCTGCGCCGGCATCACGCCAACGATCGGCTGCTCAGCCTTTCTCCGTGATGGTGGCGCCAACCAGGGTTTGTCTTCATCGTCGTCGAGAGGAAGGCGCACGCCCACGATTCGCCCTGCAGCCGACGCCTGGTCGACCAGGTTGGCGACTTCGGCTCGGCTCATGCGCCTGAGGCTCGACAGGAAAGTCCACTGATCGTCGTAAGGTCGCAGTTCGTCGTCCACAAAGACACTGTTGCCAATCTGCCGAGGACCGTTCTGCAACGGTAACGCAATCAGGTTGCCGAACCCGCCGGCAGGCATGGTGTCCTGGCTGGGAAAGAACCGATCATACGATTCAAACCCCAAATCGGGGCAGCGCTCCATCGTCTCCGTCACCAGATGGGCACCGAGCTTGCGCGCCTCGGATGCCTGCACCGGTTCCGAGAAGAAGATCCAAATATGACCGCCGTTGCCGGAGCGGGAGCGCTCAAGGGCTGCGGCCACACCCTTCTCCCGGCATGTCGCCAGGAACGCCAGCGCATCACGCTGCCAAGACTGCTTGTCGAAATCGGCAGCCAAGAACCAGCAGGTCTCATCCGTCATGAGCGGATAGACGCCTGCTATGAACGACTCTGGCTTTCCGGGATGGGCGACGTCCCGCCCCTGTAGATGGCTTCTCACAACCTCGTCGGTGACAGGCACGAATGCCTGATTCGGGCAGGCGCTGCACTTGATCCGCGGCTTCTCGCAGATGCCGCGAACCCATTCGTTGTGGCATGCGGGCGCGTAGCCCGCCTTACCGGTCTTCGCGTTTTCCCACCTGCGGGGGAAGACGTCGTCGCGACCCCGAAAGAGCGAACGAAACAAGGCGACCTTTTCGGCATTCGAGAGTGCCGCCGGACCCGCAACGACGCCCGCCATTTGAGACGTCGGCGTGGACTGCACCTCAACCGTGGGGCACCGCTTCAATTGCTCAAGCGCAGCAAGAACGCTCGCGCGCTCGCGATCGAGTTCGGCGAGACGGTCTTGGAGATCCGTGATCTCCTTATGAGGGGAGTCGTCCACCGCCATACGCTCTCACGCCTTCATGACAAGACCGAGGATCATTCGTCTCGGAGCAAAACAAAACTCTATGCTCACGCACTCCACGATCCGCTGCGAAGAATAGCAGGCATCCTCATGTTGGTCGCTGTCGACGACGAGAAAATTTCGCCGTACTGCCGAGGCAGTTTGATTGCGAACGCGCTGACTCAATCTGCGTGCGTGCAGTGCGCATGTCGAAGCAGATGATCAAAGCAAAACGCTTTTTGCACAACACTAAACTGGTCTCCGAGCGCGCGTGCACGCGTTCTCCGCGCATCGGCGATGAGGCTGCCAGGAACGGAATTTTTGAGGCCAGAGACAGGGGCCCCGAAAGCCCCTACTACCGCACAATGGCCGCTCACAGAGACCCAATTGACAGGCTCCCTATTAGGAATTCGAGAATAGGGAATCCGGATGACCACGACGGCGATCACAACGCCCGATCCCCGAGAAAGCGCATGTACTCTTTTCGGCCTTGAGCTCCGAACTGAATGACCGTGTAAGTCTCGGGCGTTCCGCCTTCCATGCCGGGAGAACCGATGGGCATTCCCGGAACGGCGAGACCGGACGCGTTCGGCTTCTCATCCCACGCTAGTGACCGCGGAGCTGTTGCGCCTGCTGCACGGCGGCACCGTGCACGAGCTGATCGATCTGGACCTCAAGTTTCCGGAATACCGGAGCGCCGTGCCGACACCGCAGGATTTCAGCGCGTTCAACCCCGGCTACGTGCCGGCCTAACGATGCCCCAAATCCACATTTGTGGAAATCAACCCTGGGCGGAACCGGAGGTGCGCACCTAGCTCACGTCCATAATGCTCACGCGCCTTGAATCCTAGTCGTGAAAGACGGCCGCGAAGTCGGGCACAAACCGTCCCTGCCCTCGAAGCGGTGTCGGGCCGGCGCCCGACGGCATGCATGACGAAGTCTGCGACTTCGAGCGCGGGATCATGCACGGCTTTCGGCATGAAGTAGCATTCAACCGGGATCGGCCGGCCGGCCTCCACCAGCGTAAAGTCGCCCAACGCGGCCTCGATCAGCGGATCGGCGCGCTGTGAGGACTCGAACACGACGTACACTTCGGTGCACGGCGTCCACTTCACGATGTCGACGATGCGGTTCTTCCGAACGCCGGCAATAGCAGTGATGACGGCGATATCATTGTCGCGCCGCGCCCTGGTCGTGATCGTGGCGCCGCGACGAGCGAATGCCCCCGTCCGGAAAAACTGCGCGATGGATTCAATGTCCTTGCGTCGCGCGCACGGCATCGAGATGGCGCGCCACTACAGCGCAGCCGCCGAGACCGTAGACGGGATGACCTGGCACCAGGGCCACATGTCCTGTGCTGTCGACGAACACGACGAGGCTGTGTTCGGGCAGGCTCAGATTCATTCCTTGTCCGCGCGCGTCCTTTCTCTCACGACCGCACAAAGGCCATGAGCGGCTGCAGGTCATGATTGTCGGCTGCCTTCAGCGCGGCCACGTATTGATCGCGCAGCGTCCCCACGTCCTTGAGACTGCCGCCGCCCCAGCTGAATGGTTTGCCGCCGAGCCGTTCGATCAGCAGATCGGCCATCATGCGCGCATGGCGTCCGTTGCCGTTCGAAAAGGCATGAATCTGCGTCAGGCGATGATGCAGACGCACTGCGATTTCGTCGGGCTCGAACGTCTTGTTGTCGACCCAGAACTGCACGTCGGAGAGCATGGCCGGTATCTCGGCCGGGACGAGATGCGGAGCGATGCCCATATTGAGTTCGTTCTGCCGGTAGGTGCCGCCCCATTTCCAGACCTCGCCGAACATCTGCTTGTGCAGCGTCTTGACGTAGTCGTCGGTCAGCAGGTCGGCAGGCTTCGCGCCGCGGCGCTGGCGCGCCCAGGCCGCACCCTTGACGATGTTTTCCTGTTCGGCCTCGTTGAGGTCGTTGCGCGTGGTGATCCAGGTCTGCAGCAGCGCATCGCGTTGTGCCGGATCGAGCGGCGTCGCGTCGTCCGGTTCCTGAAACAGATCGGTCATGAGTCATTCCAGAGATCGCGCTCTTTCAGAACGTCCCGGATATACGCCTCGATGCGCGCGTCGAGATTGGCATTCCCAGTTTCTTGCGCCTCCAGCTTCATGGTATGGGCCACGCGGCCGAGATCGCGCATGGCGATTTTGCGCGCGCGCTCACGCACCGCGCCTTCGAGCGATGCCTTCGGCACAAGCGCGTAGACAAGCGTGCAGTCGAGCGCCTCGGCGGCGCGGCGCAGCGTCTTGAGCTGGATCGATCCGTTGGCTTCCGATTGCTCAAGCGCGTCCACGCTCTGCGGACGAATGCTGAGCCTGCGCGCGAATTGCACCCCGGTCATGCCAAGGCCATCGCGGATCGCCCGCACCCACCCCTTGGGCGGTGGCCGGAACCGGTCTTCCGGCTTGAGCGGCGCCAGGCGTTCGTCGAGGCGCTGACGGGCGCGCCGAAGGGTATCTTTTTTCATATTACAACCTGATTTTATGGCCCTGTGGATCAGGCCACAGTCTTAATTATCATGGATCCATATCAGGCCACAACCTGTTTATACGACAGAATAAATCAGGCTATAACCGATGGCAAATCCCCGCCTTTCCAGGGATTCGGCCGCTTCCGGAGGCTGGCGGCGCTCAGATAGCGCTCGGCCTCATAGACAAGCCGCTCATGCACATGCCCGCCTTTTGCGTCCTTCATTGCCCGCGCCCGCATGCGGGCGACTGAATACTTCCTCGGGCGCAGCACCGGACGGTGTCCATTAAAGAACAACTGCCACAGCGCGTCATACAGCGACATCAGGAAGGTCAGCATGCGCTGCATCTCGCGGATATTGGTGCGCGCGAACAGCGCCGACACCGCCGCCGCGTCGGAGAGCCCCTTGTGCGCAAACACTTGGTGGCGCAGCGGCCGGTACTTGTCGGCGTAGATTTTGCGATGCGTGCTGACATAGTTGCGCAGGCGCCGGAAATCGGCAGGCTTCGGCTCGTAAATACTCCTCATGTAGCTGCCGAGCCACGCCGGCGGCGTTGCGGCTGAACCCTGCTTGCGGCGCGCAAGCGCGGCCCTCGAGAATATCTGCGGATGATTCTGCGCTAGGCGCAGCAGCGTGCCGGCATTGTGCGTGGATTTTTCATCAAAGGCGCGGCCGAGCGCGACGAAGGGCGCCGAGCATCGTCTTCCAGAAGAGCGGCGCGGTGTTGATGTGATTGAGGACCGGCCGTTTCGCAGCAGCGGCCGCATGGATCGCGAGGAACGCGTAGAAAAACTGGCCCGCCGATTCCGCCTCTGTGCGGAACACTTCGAGCTCGCGCTCAAACTCCGCTTCGGCGGCGAGCGGTGAAAGCGGTGTTGCAGCTTGCCTGGCTCGGCGTACCATACCTTTCACTCTTGTGCTTGCGTCTCTTGGAAAGCGTTGCGCTTGGTCACTGAAATCCGAATTGCCCAATGCGAACGTCCTCATGGAAAAACCCAAATGCGCAGCATCCGTTGCCGCCGCGATTCCATACGGCGCTCCTGAAGGTCCCTGACTTTCGCCCAGACCTGTTGGGATCGCATAAAAGCCCCGGTTCGTCGCGCGTGTGATCGATTTCGAACACGAAATGATCGCGGCGGAGGCGGATGCGCTCGGACATTACGATGCAGCCGGAGAATAGCAGTCGAGTGTGCGCCTTCGGACCGGAAGAATCTGCAAAAACCGCGAGACACTACGCGGAGGTCTGCGGAGGTCTTACATCTTGCGACTGGTACAAAACTTCCCCAGACTAAAACCCAGACTAAATGGAAATTTTAGTCTGGGCTCGTTTTGGAGCGATCTGGAAATTGATTGTGCATCAGGATTAGATGGCGCACCGCACCGGGTGATGATGATAACTACGTTTACGCTATAGCCCTCCAAAATAACGCCTGAAAATCGGCCCCAACTAACTGAAATCGCAGTTGGTTTAAATATTGACGTGCGTGCTGCCGAAGAGACGGCGTGCGCCAGATTTGTACATTTCCGACTTCCACATCGGCACTATCAAGGCGAAGGCATGCGGCCAGCGCTCGCCTATACTCCGTTCAGGCCCGAGTTGTTTTCCGCGAATTAGACCGCAGGAAGTGCGGACACGGTGCCGCTAGTTTCACGAAATATTCCTACGACAGAATGCTCGGTAGGGAGCTGCCGTGCAGTTGCATCTGCGGTAACGGAGCAGGACAACAGGACAGAAGAACACTAGGGGGCGTATGATCAGTCGCGGTTCAGAATGGCACCGATGGGAGCCGCATATCCATGCGCCCGGCACCATCCTCAACAACCATTTCGGTGCCGTCGATCCCTGGGGGGCCTACCTCACGACGCTGGAAGGCCTGATGCCGAAGATCGAGGCGATTGCCGTCACCGACTATCACGTTACTGATACCTACGAGGAATTCCTCAAACACAAGGTTGCTGGCCGGTTGCCCGGCGTGATGCTGCTCTTCCCGAACGTCGAGCTGCGCCTCGATGTCGCGGCGAAGTCGGGCTTCGTGAACGTCCACCTGTTGGTCAGCCCCGAAGACCCCGACCACCTGTCCGAAGTGAAGCGCATCCTCAAACGCATGCAATTTCACGCGTTCAGCGACCTCTTCGATTGCACACGCGAGGAGTTGATCAAGCTCGGCAAGCGTGCCAACCCGACAATCACCGATGACGGCGCGCCATCCTTTCGCTAGAATGCGAAAATGCGCGCCTTGGCCTGCCAAGAGCGCTCCAGACTACGATTTTCGTATGCAGCCCCGCTCTGAGCGATCGCGCTTTGTCGTAGTCTCGGCGATCATAGTGTTGAATCGGCGTTCGCATCCCTAAGGTGGTGACAGACGATCAAAGAGGTAGCTGCCGGTGCGCCTGCTTGCCCGAAGAGCCGCGCCCCGTTGCGTATCGCGAACAGATCGATGCCTGCTCGTCAACTCCTCTGACCTCGAAATCCGATTTATGTCGACGCAGCTCCATAGAAGCGACAAGCCCAGGGGGCAGGATGTGATTTGGCGCTGTCAACTCTCGCTCTCAGGAAAATGTATGATGTTGCTGGAGGGCGGTAGCGCCGCTGGCGGCGTCGAGGTTCCGGCGACCGATTGCGACAATGGCCGGCGCGTGGACCGCTCCATTTTCCGGCTTGATCCAGGTCAATGCGTCGAGGAACGGGCCAAGGTTGACTACAGGTCTTCGCGACGCTCTCAAAGAGCATGAGATACTTGTAAGGTGCAGCGCCCCGGCCATCGGAGAGCGATCATGCTTGCCCGCCCCGTGATTCGTCGTGTTCACCTCGTCACCGGCGCCATCGCATTCCTGACGATCCTAACTTTTTGGACGTCGACCGGCACTCGGAATTGTTCGCGAGCCACACAATGGTCGCCGCCGTGAAGAACGTCCTCATCCCGTCGATGGCGGCCGTTGGTGGAACGGGGTTCACGCTCGGCGGCCGCAGCATTGCTCCCATTATCCTTGCGAAGAAGCGGCGTATGCCAATCATCGCCCTCAACGGGCTCCTGATCCTGCTCCCGGCGGCCATCTTCCTCGCCGGTCGCGCCGCGGCCGGTAAGACATTTCAGATTACATCACCGATGCCCATTTCGGCCGGGCTCATCGACCGAATGACGCGGCCGATAAAGCCGCCCCTGTTGGGTCGCGATCCCCATCTCGAGGCTGTCGGCGATGCGGCGGGCGCGCTCAATGAAGTGAGCCGCCGCCGCGGGCGGACAGAGTTCCGTGGTCGTCTCTTCGAAGATTGCCAGCCAGCGATCGAAGTGCTGGCCGTCAACGGGAAGGTTCACATGCTTTTGCATCGGTTGACCATGATAGCGGCCGGACATCAGCGCGACCGATGACCAAAACGCGCATAGTTTGGCGATGTGGTGCTCCCAATCGACAATCCTCGCTGTGAAGATCGGCCCAATCAACGGGTCGAGTTGAACCCGCCCGTAAAAAGTGCGGACCAGGCGTTCGATCATGGCTTCATCAATTCCCGTCCTATCCATGATATCCGCTGTGATCCGGGCGCGCCTCTCCGGCCCGCCGTCGTGCCCGGCTCGCAGTCCGGCGGAATTTTCATGAGCGGAATTTAGTTCCGCCTTACCGGAACGCAGTTGATCTCCACTCATGCGGCGGCTTCCAGAAACGAGGGGGACTTCCGCGCGGCGCGTGTCACCGCGACTGCCAACCAATCGTGGTAGAGCCCCTTGTCCTCCGTCGAGAACGAAGCCTTCACGTCTTCAAGCGTTGTCCCGGTATGGCAACGCTCAAAATCCTCGCAAATGAGCGATTCAAGATAGGCGCGCTCGGCCTCACTGTTCGGGACGACGAAAACCTGGTTGCTCTTCAATATGGCGCGCCTCCATCGTCGACGTCGATGCGATCAGCATTTGCGACTTCGCTGGCTTCAAGAGCGAGGATCATGCAGTCCAGACATTCGCTGATCCCCTGGCTGGCAGCCGCGAATATCATTTCCAGGCATTCGGCCTTTGAAAGACGAGCGGTTTCGGCAGAACGCGGATGCCATTCGGGCTGCCCAATGCTCGGACAGCGATGGCGCTTGAAATCGACGCACTCTGCCCACGCCGGGGTTCTGATCGCGGCTATCCGAGCGAAACTCCGAGGCATGCCGGCCTCCCGACAAAAGATACATTGTCTATATATGTTAATGGTGATGAGCACAAGAACAAGCCACCGTCGTGACTCGGCGTCAAACTCACTCAGACGATCGGAGGCAGCGGGGCGCAAATTTCGGCGGTAAGGCAGGCGGCAACTAACTAGGCTCGGCCGGCGCCCCTCGGCGAGCAAGACTCATCGCGATCGACTCGGCCATGCGCTCAGCAATGTCGATCAATTGGTCCGCCGCTTCTTTTCGACAAACGTCTCGCGCGGTCTGCCGAAATAGCAGCAGCCAACGAGGCAGAAGCGATGCCTGAATTTGAGGATGTTTCATGTGCGCGGGCATGAAGTCACGCGCATGATACGTCCGGTCGAGCCGGGTCGTGTAACGCCAGAAGGCGGCGACCTTTTCCAAATGAGCATCCCAATCTTCGCCGAGGATGTCAGCGAAGACGGGACCGAGCAGAGCGTCCTGTCGCATCTTGGCGTAGAAGGCGGCGACCAGTTCGTCAATTACCGCTGCTGAAAGGCCCGTCTTAGATGCGTGATGGTAAGGACCTGAAGGCAGTGTCATTGGATGGCGCACGTGGATACCTTCTCCACGATGCCTTACGCTGCCGGCGTAATGCCGAAATCACGGGGCTTAAGGATCAGGTCGGCCAAGGTATAGCGGTCGAGCGTTCCCATGAACGCGCCGAGCGCTTCCTTCAGGGCTCCGCGCAACCGGCAGCGTGGCGTGATCATGCATTGATTGCCGGATGCAAAACATTCGACCAGCGCGAAGTCCGGCTCGGTCGCACGCAAGACGTCGCCAAGGCGTATCTTGTCGGGACGCTTGGCCAAAGCGAGGCCGCCCGAGCGCCCCCGGACGGCCTTCAGGTAACCCGTTCGCGTGAGCTGATTGACGACCTTCATGAGGTGCGCGCGGGAAATCCCGTAGACCTTGGCAGTCTCATCAATGGTGATGAGACGCTCGTCGCGCGTCGCAGCGTACATCAAGACACGCAGCGCATAGTCGGAAAAATTCGTCAGCCGCATCGCGATTCCAACTTTGTCGTCAATGAGTCAATTGAATAGAGCTTGCTTAAGATGCATTGAATAGATATCTTTTGCAAGCTGCCGACAAGATGGCTTGATTTGGCGGATCTTGACGGACGAACCGCACATGTCGCGCATTCCAAAAGAGCTTCCGGCCGGTCTTGTTGCCTATGGCCGATCACCGGACTTTACGCCGGAGACTCTCCCGACGAAGCTGCAAGCCGCGCACTCAACCAAGGCCGGGACCTGGGGACTGCTCCACGTCCTCGAGGGAACAGTGCTTTACCGCCTTGAGCCGCCTCACAACGGCGAGCAACTGGCCGCGGCCGGCGAAAGTGTCGTCATCGAATCCGGCATTCTGCACCGGGTCGCCTTTGTCGAACCGGGGCGCTTCTATGTGGAATTCTATCGCGCCGCCGATTCATCGGAATGAAGATTTGACGGCGAACCGGCGAGCTTTCTCGCCATGACGAGGACGACAAAGCTCAGCGCCAGCAGCTTGGCCAACTCAAAGGCGATATACAAATTGTGCAGATTGGATGGAGCGGGCCTTTCTCCCGCAATGATCATGCCGACCCGTTGATCGAGCAGCGGGAGTAACCAGATTGTTTCTGCTGCGACCAGGAGGATTGCGACTGCCGCAACGCTCACGCTCGGCCATGTCCGGTCTCCCGCCAGCACTGTCCCCAGCAATACGGCTGATAGCAGCCATTCCACCTTGCTGAAGACCGCGAACGTGTGACGGCCGACATCCAGCGCCACCGGCAGCGGCAGGCTGAGGGCCAGGAACTTCGCCGGGGTAGCCAGAAACGACACGCCCAGCAGCATGCCGAACCATACTGCGGCGATGATCAGGATCGCCGCCAGCCATGGTCGCTTCATCATGACTCGAAACCCGCCATTGCATTCATGCCTGCTGGCATATAAGATATATATATAATACTTCTTTATCGCGAGCGACGTCAACGCATCTTCGGGGAATGGGCTTTGGAGCATTGTCATGCAGGTGGACATCGTGGACGGAACCTTCGTGGTTGATGCGGCTCTGATCGGTGAGTTGCTTGGCATCCCGGCTGCGGATGTTCCGGCCTTGATGCGTAGCCGCGCCATTACGAGCGTGTGCGAAACCGGAGTTGACGCGGATCAAGGCACGTTCCGGCTGAACGTATTTCATCGCGCACGGCACGCCCGGCTCCGCGTCGATGCGACCGGCCGCATTCTGCAGCGCTCGGTCATCGATTTTGGCAAAGAGACCCTGCGGCGGGCGCGACATAGACCTGAGAGAGTCTCGTTGCGCAGGGATGAAGACGCGGCGGCGTGACCACACCGGGAGAAGTCGCGTGACGCAGCCATCGATGAAGGACGAAGAACTGCCGGGCGGCGATCTCGACGTCGGCAAAATGCCGGGCCATTGGCTGCTGGCGCGGCTCGGCAAGCGCGTGTTGCGGCCAGGCGGGCTTGGCATGACCCAGTCACTTCTGAAAGGACTGGACATCCGCCCGACCGACGAGATCGTCGAATTTGCACCCGGCCTTGGCGTCACCGCTCGGATGATACTGGAGCAAAATCCGCTCCGATATACCGGCGTCGAACGCGACTCCAAAGCCGTGGCATGGATGATGGGACAACTGTCCGGGCTACAGCATGTATCGGTCGTGATCGGTGCGGCTGACAACACGAACCTGCCCGCGAGTTCGGCATCGATCGTGGTTGGCGAAGCCATGCTGAGCATGAACACGCTGGAGCACAAACGCCGGATCGTTGCCGAAGCATATCGGCTCCTGCGCCCGGGTGGCCGATACGGCATTCATGAGCTTTGCATCGTCCCAGACGATATGCCAGCCGATCAAAAGCAGGATATCGATCAGACACTGTCGTCGGTCATTCATGTCGGGGCGCGGCCGTTGCGCACGCATGAATGGAGATCTCTTCTTGAGGAGGCCGGCTTTGAGATTGCCGAGGTGGGATATGCCCCATGCATCTTCTGCGGCCGCGCCGCGTGATCCAGGACGAGGGTATTCTGGCCGCGTTAAGGCTTGCGAAGAACATTCTACTCGATGGACCCGCCCGGCGGCGCGTGCTCGCCATGCGCAAAGTCTTCGAACGATACCGCAATAATCTGAATGCCATATTCATCATCGCGCGGAAGACGGAATGACGCGGCCTTGTCATCGGTGGACTGTAATGATTCACGCGACATGCACTCTTGACAGACGGCACCGATTCAAAATGCTTTTGAACAACCCATTGAATCAGTGAAGGCCGCTCCATGATTGGACAACTCACAATCGGCGAACGCCAATTCGCCCTCGTCATGCTGCTGGCGCTTGCCGTCATCGGGTTTGCCATCGCCGTCGCGGGGCGAGACGACCTGCTTGGTGGACACGGTGCCTTGGTTATCCTCGTCGCGCTTGCTGGCATCTTCGCGGTCATCCACGGATACTACCTGCCCGCGCCGAGCGAACAGCGTTTCGAGCGCTATTACGACGACCCGACGAAGGTCGGCATCATCGTGGCCATGGGGTGGGCCGTGTTCGGCCTGTTCGTTGGCGATTGGGTCGCCTGGCTGTTGGTCTACCCTGAGCTGACTTTCGATGCCGGCTGGTCGAGCTTTGGACGTATCCGGCCGGTCCACACCACATCGGTCATTTTCGGCTTCGGCGGCAATGCGCTGATCGCGACGTCGCTCTATGTCCTACAGCGCACGTCGCGCGCGCGCCTGCCGGATCAGCTCAGTCCTTGGTTCGTGCTGTTCGGGTACAATCTCTTTTGCCTGCTGGCCGTCACCGGCTACATGATGGGCATCACCCAGTCGAAGGAATACGCCGAGCCGGAATGGTATGCCGACATCTGGCTGGTGATCGTGTGGGTCGTCTATTTCTCCATCTACCTTCGCACGCTGGCACGGCGCAAAGAGCCGCACATCTACGTCGCCAACTGGTACTACATGGCCTTCATCCTGGTCGTGGCGATCCTACATATCGTCAACAACCTTGCCGTTCCGGTGTCGCTCGGGCACGCCAAGAGCTACTCGTCCTTCTCAGGCGTACAGGACGCGATGACGCAATGGTGGTATGGCCACAACGCGGTGGCCTTCTTCCTCACCGCCGGCTTCCTGGGCATGATGTATTATTATCTGCCGAAGCGGGCGAACCGCCCGATCTTCTCCTACCGCCTGTCGATCATCAGCTTCTGGGGCATCACCTTTTTCTACATGTGGGCGGGCTCGCACCACCTGCATTACACAGCGCTTCCTCATTGGGTGCAGACGCTCGGCATGACCTTCTCGGTGATGCTGCTGGTGCCGTCGTGGGCATCCGCCGCCAACGCACTGCTCACGCTCAACGGCGCCTGGGACAAGGTCCGGGAAGACGCCACGCTGCGCTTCATGATGGTGGCGGCGGTGTTTTACGGCCTATCTACGTTCGAGGGATCGTTCATGGCGATCCGCTCGGTCAACTCCCTCTCCCACTATACCGACTGGACGGTTGGCCACGTCCACGCCGGAACGCTCGGCTGGGTCGCCATGATCACATTCGGCGCGATCTACGCCTCCGTGCCGTGGCTCTGGAAGCGCGAGAGCATGTATTCAGCGCGGCTTGTCGAGGTCCACTTCTGGCTCGCGGTCGCCGGCACCATCGTCTACGTCTTTGCGATGTGGAATTCCGGCATCATCCAGGGGCTGATGTGGCGGACCTATAGCGAGAGCGGCACGCTCGCCTATTCGTTCGTCGACTCGCTCGTAGCCATGCGGCCCTATTACATCGCGCGCGCGGTCGGCGGGCTTCTCTTCCTGATCGGTGCCGTCGTTGGCTGTTACAACATCTGGATGACGATCCGCACGGCGCCGCGGACCGCGGGTGAAGCCGTATCCGCGAAGCCCGATTCAGTGCTCGTTGGCACACCCGCGCTCCAGCCTGGGGAGTGACGCGCATGTTCGGCTTTCATTATCGGCTGGAACGCAAGGCGATCGGCCTCGTGCTCGCCATCATCGGCGTCGCCAGCATCGGTGGCATCGTCGAAATCGCACCGCTGTTCACTATCCATCAGACGGTCGAACAGGCGCCCGATATGCGCGTCTATACGCCGCTCGAACTTGCCGGCCGCAACATCTATATCCGCGAGGGCTGCTATTCCTGTCACTCGCAGATGATCCGGACATTGCGCGACGAAGTCGAGCGTTACGGTCCTTATTCGCTCGCCGTCGAATCCAAATACGACCATCCGATGCTGTGGGGCTCGAAGCGCACCGGGCCGGACCTCGCGAGAGTCGGCGGTAAATATTCCGACGAGTGGCATGTCGCCCACCTGAACAATCCGCGCGCCGTCATGCCGGAATCCATCATGCCGGCCTATGCATGGCTGTCGCGGACGGCGTTGCGGACCGACGACCTAGGGGCGCAGCTCAAGGCTATCCGCGCAGTAGGCGTGCCGTATACGGACGACATGATCGCCAATGCGCCGGCGGACGCCTATGGGCAAGCGGCGCCTGACTCCCCGGACGCGGAAGGTGTGACCAAGCACTACGGCGCGGCAACCAATGTGCGAGCCTTCGACGGCGTCCCTGGTTCGCTGACGGAAATGGACGCACTCGTCGCCTATCTGCAGATCCTCGGGCGACTGACCGACGCGGCGCACAAGCCTGTCGCGGCAGTTGGGAGGTGACCATGGGATTCGATCACGGCACTCTCGTCTGGTTCTCGAAGTCTTTCGGCCTGTTCTACCTCATCGGCCTGTCGCTGCTTGTGGTTGCCTATGCTTATTGGCCGTCGAACAAGAAGCAATTCGACCGGGTAGCGGAGTCGATCATCCGTGACGAGGACAAGCCATGGCGGTGACCGAACGCGATCCCCACACCGGTTACCTGACCACTGGGCACGAATGGAACGGCATCAAGGAGCTCAACACGCCGGTGCCGCGGGCAGTGTATTTCTTTCTCATCGCGACGGCCCTCTTTTCCCTTGTTTACTGGGTGCTGATGCCGGCCTGGCCGCTCGGTGTGAGCTATACCAAGGGACTGTTGGGAATCGACCAACGTACGACCGTCGACAAAGCCCTGAAACGGGCGGCCCTCGATCGCGAGAGCTGGACCAAGCGGATCGAAGCGGAAAGTTACCAGGCCATCCAGGCCGATCCGGCTCTGATGCCGATCGTGCGCCAGACCGGACGAAGCTTGTTCGGCGACAATTGCGCCGCCTGCCATGGCCTCAGTGCAAAGGGAGGCAAGGGATTCCCGAACCTGACAACCGCGTCCTGGCTGTGGGGTGGCGACCCCGAGACCATTGCCGAGACGATCCGCGTCGGCATCAATTCCAGCCACCCGGACACCCGTGTCGCGCAGATGCTCGCCTTCGGGTGCGACCAGATCTTGCCGCGGGCCGACGTGGAGAACGTGGTCAGCTATGTGCAGTCCCTCTCCGATGCCGCAGCCGCAAAACAAATTCCTGCTACAAAACTTGAGGCTGGCCAAAAGCTTTTCGCAGCCAATTGCGCCTCCTGTCACGGCGATGACGGCAAGGGAAAGGCTGAGCTGGGCGCACCTGATCTGACCGACCACAATTGGATCTACGGCGGCGATCCACAATCGATCTTCACAACTGTATGGCGCGGAAGACAGGGACACATGCCGACATGGGAGAACCGTCTCGGCTCACTCGAGCGCAAGATCCTCGCACTGTACCTGGTCGATCTGAGGTCGCGCAACCCATGAACGACACAGGAGCCGGGACCACATCGAAACGCAAAGCTGCAATCTGGCTCGCGGTCGGTCTCGGCCTGCTGCTTCTCTTCGCAGCCAATGGCCATCTGGTCTACGTCGCGATGACCTCGCAGCCGGACTGTGTCGATCATATCCGGCAGGGCGAGGCGAACGCGGCGCATAGCCGGTTCAGTGCCGCAAGATCTTCATGTTCGCCGGGATGAAAGACGCGACAGAAGTGGAGCGAGACGGGCAATGACAACGATCCCAGCCGTGCTTCCCCCAACGCCGCGCGAGAAGACATGGAACCGTCATCTGGCGCCGTCGACCGCCTTTAAATGGCTGGCTGCCGGGTGGCGCGACCTAACCGTGCAGCCCCTGGCCAGCTTAAGCTACGGCGCTCTGGTCTTTCTGGTCTCCGTCGCAATCGTGGTCGGCCTCGTCGCGTTCGGATGGGACTACATCCTCTTTCCGGCATTTGCCGGCTTCATGGTGGTCGGGCCGGTGGTGGCCATCGGTCTCTATGAAAAAAGCCGCCGCCTCGCAGCTGGAGAACCCGTCAGCCTGGCGCGGATAATCTTCGTCAAACCGAAGTCCGGCGGCCAGATTCTGTTCACGGGTGTCCTGCTTTGCCTGTTGATGCTGCTGTGGATGCGCGCTGCGGTTATCATCTACGCCCTGTTCTTCGGGCTGCGGCCGTTTCCGGGTCTCGATCACATCGCGCCGATGCTGTTCACCACGCCAACCGGCTGGGCCATGCTGCTCGTCGGTAGCGCTGTCGGCGGGCTGTTCGCGGCATTTTCCTTCGCCATCAGCGCCTTCTCGATCCCGATGCTGCTCAACGAGCGCGTCGATGCACTGACCGCGATGGGCACCAGCACCGCTCTGGTCTGGAATAACCTACCGGTGATGCTCGCCTGGGGCACGATCGTGCTCGGCCTATTCCTCATCAGTCTTGCGACCGGTCTTGTCGGCCTGATCGTCGTGTTTCCCCTGCTGGGTCACGGCACCTGGCATGCCTACCAGACTATTCGTCCATGGTGACGCCAACACCATACGCTCCAATGCGCAATGCAAAGGCCGCCCGATGAGTTGCTGCGCGCCGAGCGTTGAGCTTGCTGTAGCAGCCGAGGTCGATCGCCGCCGCAACGCCCAGGCCGAGCTGCTTCTCGCGAGCCGCGATGTCGGCGAGGGGCTGCACCAGACCGATCTTTCAGTCCCGGGCATTCATTGCGGCGCCTGTATGAAAACGATTGAGGAGGCGCTCGGCGCGATGCCGGGAGTCGAGCGGGCGCGGGTCAATCTCTCGACCAAGCGTGTGATGATCCATTGGCGCGCCAACACGGCACCGCCATTCGTCGAGACGCTGAATTCCATCGGTTACGACGCCCATCTCTACGACGCGGCTGCCGAGACCAAAGACGGGACGCTGACGGGACTGATCCGCGCGCTGGCGCTCGCGGGCTTCGCGGCAAGCAATATCATGCTGCTGTCGGTGTCGGTCTGGTCGGGCGCCGACGCGGAAACGCGTGATCTGTTCCACGGGATCTCCACGGCGATCGCACTGCCCGCCCTCGCCTATTCCGGACGTATCTTCTTTCATTCGGCCTGGCAAAGCCTGCGGCACGGCCGCACCAATATGGATGTTCCGATTTCGATCGGCGTGCTGCTGGCGTTCGGCTTGAGTCTCTATGAGACCATCCACCACGGACCGCATGCCTACTTCGACGCCGCGATCTCCCTCCTGTTCTTCCTTCTGATCGGACGCACGCTCGATCACATGATGCGCGAGCGCGCGCGGATCGCGGTCAAAGGCTTGGCACGGCTCGCCGCCCGCGGGGCATTGGTGCAACAGCCCGATGGAAGTCACGTCTATATTCCGGTGCAGGAGATCGAACCTGGAATGACGATCCTGCTCGCGGCCGGTGAGCGTGTTCCGGTCGACGCTCGCGTGATCAAAGGACAATCGGACATCGACCGTTCGCTGGTATCCGGCGAAAGCCTGCCGCAGCCGGCAGGCTTAGGCTCTATGCTGCAAGCTGGAACGCTTAACCTGACCGGCCCCCTGACCATCGTCGCCATGGCCGCTGCCAAGGATTCGTTCCTCGCCGAGATGATGCGGATGATGGAGGCGGCCGAATCGGGGCGCTCGGGGTATCGGCGTATCGCCGATCGCGCGGCGCGGCTTTACGCTCCGGTCGTTCATCTGACAGCGTTGTTGACATTCGCCGGTTGGATGATCGCGACAGGTGACGTTCATCGCGCGATCACGATCGCGATCGCCGTTCTGATCATCACATGCCCCTGCGCGCTTGGGCTGGCCGTCCCGATGGTACAGGTCGTGGCCGCTCGACGTCTTTTCGAGCAGGGAATCATGGTCAAGGACGGCGGGGCGCTGGAACGCCTCGCCGAGATCGATACAGTCATTTTCGACAAGACCGGCACACTCACGCTCGGCGAGCCGCAGCCCATCATGCAGGATACAAACGGCCGCGACAGCGTGGCACTGGCTGCCGCGATCGCGGCACATTCGCGTCATCCTTATTCCCGAGCACTTACCGCAGCCTACGACGCGAGCACAGACGTCCCGACCATTTTCGATCGGGTCGCTGAGCATCCGGGCTCCGGCATCGAGGCTATGGCAGGCACCACCTCCTATCGGCTGGGGCGCGCCGAATGGGCGCTTGCGCGCACAGCCTCTTCGGATTCCATACCCGCCGCGAGCGTCGTGCTTTCCGAGAACGGTCAGTGCCTCGCCGCGTTCAGCTTCGAAGATCGGCTTCGCCCCGATGCCCAAAAGGCAGTAGAGACGCTCGCGGCTGCCGGATTCTCCGTCGAGCTTCTGTCCGGAGACCGGGAAGAACCGGTGCGGACTCTCGCGACCACGCTCGGCATTCCTCATGTTTCCCGCGTGTCTCCCGGTGGAAAAGTCGCGCATATCGCAGCGATGATCCGCGCGGGACGAAAGTCTCTGATGGTTGGCGACGGCCTCAACGATGCGCCGGCACTGACTGCCGCCCACGCATCGATGGCGCCCGCGACCGCGGCTGACGTCGGCCGCAATGCCGCCGACCTCGTATTCCTTCGTGAGAGCCTGCTGGCTGTTCCGCAGGCGATTGCAGTGGCGCGCAACGCTGCGCAGCTGGTTCGCGAGAATTTTGCGCTCGCTATCGGTTACAATGTGATAGCCGTTCCCATCGCAGTTCTCGGCTTTGTGACGCCGCTGGTGGCGGCGATAGCCATGTCCCTGTCGTCTTTGCTTGTGGTAGCGAATGCCCTGCGCCTAAGCGGGGTCGATCATCGCCGGCAAAACAGAGGCTTGCCAGACGGCAGCAGCGCGCCGCCCTTGCAGCCTGCGCGCGGCGGTGCCCAATGACGGATTTCTTGTATCTCGTCCCCATCGCACTTGGCCTTGGCCTTGCCGGGCTCGCGGCATTCATGTGGTCGCTAAGAAGCGGTCAATATGACGATCTGGAGGGCGCAGCGGAGCGCATACTGCAGGACGATGGCGACCATCCACTATAAAGGCGCTGGTTTAGACCTGAATCGTCAATGCCCATCCGCACACGTAGGTCCTGCGTGAGGCGCGCTTTGCGGCGAGGCAGGACGACACGGGTGGCACTGGGAATCGGTGCGGCAATGGTGACGCATGGCTGTGCCAGCATATGGCGGAAGCAGTCGGCGCGATGGCGATCGGCAAACCAGGCGGATCATCATGCCCGCGGGATCGCCCTGAACATGGTGGACTTCTTTCCCTGGAAACAGCGTGCGTGTCGTGAGCGTAGGGGGCACGATGACGTACAAATCCTGCCAACTCGTATCGGGGAGCAGTTCGACAACGCCCTAATTTAAAATCTCTGCGCATATGCGCACGCGGGGATCAACGGCCCGCCGCAAGTGGCACGCAGCGCAACGATCAGGAGACCTTGCAGCGCCCGAGGCGACGCGGAGCGCGTCTTCTGCATGATGCAAGATAGTGATCCGCGATCCGTTCTCGTTTCCGTCTGTCTCGCTTGCGCACCGGGTCTGTCATCCTTCTTATCGCCACAAACAGTCCGCCGAATATGGGCCGCTAGATGGTGCTGATGCGATGGGCAGACCGAAATTCAAAGACGTTGTTATTTGCAGAGAGGAGCGCTTCTCCATCGGCATTGAGGAGTCAACCGGCCGGTTTTACCTCGCGATGCGGCCGTCAAGCTTCGCGTCAAAGCTGCCAAGGAAAAATTCGAGGCGCTGAAGAAGGCCGAAAGGGAACGCCTTACAACCGAAGCGGAGCTGCGGGAGCCACAGCATCAGGCTGGCCTCTTTAAAGGAAGCTACGACGAGGTTTGGGCCGAGAGCTGCCCGGCATGCAAATGCCGCGCGTTCATGACCGGCGAACAGACTGGCGAAGACATCAGCGAGGAGCGCGACGAGTATGCCATCTAGGAGATAGTCGACCGTGAATTCGTCGGGGAAGAGTTTCGCTGCCGGACGTGCGAGCTGACGCTCATGGGAAGCGACGAAATCGACGCAGCCGGCCTGAATGAGGATCAACAGGAACGCGAGATGGAATACGAGCCCGATTACGGCAATGACTAAACGTGTATGCGCTGGTCGGGTAGCGCGATAAGGACGGAACGAAAGTGGCGAGGAGACCAGGAAATACACTTGAGAAGTGGGAGGTTGCGCTTGTTAAGGCGATGCTGGCGCGCAAATACGTGCCACAAGATATTCAGGCATACTTCTCCCGCCCCACACGCTCGATCAACCACGCTCGCATCTCCGAAATAAGGGATGGCACGAAGCACAAGGCTATCAAGCCCGCCATAGACGAGGAGTTGGACACCTTTCTCGACGCTTGGCCGAACATCGATCCCAACACCGACCTCCATCTCCAGGGCGATGAGCTCCTGATCAAGGCACGGGAAGCGATGATAGCAGCCGTGCATACGTTCAATAGTGCGGGCCTCTACTTTCGGGCGGAACTCTTCATCGTCACCGCGATCATTGCGTGGACTTATTTAATGCACACCTACTACAAAAGGGAAGGTGTTGATTACCGGCACAAGAAGGGCGGCGTTGTCGAGCGCACTCCGTCTGGAGCCGAAAAATACTGGGAACTCAGCCAATGCATCACGACAGGCGCCTGTCCGCTTGAGACCGGCGTCGTCAACAATCTGAAGTTCCTGATCGAGATACGCAACGAGATCCAGCACCGCTCGACAAACCGTATCGACGATGCGCTCAGCGCCAAGCTCCAGGCTTGTTGCATCAACTTTAATGACGCCATCAAAGCGCTATTCGGACGCGAGTTCGCTTTGGAAAAGCGACTGCCGATCGCCCTGCAATTCGTGACGTTCGATGGCGTCCAGCGGCAAAGTCTGATCGCAACCGACCTGCCACCACACATCGCGACGGCGATGGACAACTTCCATGCTGCGCTGACGGAGGACGAGCAGAAAGATCCAAAGTTTCGGTTCCGCGTCGCCTTCGTGCCTAAGCTCACGAGTAAGCCGAGCAAAGCCAACCTTGCAGTCGAGTTTATCAAACCAGGTTCACCCGAAGCCGAGGCAGTCGAGCGCGTTCTTTTGAAAGACGTTGAACGCCCGAAGTTCCTTCCTAGCGACATCGTCGCCAAAGTGAAAGCTACGGGCCACGCGGCGTTCAATATGTATGACCACACGAAACTGTCCGAGCAACTCGACGCGCGCAATCCTGGCAAGGGCTACGGAGTCAAGGTTGCAAACACTTGGTATTGGTACGAAAATTGGCTTGAAAAGGTGCTTGAGAAGCTGAACGAAGGTTGGAAGCGTCCCGGTAAATAAGCAAAATGGCCGCTGTGCTTGGCAAGCCCGGCCTCCCGGTCGAGCGTGACTTGTATTTCACCGCCCAATATCCGTTGAGCTGGTACGCGAAGCAGGCACGCCGCGCCGGCATGATCGTCACCGGCTGACAATCGCCATCGCGCCCTGCCTTCGGGCGGGGCGCTTCGGCTCACGGGCGCTTGCCCGATTTACGGGCATTATACTCAACCCACTCTTCGATCGTCCGCCTATGGGGGGCGTAGCAGGCTTCTTGCCGGCGAGCGCCATCCACCTCACGATGCGGCGCCACGTTGCATCTTCACAGGAAAAATTGCCGCGCCAGAAGCCCCGTTCCTCCACGTCATCTGGCGTGAACTCCGCCCTGCCGCAGAAGTCGGCGAGCATCGCACGCAACCGCGGTTCCAAGTGCAATGGATTTGGCTGATCGGGGCGACGGTCGGCCTCGGCCAGTTCCTGCCGGCGTCGTCCCCTCTTCACCTCTCGCTCAAAAATCTCGCGCACTCGGGGAGCGGAAATACCATAGTCCTTCGCAATGGCTGAGAATGTCGCGCCAGCTCGGCGACGTTTCATAATCTCTCTGTTCCGTTCCTCGGCCATCGAAAAATCGAGCCTCCGATAGTTCCGATAACGCTGGAACTGTACTCGTGACTCTCGGGCGTTCAAGCAGCGATCAGGGTGTCAGGGCTTCAGGCTTTCCGGCTTCCCACATCCTGATCCGGTTCTTTCGCTCGGCTCCCGCCTCGCTCACGCCGAGCCCGCTTGCTAAGGGCTCCGCCCTCGCGGCGGGCAAGGGCGGCCGGGCGGTCTCCCCGACCTTCCGCGCGGATGCGACGTTCAGCAAATCCGTACTCCTGAAATCCGCTTGTGCAGGCCGGGTGATCCCCCTCCGCCCGTCCGCCCTTGCCCTCTGCTACCCCGGTCTCGCCGACGGGCAGGGCTGCAGCGCAGCGCTGCAACCCTGACCCATAGGAGAAAGACCATGACCACGAAAGCAAAGACCGCTCCCGTCATCGAGAATGGCAAGGAGATTTTCATCCCGCTCAACAAGCTCAAGAAGCATCCGAAGAACGCCCGGAAGACGCCGCACAGCGAGGCGTCTATTGAGTCGAAGGCCGCGAGCATCGCTGCCAAGGGGATGCTGCAAAACCTTGTGGTGGAGCCGGAGCGTGACGGCGAAGGTGAGCCGACCGGCTTCTATCTCGTCAGCGTCGGTGAAGGCCGCAGGCTGGCGCAGCTTCTGCGCGTGAAGCGCAAGGAGATCAAGAAGACCGAACCGATCCGCTGCGTCATCGACACGGCGAACGACGCCGCCGAAATCAGCCTTGACGAGAACGTGACGCGCGAGAACCTTCACCCCGCCGACGAGTTCGAGCGCTTCCGCGAGCTTGCGGAAGATCGCGGATGGGGTGCGGAGGAAATCGGGGCGCGCTTTGGTAGAACCCCGCAGTTCGTGCGTCAGCGGCTTCGCCTTGGTGCGGTCAGTCCCAAGCTGATGCAGGTCTACCGCGACGGCGGTCTGACCCTCGACCAGTTGATGGCCTTCGCCCTCACCGAGGACCATGCGCGGCAGGAGCAGGTTTACGATAACCTGTCCTATAACCGCGATCCGTCCTTCATCCGCCGCGACCTCATGAGAGCGCATATTCCGGCAACGGATCGCCGCGCGATCTTTGTTGGCCCGGAAGCCTATACGGAAGCGGGCGGCAATATCGTGCGCGATCTGTTCACCGAGGATCGTGGCGGCTTCTACGAGGACGCCGCGCTGCTGGACCGGCTTGTCATCGAGAAGCTGGAAGGGATCGCCGCGCAAGTGCGGGAGGCGGAAGGCTGGAAGTGGGTTTCGGCCCACATCGACTATCCACACGGCAACGGCATGCGCCGCGTCTATCCGCATCCGGTGGAGCTTTCCGAGGACGATAAAGCAGCCTATGCCGCCGCGCAGGAGGAATATGACCGCCTGTCGTCGGAATATGAGGATGCGGACGAACTTCCCGACGATGTGGACCAGCGTTTCGGGGAGCTTGAAGCCGAGATCGAACGCATCGATGCCCTGCGTCACGCCTACGATCCCGACGAGATCGCGCGCGGTGGTGTGTTTGTTGTGCTCTCCCCTGACGGGGAAGCCCGCATCGAGCGCGGTTTCATCCGCCGCGAGGACGAGAAGCCCGAACCGGAGGAAGCCGAGGACAGCAAAGCCGTCATCGACGGCGTTCGCGTCAATGGCGATGGTAAAGTCATCGAGGGCGGCGACCATGCTGCCGCGCATGACGCCGAGGACGAGGAAGCGGAGGACGATGGCAAGCCGCTGTCGGACCTTCTCATCCGCGACCTGACCGCGCATCGGACGCTTGGCCTGCGTCTCGCCCTTGGCGAGCAGCCGGACATGGCCTTGATCGCCGTCACCCATGCGCTCGCCGCGCAGACCTTCTATCGCGGCGTTGATGCGCATTGCCTCGAAATCCGTCCTGTCAGTGCCAGCCTTGGCGAGCACGCGGACGGCATCGAGGACACGGCGAAGGCGCTGGCGGATCGGCATGCCGGGTGGGCGGCGGACATGCCGCGCGACGTGGCGGACCTTTGGGGCTTCATCGCGGGGCTGGACCATGCGAGCGTCATGGCGCTGTTCGCGCATTGCGCCTCGCAGACCGTCAACGCCGTGAAGCTGCCGTGGGAAGCCAACAAGCGCCGCGCCCATGAGACGGCGGACAGGCTGGCGACAGCGGTTGCCCTCGACATGACGGCGCACTGGACGCCCACGGTGCGGACCTATCTCGGCCGCGTCACCAAGGCGCACATCCTCGCCGCCGTGTGGGAAGCGGTCAGCGAAGAAGCGGCGGACCGCATCGCCAGCATGAAGAAACAGCCGATGGCGGAAGCCGCCGAGCAGCTTCTTGCCGTGACCGGCTGGCTTCCGCCCTTGCTGCGCACCGAGCGGCCCGCGTGGCTGACCGACGAGCAGCCGGAGGCCCCGACCGCCGAGGCGGAGGATGCGCCGGAAACGGAGCATGCCGACAGCTTCGCCGCTGCGGCGGAATGAATGTGAGCCAGACCGCATCAGCGGTCCCGGCTTTCCTTTCGAGAGATATCGCGGCCGCGCGGCTTCACCGCGCGGCCGGATGGCCTCGATCATCGCGAGGACAAACGATGTTCACGGTCGACAGAACAGGCATGGATCGTCATCATGGCGCGTTCGCAAAGGAAGGAGCGAAACAACGGCAATCCGCGCCAGTCGTGAAGGAGCAGAATCATGGTCGCTGTCATGCTGATGAGCGCTGGTCTGATCGCGATGCTTTGCGTCGCGGCCTATACGCTCGCCGTCTATGCGCTCCCCTTCATGCTCGGATTGAGCGCGGCGCAATTCGCCTATCATACCGGCTCCGGTTTCATCGGCGCGGGACTTGTCGGCTTGGTTGCCGCCGGTGCGGCCTTCGGCCTTCTGGCGCTCCTGTTCGATACGCTGCGTTCACCGATCCTGCGGCTGATCGTGGCGTTGATCTTCGCCGCGCCAGCCGCCGTGGCTGGATACGCGCTCGTTCACGGCGTCACCAAAGAATCCGTCCCGTCTGAAATCTGGCGGCAAATCTTCTGCATCGTCGGCGGCGGCTTTGTTGGTATTTCAGCGCTGGTGCGTCTGGCGGCACCGTTGCCCGGTGGAACGCACCCGTTCGCTGATGTGGCGACAAGGTGCGAATAGTGAAGTGGCGGGGTGCCGTTGACCGAAGAATTTAGCGAGTCAGACCATTGGAAGTTGCTCGCCACCGTGAAGCGATTCTTAAGCGCGGCGGACGTGTTGCGGCGCTCGGAGGATTACCGGACATCCAGAGTTTTGTTCACGCCGGTCCTTCATCTCACAGCGCATGGCATCGAGGTGCTGCTGAAAGCCAATATCGTTGGAGCGGGTCTCACGCTTGACGATGTGAGAAAGAAATACGGCCACAACATCGCGGCACTATGGGCGCATGATCTGAATCAACTTCTGCGAGATGAGGCGGCATCAGAGGCCCGGAAGGTTTGGCAACAGGCTCAGGCTGATGGAAGATGGCAGGATCGTTTCGACAATGATCCCGTGGACCTTCTGGAAGAATATATCGCTGCCATCAATATGCTGCATACAGCGACGTCCGAATACGCTTTGCGATATGTCGCGGCATCCGAGATGACCGCACCGCGACCGCACCTTCTCATAGAGACCTTCTTGCCGATTTCCGATTTGTGCGTTCGGCAACCGCGTTCTCTTCTGCCGTCAAACTAACTGGTCTCAGCGATAGGCAATGTCGGGCGTTACCCTTCGGGCCGCGCTTTCGGCTTCGCCGGAACCACGCCTTCGGCGCGTTTCCGCCATTCGGCTTCAATCGCTAACGCAAGGGCGGCAGCGGCCATATCGCATGAAGCCCGTCAGAACCGGGGCATCCTCGGGACGTTGGCCTCAGTCGCTGTTGCGGCAGGAGCATGAGTTGGCCATCCCGTCCGCTCTTTCGCACCAGCAGGTGGATCAGCGCCGGCGCAGCGGATCGCCTCTTGAAGCGGAGGATTGCGCAGCACCACGCGAACAGTCTTCCAGTATCGGCCGAGTGGCGGCATCGCGGAATAGACGGTTAACGAGATCGCGCCCGCACGCTACTGACGACGTGCAACTTGTCCTGACATTCGGGCCATGGAGCACCGGCCGGCGAAGCCTCGCGCACATTTCCTTATCTCTGGCGAGGCGCAGGACGGTCGCTGTTGTCGTATTCCCCGCGATTTCCTGAATGGGCGCTGCATTCGCGTCATCGATTGCTATGGGTCTGACCGAAGACCGGCGACGCAAGCGACGCCTCGATCTTGAACCCGCAACACCCGCCTGCGGCTTTTTTCCGCCGCCGGCCAAGGCCGGCTTTGCACCGCGAAAGTCAAAAAAGTCCTCGCCGAATGTTGCAGGCCGATCGTCCCCGGTCGGCCGACCCGCATCGAGGTCGCAATGGTGCGGCCCGATCGGAAAAAAGGCATACGACAATGGCGACCATCGGCACCTTCACCAAGAACGAGAACGGCGGCTTCACTGGCTCGGTCAAGACTCTGACCCTCAACGTCAAGGCCAAGTTCGTCCCCACCGAGGGCGAAAGCGAGCGCGGTCCCGACTTCCGCATCTTCGCCGGCGCCACCGTCGAGTTCGGCGCGGCCTGGAAGAAGATCGCCCGCGAGACGCAGCGCGAATATCTCAGCGTCAAGCTGGACGATCCGAGCTTCCCGGCACCGATCTACGCCAGTTTGGTCGAAGCCGAGGACGGCGAGAGCTACAATCTCATCTGGTCCCGCCGCAACAGCGACTGAGGCCAGATACTCAAGAAGCCCCGCTCGAAAGAGCGGGGCTTCATCATGCTCATGGCCGCCGCCTCTCAGGGAATACGGAGATCGGATACACGATTTTCTGGTTCTCAGGTTTTGCACATCCCGATCAGATCCTTTTCCGGCATGCGCTTCCGCTGCTGCCGGGCAATCACTCTAAGGGCTCCGCCCTCGCGGCGGGCAAGAGCGGCCGGGCGGTGTCCCCGACCTTCCGCGCGGATGCGTGCTGCGCACTGTCGTCAAGCCGCCATCCGCTTGTGCAGGCCGGGTGATCCCCCTCCGCCCGTCCGCTCTTGCCCTCTGCTACCCCGGTCTCGCCGACGGGCAGGGTTGCAGCGCAGCGCTGCGCTCCAACCCAAGCCCATAGGAGAAAGACCATGTATCATCAGCTTGCCACCCGGTTCGGACGTAACGCCCATCAGATCAGCGGACGCGAACCGCTCGACAATGAAGCGCTGTATCGGCATGTCCCATCCATCTTCGCCCGCGAGGCGCACGACAGCCGGTCAGAGCGGTACGTCTATGTCCCCACCATCGAGATCGTGGAGGGGTTGCGTCGGGAAGGATGGTTTCCATTCTTCGCCGTTCAGTCGGTGCCGCGCGACGGCAGCCGCCACGGCCACGCCAAGCACATGCTGCGCCTGCACCGGGATGACGGCATCGGGAAGCCGGAAGCAGCCGAAGTTATCATCCTGAACAGCCATGACGGGACCAGCGCCTATCAGATGTTCGCGGGGATGCTGCGTTTTGTCTGCACCAACAGCATGATTGCGGGCGAGCGCTTCGAGGAAGTTCGCGTGCCGCACAAGGGCAACATCCAGCATGACATTATCGAAGGCGTTTACACCGTTGCGGAGGACTTCCCCCGGCTGATCGACGCCAGCGAGAGCATGAAGGAAACGCAGCTTTCCGAGAACGAGCGTCGCGTTCTGGCCGAAGCAAGCCTTGTCGCCCGCTATGGTGAGGATGAAAGCCCCGTTCGCCCGGAACAGATCATCGAGCCGCGCCGCCGCGAGGATATTGGTCGCAGCCTCTGGACCACATTCAACGTCATTCAGGAGAATGTCATTCGCGGCGGTCTCCACGGCCGCAAGCGCAATGCCGAAGGCCGCATCCGTCGCAGCCAGACGCGCGCCATCAACGGCATCGATCAGAACGTGACGCTTAATCGCGCGCTCTGGACGCTGGCCGAGGGCATGCAACGATTGAAGGCACGATAACCTGAAAGCCGTAGAGGCGGGTATCCGGTTCTACGGCTTTAACTTTGAAGCTTTGCGACGCTGAATTTTTCCGCCGATCCCGCGTCGCGGATCGGCGGCGCGGCCATGCACATGACATGGCCGCGCGCTCGCCGGGCTGCGCCCGGCTCGCGAAATCACACAAGCATTGCTAAGAAAAAAGTAACCATGGATGATCGACTTACACGATCAACATATCTGAATTGGATGGCTAGCCTGTCTTCGTGTTGTTTTGAATCTTTCAATCCGGGCATCGCATTGCGCGTCCCGGATTGGGAGGTAACGCCATGTTGAGTATCGATTGGCGTGCGGCGGCGGCTTACGGGCACGCAAAAAGCATTCCTGCCGCTGGTTTCGCCTGGGAGTATCTTCGTCGCCATGAGGACTATCATCGCGACTTTCAGACAATATCGCGCGTGACAGACCCGACCGCGAGTCGGCTGGAGATATTTTCGCAACGATGGGGTTTACGATTTCCCGTGCGATCCCGAAACGCCACCTGATCGCCAATCTCAGTTCTGGATTCCAAGCCTGCAGCCACAGGCGGTTCTTCTGTCCTCGCAGCACCATCACGAGGGGTCGGCAGAACCTGTCGTGACGCTGGCGCATCTGTCCGACCTTGACTTACGGCATGCTGTCGATGGATGGCATGGCATCTGGCAGGCTGGCGGCGTCACGCACCAATTCTGGTTGCCTGAGGCGGTGCCCGACGCGGCCGCCTTCTACGCGGTCTCTCTGCCGCTGGATTCCTTTCTCGAGCTGCGCGCCTACGCTGCTCGGCGCTTCTGGCGATCCCTCAATGGACGAGCGCCAGGCCCAGACTTTCGCGCCATGCCGGCGCAGACGCGTCGATTCCACATCCTCTCGCTACGTGCGCTCGATGCGCGACTACGCGGCGAGAGCTACCGCACGATGGCCGAAGTTCTGCTCGGCTTTCGTGGGACAAAGGAGGATTGGGAGATCGATCCGCGCAAGAACAAGGTCCGTCGTCTCGTCGCGCACGGCATAAAGATGATGCGGGGCGGCTATCGGCTTCTGCTCCATTACCCGATCAAAACCGACAAGCATTGACCGGTCGCGCGCGATCATCTGCCGGATCATGTCATCATGCTTTGTTGGGCGTCGCCTGTTCCAGAATCCGCCGATAACCTTCGCGCGAGAGCCATTGTGCGCGTTCGAGATGGCTCTGCCAGCAGCGATAAGTCCGAGATTCCTCGGCAGCCGGATCACGGTGTAGCACGATCCGCGCGACTTCCTTCCAGTTCGCGCCTTCCGCCTTCGCGTCCAGCAGGCGGAGATAGGTCACAAAATGCCGCTCGTCGTAGATCGTTATGACCTCGCCTGCCGGCGCTTCGTCGTCCACATCGGGATCGAGTTCGACTGGCACTCGCATGGCCATTCCCCGTATCCGAGAGAGTGTTGTCTGCGGTGCGCCCCCGCAAACGAAAACTCGCTGACTCTTGGTGATCGGGGAGTTCGAAACCGTGATTAGACGGCCCTGTCGCCTTTAGCTCGGAGAGCCTGTTGTATACGCCACAGGCTCCCCGACCATAAGGTCAAGGAGTGTGGTGCCGTCACGGCCGGCACCAACCGCTAACCAGGGGTTTCGACGCCCCGGAGCAGCGCGTCTGCTCCGCCGCCACTCTTAGCCGAATCGCACAGGAATGTCTTCGGCTGTTCGATAGCCGAAGCGCGCGCGAGCCCCCAAGAGCGTTCAGCGTTGGGGGGTGCCGCCAGCGCATAGCCGCGAATGCGGCACGCTACACCTCGCCGGTCCCTCGCCATGGTTCGCCACAGCCCGCTGCCGCCACCGGCAGCCGCATCAACTGACGAACCAGAGGTGATCCCATGGCCATCCGCCGCAACGCGGAGCTGCCGCCGCGCCTGTTGCGCACCAAGGAAGCCGCACGCTTCCTCGGCATTTCGCTCCGTACCCTTGAGAAGCACCGTACCTACGGGACCGGCCCGACCTATCGCAAGATCGGCGGCCGTGTCCTGTACGCCGTCCATGATCTGGAAGCCTGGTCCGCAATCGGCACTCGCAAATCCACCCGCGACGAGAACGCTGGCACCGTCTTTCCCGCTCGCCCGCTGACGCCCGACGAGCGGAGCAAACTCTGAATGCTCCGCTACGACGATTATGATCCCGCGCGGCGGGACGCCAGCGAACGCAGTCGCCTCGACCCCTTCGTGGTCGCGACCGGCGATGCCCCACCGCGCGACCAGCGCGATTTGATGGAGCGGCCGTTCTTCTCGCTAGCAAAGACGCCGCGCACCAAGCCAATTCTCTACAAGGCCGCCGATGTCGAGGTGCAGGTGCTCGGCATGCCAGAACACGGCATGGCGACCATTTGGGACGCCGATGTGCTCATCTGGGCCGCTTCGCAGATCGTCGCGGCCAAGAACAACGGCCTTTCCACGTCACGCTTCTTCCGCTTCACGCCTTACCAACTCCTGCGTGCGATCGGACGGCCGACCGGCAACCGGCAATATCTGCTGCTCAAGGCCGCGCTCGCACGCCTGCAATCCACCGTCATCGCAACCACGATCCGCAACGGCCCGCATTGGCGGCGGCGTCAGTTCTCATGGATCAACGAGTGGGAAGAGATGACGACGCGGACGGGGCGCGTCGAGGGCATGGAGTTCGTCCTGCCCGAGTGGTTCTACAACAGCGTCATCGACCGCTCGCTAGTGCTCACCATCGACCCGGCCTATTTCCGGCTGACCGGCGGCATCGAACGGTGGCTCTATCGCGTCGCGCGCAAGCACGCCGGCCACCAGCGCCATGGCTGGCTGTTCGAGGTCGCGCATCTTCACGTGAAGTCGGGCAGCCTCGCGCGACCGTCCGATTTCGCGCTCGACCTTCGCCGCATCGTGGCGCGTCAGCCGCTCCCCGGTTATCGCCTCCAGATCGAGCGGGAGAACGGCCGCGAACTGCTGCGTTTCCTTCCCGAAAATCCATCCACAGTGCCTGTTGAAAACCATGTGAATGGCATCGGCACATCAGGCGCACGCAGTATCGGCACATCAGGCGCAAATCGCGCGGCGCACTCTATAGAAGAATCTAACAGAGACTCTAACTCTTCTTCTTTGACGCGCGCGCATGCGAGGCATGGTGCCGGTGCCAGCCGCCGAGGTGCACCATGATCGTCGCGCTCCTCAACCAGAAGGGAGGCGTCGGCAAGACGACCCTCGCGCTGCATCTCGCCGGCGCATGGGCGGCGAGAGGACACCGCGTCACACTGATCGACGCGGACCCGCAGGGCTCGGCGCTGGACTGGTCGCAGCAGCGCGGTCGCGAGGGTCTGCCGCGCCTGTTCGGCGTCGTCGGTCTGGCGCGCGACACGCTGCATCGGGAAGCCCCCGAGTTGGCGCGCGATGCCGATCATGTCGTCATCGACGGTCCGCCGCGCGTCGCCGGCCTCATGCGCTCCGCGCTGCTCGCCGCCGACCTGGTGCTGATCCCGGTGCAGCCGTCGCCGTTCGATGGCTGGGCATCGGCCGAGATGCTGGCGCTTCTTCACGAGGCGCGCATCTACCGGCCCCAGCTCGCCGCCCGTTTCGTGCTCAACCGATGCGGCGCACGCACGATCATCGCCCGCGAGACGGCCGAGACCCTGGCCGATCACGATCCACCCGTACTCGCCACCACCATCGGCCAGCGCGTCGTCTTCGCCGACGCCGCGCAGTCGGGCCGGCTCGCTCCCGAGATCGCCGATGACAGCCCGGCCGCGCACGAGATCGCTGCGCTGGCCACCGAGATCGAGCGGCTTCGCATCGGGAGGATCGCGCCATGACGATCCTCACCGGCGATTGCCGCGACCTCATGCCGGCGCGCGGCCCGTTCGATCTGATCCTCGCCGATCCACCCTATGGCGACACGTCCCTTGCATGGGATCGCCGCATCGACGGCTGGATCGCGCTCGCTTGCGCGGCACTTCGGCCGACCGGCTCGCTGTGGGTGTTCGGCTCGCTGCGATGCTTCATGGCGACAGGCGCCCGCTTCGCCGATGCCGGCTTCCGCTACGCGCAGGAGATCGTCTGGGAGAAGCAGAACGGCACCGGCTTCCACGCCGATCGCTTCAAGCGCGTGCATGAGCTGGTCGTTCAATTCTATCGCGCCGAGACGCGCTGGCGCGACGTCTACAACGACGTCCAGACCACGCCGGACGCCACGGCGCGCACCGTGCGCCGCAAGCAGCGCCCGCCGCACACCGGCCATATCGATGCCGGCCACTATGTCAGCCACGATGGTGGACCGCGGCTCATGCGCTCCGTCATCTACGTGCGCAACTGTCACGGCCGCGCCATCCATCCGACCGAGAAGCCGTCACCGCTTCTCGAAATCCTGATCCGCACGAGCTGCCCGGAAGGCGGCCTGGTCGGCGATTGGTTCGCCGGCTCCGGCTCCGCCGGCGAAGCCTGCCGACTTTCCGGCCGCCGCTATCTCGGCTGCGAGATCGACGCCGCCATGGCCAGTCGCGCCCGCGCGCGCATCGCTGCCGTGCTGCCGTTCCACGACGGAGGCGGCGCATGACGGACCGCACCGACAAGCGCCGCTTCGCATCCCGGCCGGGCGATGCCGAAAGCTGGATCAGGGCGACCAGAGCGCAGCAGGACGACAAGGCCGCCGGCAATGCGTTCACCGCCCGCCTGACCATCGATGTCACGGCCGAGCTGCGCGGGCGCATCAAGGTCGTGGCCTTCCGGCGTGGCGTGACCGTCGCCGACATGCTGCGCGATCTGCTCGCGCGCGAATTTCCAGCCACCGAAAGAGACAACCGATGACCGGCAAGGCGGCCCACCGCATGCACGGCCGTCCGCTGCCGGACGGGCCTGCGCCTTTCACAACATTGGTCGATCTGACATGGCGACAGAAGAAGATCGAGCACTGGATCAGGTTCGGCCGCAAGAGCTACGAACAGATCCTCGACCGCCATCGCAGCGTCGTCGGCTTCGCGCCGAACAGCATCTTCGCCTTCGTGCGATGGGCGGCTAACGACTTCGGCACGATCATCTCGCGCATCGACATCGTGCGCGCCGTTCGTCGCGGCGAACCGTTCCAGACGCTGCCCTTCGTCCGCCCCGGCGGTGACATCCTGCTGCGCCTCGATGGCTGGCCGAAGGTGCAGCGCGCGCTTGCCGCCATCGACGCCGTCGAAACACTCGGCCTCGATCCGGCCGATGCTTCGCCCGATCACTGGCGGCACGTCCACAACCGGCTGACCGCCGGCCTGGAGCCGCACGCCTACACGCCGGAGCGACATGCGGCGTGGCTCCACCGGCGGAGGATCGCGCCATGACGCGCGCCGGCCTCGTCATCACGGCCGCGCTCGCAACCATCGGCGTCGGCTATCCCGGCCTCACGCCGATGCCGATCAAACTGATCTGGAACGCATCGGCCAGTGCGCCGATCGGTTTCTACACGATCGACTTCGATGGCCCGTTCGAGGTGACTGATCTTGTCGCCGTCGACGCACCTGAACCGCTCGCGACCTTCCTCAGCGAGCGCGGCTATCTGTCCAAAGGCGTTCCGCTGATGAAGCGCGTGCTGGCTGTGTCCGGGCAAACGGTCTGCCGCACCAACCTCATCATCACGGTCGATGGAATCGAGGTCGGGACGGCGCTCGCGCGTGATCGCGCCGGTCGCGATCTGCCCGTTTGGCAGGGCTGCCGCCGCGTTCATACCGGCGAAGTCTTCCTCATGAACTGGCAGGTCCGCGACAGCCTCGACGGCCGCTACTTCGGCCTGACGTCCACCGACCGGATCATCGGCCGCGCGGTCCCGCTGTGGACCGACGAGGACGGCGACGGCCGGTTTCAATGGCGCGCGCCGACGCGCTGATCCTTTCCACCACCCTGCAACCGAAGGAGATTCCCATGGCTAATATCGGCGCATTCCAGAAGACCAAGACCGGTTATTCCGGCCGCATCCGCACGCTCGTCATCGATGCCGAAGTGGTGCTCATCCCCGCAAAGAAATCCGACGCCGAGAATGCGCCGGACTTCCGCATCCATCGCGGCGACGCGGACGGCCCCGAAGTCGGGGCTGCGTGGAAGGAGACCGGCGACAAGGCCGGCGACTACCTGTCCTTTCAGCTTGACGATCCGACGCTCACGCAGCCGATCCGCGCCAACCTCTTCCGGTCCGACGACGATGAAAGCGCATGGTCGCTGCACTGGAATCGCCCGAAGCCACGCAACGGGCGGGACTGACGGCCATGCGGTCCCGCGTCATCCTCGCGCTCAAAGTCCTCATCCCTTTGTTCGCGGAGAAGCCGTCTCATCCCTTCATCCCGCTCGACCGCAGGACGGCCGGCGCGCGAAGCGAAGGTCAGGGGCGGCTTTTCGCCGGCGCTTCGCGCGCACCCTTGACCGCAGCGAGCACGCTGGCAGGCTTGCGGCGCAGCGGAGACAGGGCGCTAATCCGTTACGCCGTTGTCCTGGCCCTCGGTGCGCTCTCGTTCGGCAGCGGATCGGGTGTGTCGCTCGCGCAATCGACGCCGATCGCGCGCGCTTCCGCTGCCGATCCCTATGCGGCGCACATTGCCGAAGCATCGCGGCGCTTCGGCATTCCCGAGTGCTGGATTCGCGCGGTGCTGCGCGCCGAGAGCGCGGGCGACGTGCGCGTGATCTCATCGGCCGGCGCGATCGGATTGATGCAGGTCATGCCCGACACCTGGGCCGGTCTACGCATCCGTCATCGGCTTGGCCGCGATCCCTACGATCCGCGCGACAACATCCTCGCGGGCACGGCCTATCTGCGTGAACTGTGGGATCGCTACGGCAATGTCGTTGCAATGCTCGCGGCCTACAATGCTGGCTCCGACCGCTATGACGCGCATCGCGCGACCGGCCGTCCGCTGCCGTCCGAGACGCGCGCCTATGTCGCCGCGCTCGCGCCGGTTCTTGGCGGTGCGGCTGCATCCGATGCGCCGGCCCGACAGCCAGCATCGCCGCCCGACTGGCGGGAAGCGCCGCTGTTCGTCATGCGCCCGAACGACAGCCGGATTGCTGCCGCTCTGCCGACCGATGCGCGATCCGGCGACGCTCGCGCAGGCGTTCCGGTGCGCGATCTCCCCGCTGCGGAGCCGCGGCGCGGCAGCATTTTCGTGGACCGCGCGAGCGACGGAGGCACGCCATGAGGATAGCGTTCCCGCGCTCGGCGGCGGTCATTCCGGTGTGCAGTCAGGCAGGTTTGCGCCTGGCTGCATTCCCGGCAGGAAGGGCAGACAGGGCAGAAAAGGCGGAGCGCAAGATAAAGGAAACCGGCACCATGTCGGGCCGGTTTCTGAAATTGTTGCTGTCTGCACACTGTTTAGGTGAGCCGCGAGCGGCACCATGGTTTTGGACCCTGCGTGCCGCGATCTTGCGCAAAGCCCTGGCCTTGCTGGGTTTCGGCCGGCACCATGGCCGCCGAACGCCCGATTTTCGGCAATTTCGGCCGGAGGCGCGGCCATGAGCGCCGACGACGAAAACCGCTTTCGGCCGAAGCCCGGCCGCATCGGCTCTGACACGCCGCGAACGGGCAAAGTCCAGAGCTTCTTCACTAAGGCGAAGAAGATCGCACGGCAGCATAGCGCCGCCCCGTCCAGATCGTCGCCGCGCCCAGGCAAGAGCCCGGCCGCAAAGGGCGGCAAGGGCGCGCGCTCGACCAAGGGACCGGGCGTCCGGCGCGGGCGTGGCGCGGCCTTCGTCCGCTCCCGCACCCTGTCAGGCGGCTGGCATCACAGCGCACTCGGCATGCGCCGCGCCGTCGTCAAGACGCGCTATGTCCAGAATGCCGGCAGGAATGGCAAGGCCGCCGCGCATCTGCGCTACATCCAGCGCGACGGAACGTCCCGCAACGGCGAGCGCGGCCAGCTCTATTCCGCGACCGAGGGCCGCGCGGATGGCGACGCCTTCCTTGAGCGCGGCAAGGAGGATCGCCACCAGTTCCGGTTCATCGTCTCGCCGGAGGACGGCGCGGACTTGACCGACCTGACCGCGCATACCCGCGACCTCATGAGCCGGATCGAAGCCGACCTTGGCACCAAGCTCGATTGGGTGGCGGTAAACCACTACAACACCGGCCATCCCCATGTGCATGTCATCGTCCGGGGCAAGAACGATCTGGGCGAGAACCTTGTCATCAACGGCGACTATCTCGCCAACGGCATCCGCGAGCGGGCGAGCGAGCTTGCGACGCTCGAGCTCGGCCCCGTGACCGAGATCGAGCAGACGCGCAAGCTCTCGGCCGAGATCGACCAGGACCGTTTTACCCGTATCGACCGGGCGATGACCGAGGAAGCTGATGGCCGCTTCCTCGACCTGCGCCATGAGCCCGCCGACCATAAGCGCCAGTTCAACCGCGCGCTGCGCCTGCACCGTCTCGCCAAGCTGGAGAAGATGGGGCTGGCCACCGAACACGCACCGGGCGTTTGGGAGTTGAGCGAGCGGATGGAACCGGCCCTGCGCGAGTTGGCCGAGCGCGGCGACATCATTCGTTCCATGCACAAGGCGCTGAAGGCCGATGGCCTGGAGCGCGATCCCATGACCTTCCAGATCCACGACGTCGCTCCCGAGACGCCCATCGTCGGCCGCGTCGTGGACAAATATCTGTCCGTCGAGCTGGGCGAGAACCTGACCGTCGTGGTGGACGGCATCGACGGCCGGACGCACCATGTCGCCGGCATCGACCCGGCCCGCGTCGAGGACGCACGGATCGGCAGCGTCATCGAGATCGGCCCGGCCGACACCGCGAGCCGCCCATCCGACCGCACAATTGCGGCCGTCGCCGAGGATGGTATCTATCGGCCGAGCCGCCATCTGGAGCAGGCGAAGTTCGAGGGCCGCGTTCCGGGTGGCGACTATGAGGGCTATGTCGATGCCCATGTCCGCCGGCTGGAGGCGTTGCGCCGCGCCGGCATCGTCGAGCGGATCGACGCCGACCAATGGCGCATCCCCGAGGACTTCGAGAGCCGCGCCGCCGCCTACGATGCCGGCCGCAATCGGCAGGCCAGCTTTCGTATCCTTTCCGCCTTCGATCTGGAAAAGCAGATCGGCGCGGACGGCGCGACCTGGCTCGACCGGCGGCTTGTGTCGGGCGACGCATCGGATCTCGCGTCAGCCGGTTTCGGCCAGCAGGTGCGCGACGCCGTGGAGCGGCGGCAGGAGCATCATATCGACCAGGGCGACGCCACGCGCCAACGCAATGGCCGAATCTTCTATAGGCGCAATCTCCTCGCAACCCTGCGCGAACGCGAAGTTGCCCGCGTTGGCGCGGAGATGGCCGCGAGCAAGGCGATGTCCTTCCGCGCGGTCGCCGGCGGTGAGATCATCAGCGGCAAGTTCACCGGAACCGTCCAGCTATCGAGCGGCAAGTTCGCCATGGTCGAGCAGGCGCATGAGTTCACCCTCGTCCCTTGGCGACCCGTCATTGACCGTCAGCTCGGCCGGGAGGTCATGGGCATTGTGCAGGGCGGATCGGTATCGTGGCAATTGGGACGGAACAGGGGGATCGAGATGTAGTTTGGCGGACGCAGTTGAGGGCTTCGTTTCCGAGTCGCTTGCCGGCGATCATTTCTGTGGTCGCTGTTTTGTGATGTGATCCGATTGAGTCGGTAACTCGCCGCGCGCAACCGCCGCAGCCAGTTGCAAACTTTCTGCGATCATTGCCGCCTTTTGCCGGAACAGATCGGCCGCCTGCAGCGGGCAAATCTCGCTTGCGGTCTCTGCGAAGAGATGGAGCCAACGCGCGAAGTGCGTCGGGCGAAGATCGAGCGGGGCGTGCTTAGCGACGGGATTTCCCTTGTAGCGCCCGCTCATCAGCAGTACCGACGACCAAAAATCGACCATACGCAGAAGGTGAGGCTCCCAGTCATCGACGACACGCGAGAATATGGGGCCGAGGGCCGGGTCGCGTTGAACCTTGGCGTAGAAGACCCGAACCTGCGCATCTATCATCGCCTCAGTGACCCCTGCCGCCGTGCCGGGGGCCAAGCGTTTCCGACGTTCGTCTGTAGCCTCAGTCATGGCTCTCCACCCACGCTGAAGTCGATGCCGGCGGCGACACCGCCACACGTCAAGCGATTGCGATCACCCCGGGGCGCGGACACGCAGAAACCCCAGCATTCGCGAAATGCACCGGCGCATTCTCGAAGAGCAGATGCGTGGCACCGCCGTCCGACAGGATATTGATCGAAAAGCCGCGCAGAACATTCTTGGCAGTGTCCGGAACGGACGGATTGCCGCCGCCGACCGAGAAACGGCCAATGGCGGGCCATGACCGTGTGAAACTGACTGAGCGCTTCACCTGTCCGACGTCGTCTGCGGGCGTGTAGGTGCCGCGCACGCACTGACCCTTGGCAAAGGTGGCGCGCACCCCGGGCGGATTGCCGGCGACTGTCTTAAGCGCCTCGACCAAGCTCTGGGGGTCCGCTGCAGTAGCCGGGGTCGGAAGCGCAGACGCCGAAAGTAGCGCTGCGCTTAGGAGCGGCATTGCGGCGTTGCGGACCCAACCGGAAGCCGGTGCTTGAATGTGATGGCGTGGATGTGTGCTCATCAGCACCTCCGATAGCTAGCCACGAAAGCCGGGGAACTGGTCTCGGCGGGCTCATTTGAAAATGGTGCCGGGCTCTCCGAGGAAAGCCCGGCACCATTTGGATCACGCCACGCGCTTCAACTGGACGGCCGGGAAATCGACCGGGACGTTCAGCGCCACGTTGACGTAGTTGGTGAAGAGGTTGAGCGCGACGTGGGCGATGATCTCGACGACGCCTTCACCGTCGAAGCCGGCCGCCTTCAGAGCGGTGACGTCGGCATCGGTGACGGCCGCACGGTCGCGTACGATCTTCAGTGCGAAGGTGAGCGCCGCCTGAGTGCGGGGATCGGAGGACTGGCCGACCTGCGCCGCCGCGATCTCGTCGGCCGAGGCGCCCGCCTTGCGGCCCAGGGCCGTGTGCGCAGCCAGGCAGTATTCGCAGTGGTTGGCGTTGGCGATCGCCACGGCGATCTCCTCGCCCAGCCGCGCGCCGAGCTTGCCGCCGGCAAGAGCGCCGAACGAGCCCCACATGCTGTTCAGCGCAGCCGGCGAGTTCGCTACCGCCTTGAACATATTCGGAACAACACCGAAGGCGCCGTTGATCTTGTCGAGTGTCGGCTTGACCGCGGCGGAAGACGAGGCTGGATCAATGAGGTTGACGTGTGCCATAGTAAATTCTCCTTCTCTGATGCTTGGAGGGGGATTTTCGGAGCGGTCCGACGATGGCAGTCGTCGGGCCGCTTTCATGTTCCGGCGTCATTTGCCGGGAACGACCTTGCCCGGCAGCGACAGGTTGCCGGATGCAACTTTGAAGACGTCAGAGACGCACAGAAGCGGCGTATGGAGGTTGGCGTTGACCTTGAGACCGGCGGTCACGCCGTCGAACGAAGCGGTCGCGACCGCGCCGAGCTTGTCGAGGGGAATGTGGACCTCGACGACATCGGCGGCCAGCTCGGTCTTGTATTCGGGACTGTCAATCAGGATCGGCGCGCCGGGCCAGGTCTCCGGAAGCCTGGGCTTCGTGCCCTTGGGAATATCCCTGACCTTGAGGCCGCCAGGGCAAGCCTTGTCCTCGCTGAGAACGACCCAGTGCGGGTGCCAGCGGTCGCGGTTCTTCCCGCCATACGCCGCGTCGTCGAAGTCGGGATGGAAGGTTACGGCAAGGGCGACGATGCCCTGGTCCCTCTCGAAGCCGACATCCCAGGAGTTGAGCGTAGTCGGCCAGACATAGGCGTAGACTTCGGACCCCTCGAACTTCCCTGTGGCCTTCGGCGTTACCTTTCCGGCAGCGGCCCGGACGCGTGTGCGAAAGATGGCGTGGCCATGATCGGTCACGATGCGCGTTTCGACGATGTCGAACGAGGCCATGACCGCCTGATTGCTGGGCGTCTTGATCTCGTGCGCGGATGCGCTGGCCGAGACGAAGCACAGCGCCGCAGCCACGAGGCCAAAGCCTCGTGGATTCGTGATTTTCATGATGGTGTTCTCCTTCTCAGGTTGATGGTTGGGCTTGGAGGGTCGGCGATCCTTTGGCGAAGGTCGTCCAGGTGGCAGCCTGAACGACAGGATCAGCCGCTTCGTGCTCACCGCAATCGAGCCGGAGGTCCCGGCCACCGATGGCGGCGTCCACAAAAGCGCAGTGATGGGGCTTTGCCGCGTGCGGATGGGCGTGCGGCCGGAAATGACGGCAGGAGACACACATGCGCTGGAGCGGGATAGCGCCGGCGATCTGCAACTGCCGAATGAGAGCAATTTGGGTCAGCAGCAACTCCTCCTGGGCGGCGAGCGGCAGCGCCGCCAGCGCATCCGCGACCTGAGAGGTTGCCTGGGCGATTTCCGCGCCAAGATGGAGGCCATCGGGTGTCGCACGCACGATCGCTGCCCGCGCATCGCTGGGATCGGTATCGCGCCATACAAGCCCCTTGCGGACGAGAGCGCCCAAAGTGTCTGCAATGCTCGCTGCGGAGACAGCGTGATGGGCAGCGATCTCTTTGGGCCTCAATCCGGCCGGTCGGCCGGCAAGGAGACCGAGAACCTGCGCCTGAGTGGGGTTCAGCCCGGCGTCACCCGCAGCCGTCCACAGGTCGGCGCGGAGCACAAAGGCAATCCGGTCGAAGCCTTCGCGCAAGCGGATGATGAGCGGGTCAGATGTAGAAGCGTGATCCATGACGCCATCATTTAGGACTCCTAAGTATATGTCAAGCGAGCTTGCGGCGATGCGGGCAGATTCCGCTCTTCTGAGGCAGATCGCCCGCAGCCTACTAGCCAATCCCCTTGACCCCAGCGAGATTGCGGACTGTGCGTCGCCCGCATCAGGCGCCTTGTGGTCCGTGACTATCGGCGAGGTCGGGTGCGAATGAGTATGGCAATAACCCGCTTCAGGTCGCTCTCATCCAGGTTCGCATATCCGATCCTGAAGGCTTGTGTCGCGTTCGCAGCATCAAGCGCGAAGCGCAGGCCGGGCGCAATCGACAGACCAGCGCGAGCAGCATTGGAGGACCACGTTTCCGCGTTGAGGCCAGCACTTAGGCGGAGCCAGATTGCGAGTCCGCCGGCAGGCATGTTGAAGACCACATCATCGCCCAGACCACGATGAATCTCATTGGCCAAAAAGTCTCGCCGAGCCGCATAGATGCGTCGGGCCTTGCGGGCGTGACGGCGAAGCTCGCCTTCCTCAATGAGATTGGCCAGCGCCTGTTCGAGCGGAAGATCACCCTGACGGTCGATCGCCTCGCGCCGATCAACCATGCGGGTCAGGATTTCCGGTGACGCGACCGCGTAGCCGACTCGTACAGCAGGCGCGAGCAGCTTGGATAACGAGCCGATATAGATCGTAGAGCCGTCTGCGTCGGTGCGCGCGGCGAGCGGAAGGATCGGACGACCTTCGAATCTGTATTCGTGGTCGTAGTCATCTTCGATGATGGTCAGGCGGTAACGCCGTGCGAGATCGAGGAGTTTGAGGCGGCGGCCTGCCCCGAGCGTCACAGTCGTCGGATACTGGTGATGCGGCGTCACATATATCGCTTTCAGCGTTGGCTCACGTTCCGCGAGGGCTGCGAGCTTGCTGACGTCAATGCCTTGTGCATCGACCGGCACGCCGACTACCCGTGCTCTGGCGGCACGGAACGCCGCCCAGGCGAGCGGATAGCCTGGTTCCTCTACTGCGATCGTTTGGCCCGGCTCCAGAATCGCGGTTGCGGCCAAGAACAAGCCCATCTGGCTCCCGCGCGTCACCAGCACCTCGTCAGGCGATACTGGGAGCCCCCGATCTTGAACCAGATAGTCGGCCAGCGCGGTTCGCAGCGAGATCGCGCCCCGTGGATCGCCGTAGCTCCCATTTGCCAGAAAGGCGGGCGTGGACAGTGCCCGACGGAACGCACGCGCCAATGCGGCGCGCGGCATTTCCCTGGGGTCTGGAGAGCCATCCGATACGTGCAGCAAGGGGGGCGCTGCCTTTCCGGTCCGCAGTCTTCCCTCACCACTTCGGCTGCGGGTGCGGCGGTTCGCTGAACGGACGTCCGGCAAGTCGCTTGCCACGAAGGTGCCGCGCGATGGCTTCGCCACGAGCCAACCCTGCATCGTCAGTTCATGAAAAGCGGCATCGACCGTATTCCGATGCACTTTGAGACTGCTGGCGAGTGCGCGAGTTCCGGGGAGCGCATCCCCCGGCTTCAGACGCCCGCGTTCAATCTCACGAATGATGGATGTCGCGATTTCAAGGAAGACTGGCTGCTTGCCGTCTCCAGCCAACTCGATCGCAATTTCGTTTTGCACTCTCACCGGCCTATCCAGTTTCTCGAAACTGGCCCTTCAAGATAGGCCGGATCAACGATATTGCACAGTCAGAAGGCCGTGGCAATCCGCTGGGCCGATAGCTCAGGAAAGTGACCGGCCATGTCGAGAGGAGCCCCCGCCACGCTGAAAACAGCGGTCGTCATCCGGCATATCCACTTCGAGGACCTTGGAACCTTTGAGGCGGTGTTCACGGCGGCCGGTTACAGGGTCTACTACTACGATTTGGGCGCGCATGAACTGTGGACGCTCGATCCGCCGCTGGCCAACCTCCTCGTCGTCCTCGGTGGTCCGGTCGGAGTCTATGAGGAGGACGTCTATCCCTTTCTCACCGAAGAAAGGCAGATTCTGGAGGCGAGGCTCGCAGCCAACCGGCCAACACTGGGCATCTGCCTGGGCGCCCAACAGATTGCTGCAACTCTTGGCGCGAAGGTGGCGGCGACGGGAATCAAGGAGATCGGCTTCTCCAAGCTGACCTTGACCGATGCCGGGCGGGTTGGGCCGCTACGGCATCTGGAAGGCGTCTCAGTGTTGCATTGGCATGGGGACTCCTTCCACATCCCCGAAGGAGCGGAGAACCTTGCCACAACGTCGCTCTGCACGACGCAAGGTTTTGCGCTAGGCCGCAATGTGCTCGGACTTCAGTTTCACCCGGAAGTCGATGCTTGCGCCGGGATCGAGCGCTGGCTGGTGGGGCATGCCGTCGAGCTTTCCGCTGCAGGCATTGATCCGCGCAACTTGCGCGACGAGGCGGCACGCTTCGGCCCGGCCCTACGCGATGCGTCGCGCAGAATGCTGAACGAGTGGCTGGAAGGACTTGCCGAATGAGAGAGCCGGCCTTGTCTGACGTTGCGGCGAATCTCTCGACTGTCCGTGGCAAGATCGCTGACGCCAGCCGGCGGTCGGGCCGGTCGCCCGATGCCGTTCGCTTTGTGCTCGTAACCAAGACTGTCGCGCCCGAGCGCGTGCTGGAGGCGGTGCGTGCGGGTGCGGCCGATCTCGGTGAGAACAAGGTACAGGAAGGGCTTGGAAAGGCCGAAGCGCTTTCGGGCGAGCCTGTCCGCTGGTCGATGATCGGTCATCTCCAGAGCAACAAAGCCAAGGAGCTGCTGCGTTTCGCTTCGGAGGTGCAGTCGTTGGACCGCCTGTCGCTGGCGACAACGCTCGAAAAGCGACTTCAGCATCTTGGGCGCGGCCTCGATGTGCTCGTGCAGGTCAACACGTCGGGCGAAGCCAGCAAATACGGCCTGGCTCCCGACGAGGTGCTTGCCTTTCTCAACGAATTGCCGGCCTTCGACGCGCTGCGGCCCAAAGGGTTCATGACGCTCGCCACCTTCACCCCGGATGAGGCCGAGGTGCGTCGCTGCTTCCGCGTGCTACGCGAGATTCGCGATCGCGCGCTGAACGACGCACCGCAGGGCGCGATGCTCGCCGACCTGTCGATGGGCATGTCGGGCGATTATGAATGGGCGATCGAGGAAGGCGCTACCATCGTGCGCGTCGGGCAGGCCGTCTTCGGTCCCCGGCCTCTGCCTGATTCTCACTATTGGCCGGGCGCGGCGGGAGCTGACTGATGCTGGTCATCTCCATCCAGAGCCAGGTCGTTCACGGCCATGTCGGCAACAGCGCAGCGGTTTATCCCATGCAGGCCGAGGGCGTCACTGTCGCCGCGGTTCCCACCGCGCTGCTCTCCAACCATCCTCACTATCCAACCATGCGTGGGACGGTGCTCGAGGCTCCACTTGTCGCTGACCTTCTGCGCGGCGTCGAGGAGCGCGGCCTTGTCGAGCGGGCCGCCGTGCTCGTTACCGGCTATCTAGGTTCACCAGCTATTGCCGAGTGCGTCGCTCGCTTCATCGAGGCAGCCCAGAAGCAGAACCGGAGCCTTGTTTACCTCTGCGATCCCGTTATGGGCGATGACGATCTTGGGGTTTTTGTTGCCGACGGCATGACGGAGATATTCCGTGATTGGTTGGTGCCGCTCGCGTCGCTTATCACGCCCAATCAGTTCGAGTTGGAGCTTCTGAGCCGAAAGACTGCGCGAAATGCAGACAGCCTTCTTGCGGCCAGCGAGATCATCACTGACAGCGGCTGCCCGACAGTAATCGTGACCGGATGTGCGCTGGACGACACGCCATCTGGTCAGGTCGAGACCGTTCTCTGTGAGGCTGGGGCACTAACACGCATTGCAACGACGCGTCTGCCGATCCGCCCATGCGGCACAGGTGATCTCCTCACGGGCCTTGTTGCCGCACATCTGGCGAAAGGGAGCACAGTGACGACTGCGCTGCGCAATGCAGTTGAGCGCACATACCAAGTGCTGGAGCGCACGAGGGAGGCCGGCGCTGAAGAAATGAAGCTACTAGCTAGGTGATGACCGTGACACAAGATCTGAAACAAGAAACAAACACCTTCGACTACCAATCCTTCTTCGCAAGCTCGCTTAGAGCGCTCCAGCTCGAAGAGCGCTACCGGGTCTTCGCCAACCTTGAGCGCCACTGGCGTAATCCAATCCGCGCCTTCGATCACCGGATCGGGCGGGAGGTGACGGTTTGGTGTTCGAACGACTATTTAGGCATGAGCGTTCATCCCGATGTGCTCTCGGCAGCCGCACAGGCGCTCGACACCTATGGGGCTGGAGCTGGTGGAACGCGCAACATTTCCGGCACCAGCAATGAGCATGTGAAGCTTGAGCAGGAGCTTGCCGACCTGCACGGGAAGCAGGCCGCACTTGTCTTTACGTCCGGCTTTGTCGCCAACGATGCGGCGCTTTCGACGTTAGGTCGAATCCTTCCCGACTGCGTTTTGCTCTCGGACGCCCTCAACCATGCGTCGATGATTGAGGGTATTCGGCGCTCGGGCACCGAGAAAAGGCTGTTCCGACATAATGATGTCGAGGACTTGGAACGGCAATTGCGGACCATCGGTGCGGGCCGCCCCAAGATCATCTGCTTCGAGAGCTGCTATTCGATGGACGGCGATTTCTCCCCGATCGCCGCCATTTGCGACCTAGCCGATCGCTATGGCGCGCTGACCTATCTCGACGAGGTGCATAGCGTGGGCCTCTACGGGCCGCACGGCGGTGGCTTTGCCGAGGCGACCGGACAGATGCACAAGATAGACATTATTCAAGGCACACTGAGCAAGGGCTTCGGCGGTATCGGCGGTTATATCGCTGCGAATGCTGAACTCGTTGATTTCATCCGAAGCCATGCGCCAGGCTTCATATTCAGCACCGCTTTGCCGCCTGCGACGGTCGCGGGCGTTCGCGCCGCCGTTCGACATCTCAAGACCAGTGGAAACGAGCGCCAAGCACTCCAGCAGCGGGTAGCGTCAGTCAAGGCGAAGCTCCTCGGGGCAGGTCTGCCGGTTTTGGACAGCCCCAGTCACATCCTGCCACTGATGATCGGAGATGCCGGGCTTGCAAAGCTTGTCACCGACGAGTTGATGAAGTCGTGGGGCATCTATGTGCAGCCGATCAATTATCCGACCGTTCCACGCGGCACCGAGCGTCTGCGCATAACCCCACACCCGCATCATACACCTGCCGATGAAACGGTATTCGTAGAGGCTCTGATTTCCACTTGGGAGTTGCCTGTAGGCGGCGGCCTTAGACTTCCGCGCGCGCTGTCTCAATGAAATCCGACGAACCCAGAAAGCATCAAACAGAAGGAAACACTGCCATGAAGAACCCGATTCCACCGATGACACACGCTACGGGTGCTCCCGTGGCCGATAACCTCAACACATTGACCGCTGGCCGGCGAGGCCCTGCGCTTCTCCAGGACATATGGCTGATCGAGAAGTTTGCCCACTTCGACCGGGAGGTAATCCCCGAGAGGCGGATGCACGCCAAAGGTTGGGGTGCCTATGGCACCTTCACTGTGACCCACGACATCACGCGATATACCAAGGCCAAGATTTTCGCCGAGATTGGAAAAACCACTCCGATGTTTGTGCGCTTTTCAACCGTCGCCGGCGAGCGTGGAGCTGCCGACGCGGAGCGCGACATCAGGGGCTTCGCTCTCAAGTTCTACACGAAAGAAGGCAATTGGGATCTCGTCGGCAATAATACGCCGGTGTTCTTCTTCCGCGATCCGTTACGCTTCCCCGATCTCAATCACGCCGTCAAGCGCGACCCCCGCACGGGTTTGCGCTCCGCGGACAATAATTGGGATTTCTGGTCGCTTCTCCCGGAAGCGCTTCACCAAGTTACGATCGTCATGTCGGATCGCGGGATTCCGAAGAGTTTCCGGCACATGCACGGCTTTGGCAGCCATACATTCTCGATGGTAAATGCGGCCAGTGAGCGAGTTTGGGTCAAGTTCCATTACCGCACCCAGCAGGGCATCGAGAATTTGACCGATCAAGAGGCGGCCGCCCTGGTCGCGAACGATCGGGAAACTCATGGTCGCGATCTGCTCGATGCGATCGAGCGTGGTGATTTCCCGCGTTGGACGCTTTTCATTCAGGTGATGACAGACGCGCACGCCAAAGCCCACCGGCTCAATCCTTTTGATCTCACCAAGGTGTGGCCGAAGGCAGATTATCCGCTGATCGAGGTTGGCGCGTTTGAACTCAACCGCTATCCCGACAATTACTTCGCCGAAGTGGAGCAAGCGGCTTTCTCGCCGGCGAACATCGTGCCAGGCATCGGCTTCTCGCCCGACAGAATGTTGCAGGCGCGGCTCTTCTCCTACGGAGACACCCAACGCTACCGATTGGGCGTTAATTTCAACCACATTCCGGTCAATGCACCGCGCTGTCCTGTCCATAGCTATCATCGGGATGGTGCGATGCGCACCGACGACAATCTTGGCGCGACGCCGAGTTACTGGCCCAATCGCAAGGGGGCGTGGATCGACCATGATCCCTCGCTGACCGAGCCGCCGCTCGAACTGGAAGGTGTCGCCGCACATTGGGATCATCGCGAGGACGAGGATCATTTTGAGCAGCCGGGAAATCTCTTCCGTAAGATGAACCCCGAACAGCAGCAGTTACTGTTTGAAAACACGGCGCGGGCCATGGGTGATGCTCGCCTGGAGGTGAAACAGCGGCATGTAGAAAACTGCACCGCCGCCGATCCAGCTTACGGCGCAGGCGTCGCTAAGGCTCTCGGCCTGCCGTCTTCCCGTTAAAGGGGTGGCGCCGTCCGCTCGCTTACGGCGTCCTAGCTGGTGAAGAAATGCGTCGTCGGAAACTGCGAAAGGAGCTTCGGTCACTACCTGCGCCACCACTGTTGCGCGGTCGCATTCCGATGGCGTCACTCATTCAGACGCTCGCCGTCGCTGAATATCTGAACTTCCGCCACGCAGCGAATGCGTTAGGCGTCAGTCAGTCCAGTGTTAGTGCCCGTGTAAAGACGCTGGAGGAAGACCTTGGCATCCTCCTGTTCGAGCGCCACGCACGGGGCGTTCGGCTGACGGAAGCCGGTAGGTACTTCGTGGAGCGGGTGGCGGTCGGCATCGACCAGCTCGACTACGCCGTAAAGACAGCCGGCATGGCGGCATCAGGGGAATGCGGCCGTCTGCGCATTGGTGTCCATGCCTTGATCCCTCGCAGTTTCCTCGCGGAGCTGATCGGACAATACCGGAAAGACTATCCGTGCATTGAGGTGGAGATCACGGAAGGCACTGCCCGCGACGCGCTCACACAAATACGCACCGAGCGCATCGACGTTGCGTTCGCGGCGGGAGCGCCCGAGCCTCCCGACTGCCATTCCCGGCGGATATGGACCGAACCACTCTTGGCCGCGCTGCCAGATCGGCATCCGCTCACCGGGCGCTCTACAGTTACTTGGGCCGATCTGGCGGGAGAGACGTTCCTTGTCCGCTATGGCGGCACGGGGCCACAGGTTCATGACCATATCGTGCTGCGCCTCGCTGGGCGCTGGCCCGTGTCCTCAATCCAACGCTTCGATGTCGAGCGCGGCACCTTGCTTTCCATGGTCGGACAGGGATTCGGCATCACCATCGTCGGGGCGGCCACGTCGCTGCTACCGACCTCCGGCGTGGTCTTCTTACCGTTCGCGGACGAGCCGGAGCCGGTCGCCTTCTCGGCCGTCTGGTCGCCATACAACCGCAACGCCGCGCTAAGGAACTTGCTCGATCTCGCCGGCGAAATGAGCCGGTCGGTCCGGGCGGACTGAGTCTCCCGCGCTTCGTCGCGGCCTTTGCTGAGGAGACTCCACAGCCGGACATGCCGCTGGCGCAACCCGTCCTATTTATACGCCACAGTATCCGGCAGCCCTCCCGCTTCATCTTTCCTGTTGCCTGTCGCGCAAACGCCTATTCTCTGATCGGCTCCATCCCTTTTGCCGATTGGAGCCAATATGCGTGGAGGCCGAATCCTTTGGGGTCAGATCGCCGTCGTCTTCATCATCGTTCTGGTGACGACATGGGCGGCGACGCAATGGACCGCCTGGCGGCTCGGCTTTCAGGCGCAGCTCGGCAATCCATGGTTCGAGCTGGCCGGCTGGCCGATCTACTACCCGCCGGTCTTCTTCTGGTGGTGGTTCTCCTTCGACGCCTACGCGCCGACGATCTTCGTTGAAGGCGGCATCATCGCCGCATCGGGCGGCGTCATCGCCATCGCCGTCGCTATCCTGATGTCGATCATGCGCGCACGCGAGGCGCGCAACGTCGCCACCTACGGCTCCGCACGATGGGCCGAAGACAAGGAAATCCGCGCCGCCGGCCTGCTCGGTCCCGATGGCGTCGTGCTTGGCCGACATACCCAAGACTACCTGCGTCATGACGGACCGGAGCATGTGTTGTGCTTCGCGCCGACCCGAAGTGGCAAGGGCGTCGGCCTCGTGGTACCGACGCTGCTGACCTGGCCGGGAAGCTGCATTGTTCACGACATCAAGGGAGAGAACTGGACGCTGACGGCGGGCTTCCGGGCGAAGCACGGCCGCATCCTGCTGTTCGATCCGACCAACGCCAAGTCGTCGGCCTACAACCCGCTGTTGGAGGTGCGGCAGGGTGAATGGGAAGTCCGCGACGTGCAGAATATCGCAGACATTCTCGTCGATCCTGAAGGCAGCCTGGACAAGCGCAACCATTGGGAAAAGACCAGCCATTCGCTGCTGGTCGGCGCGATCCTGCACGTTCTCTACGCGGAGCCTGACAAGACGCTGGCGGGCGTCGCCAATTTCCTGTCCGATCCGCGCCGCCCGGTGGAAGCGACGTTGCGCGCGATGATGGACACGCCGCATCTTGGCGACGCCGGCGTTCATCCCGTCATCGCCTCGTCCGCGCGCGAGCTGCTCAACAAGAGCGATAATGAGCGGTCGGGCGTCCTGAGCACCGCCATGTCGTTCCTCGGCCTCTACCGCGATCCGGTCGTCGCGCGCGTCACGGCGCGCTGCGACTGGCGCATTGCCGATCTGGTTGGAAGCCGCCAGCCGGTCAGCCTCTACCTCGTCGTGCCGCCGTCCGACATCAACCGCACCAAGCCGCTCATTCGCCTGATCCTCAACCAGATCGGCCGACGGCTGACTGAAGAACTGAAGACCTCCGGCAAGCGCCATCGCCTGTTGCTGATGCTCGACGAGTTTCCTGCGCTTGGCCGTCTGGACTTCTTTGAATCGGCGCTCGCCTTCATGGCCGGCTACGGGCTCAAAAGCTTTTTGATCGCGCAGAGCCTCAATCAGATCGAGCGCGCCTATGGGCAGAACAACGCCATTCTCGACAATTGCCATGTCCGCGTCGCCTTCGCGACGAACGATGAGCGCACGGCCAAAAGAGTCAGCGATGCGCTCGGCACGGCGACCGAGATGCGCGATTCCACCAACTATGCCGGTCATAGGCTTGCGCCCTGGCTCGGCCATCTCATGGTGTCGCGGCAGGAAACCGCGCGGCCGTTGCTGACGCCCGGCGAGATCATGCAGCTTCCGCCCACCGACGAGATCGTCATGGTGGCGGGCACGCCGCCGATCCGCGCCGCCAAGGTCCGCTATTACGAGGACAAGCGCTTTCAGGAACGCATCCTGCCGCCGCCCGAGCTGGCCGCGGCTAACACCGCAGCGCCGCAACCGTCATCCGACGACTGGTCCAACCGCGTGGTGGCGGCGTCGGGAAAGACCCACGCGACGCCCGCCGGCGGGACAGAGGGCGATCCCGCCAATGCCGGCATTCGCCGCGAGCCGGAATTGCCCGAGCATGAGGACATCGTCGCGCCGCCGCGCCCGCCCGAGCAGGAATTCGACCTGTTGGACGACGAGCCCGATGTCGACGCCGCCAAGGCGCGGGCCATGCGCCAACGCATGCGCGTGGTCGCGCGGCAGGCGTCGTTGGACCCGGCCGATGGCATCGAGCTTTGAGGCCCGCTCATGACGACACGAACCCGCATGAATGTTTATTTCGACCCGGACTTGCTGGCGCAGGTTGAAGCGCTGTCGTTGCGCCGGCAGGTGTCGAAATCCGCCATCATCGAGGCCGCTGTTGCGTCCTTCCTGTCCGGGGACTCGGCCGAGAAGCTGGAGGCGGCTTTGTCGCGTCGTATGGACAAGCTTGGCCGCCAGATCGACACGCTCGACGAAGATCTCGCCATCCTGGGCGAGACCGTCTCGCTGTTCATCCGCATTTGGCTCGCCTCCACGCCGCCACTGCCGGAGAGTGCGCAAGCCTCCGCCCGTGCGAAGGGCGCGGAGCGGTTCGATGGTTTCATGCAGTCACTCGGCCGGCGGTTGGCGACAGGAGACAGGTTCCTGAAAGAACTGTCGCGCGACATGCCGGCGCAGTCCATGCACGATGCCCCGACCGGCGAAATGGCTGCCGACGATTCCTTGCAAAACCCATCGCGATAGGTTATCTATTTTATGGTCACGATCCACCGCGCGCATGGGCTGCGCATCGTCATCTACACCGACGACCATGAGCCTGCCCATGTGCATGTGTTCGGCGATGGTCCCGCCAAGATCAACCTGACCAGCCCCGATGGCAGGCCGGAACTGGTCTGGGCCAAGGACATGAAGCGGAACGAGGTGCGTCGCGCGATGGCTGTCGTGATCGAGCACCAGGCTGCGTTTCTGGCGCGATGGAGAGAGATACATGGCTGACCTGACCGATGCCGCAATCGACGCCGCGCTAGAGCGGGGCCGCGCCGCGCATGCGAGCGAGCCGCGCGCCGCCGCGGCGCGCTACGACCGCGCCTCCGGCCGGGTGATCGTCGATCTGGAGAATGGTTGCACCTTCGCCTTTCCTCCGCGTCTGGCGCAGGGGCTTGAGGCCGCGTCCGACGACCAGCTCGCCGCCGTCGAAATCCTCGGTCGGGGCTACGGGCTGCATTGGGAGGAACTGAACGTTGACCTTTCCCTGCCGGGCTTGATGGCCGGTATCTTCGGCACCAAAGCCTGGATGGCCCGCCGTGCCGGCCAGACGACCTCGGTTGCCAAGGCCGCCGCCGCCCGCGCGAACGGGGCGAAGGGCGGCCGGCCGCGCAAGACGGCGAATCGCTAAAACGGCAATCGCTGCCGATCCTGCGGCTGTTGCCCGGCCGCCCTTGGCACGACCCGTCCTATTTGCCGCCGATGACCGCCGATGGCCGCGCGCGCCTAGATACTTGTTGAACCGACCCGACTTCCGGCTCTTTTAGTCATCCCCATCCGGGGACCGTCTGTCGCGCCCCGTGAAGCAACGGGGCCGGGATGACTGTCACTCACCACAAACCGGAAGCGATCGCACGCGGCGCGCGCATGCTGCGCACCGCGCTCGGCCCCGCCATCGCGCGCTTTCTCGAAGACCCCGTTGTCGTCGAGGTGATGCTGAATCCCGATGGCCGGATTTGGGTGGACCGGCTGTCCGAAGGTCTGGCCGATACGGGCGAGATCATGTCGCCCGCCGACGGCGAGCGCATCGTACGGCTCGTCGCGCATCATGTCGGCGCGGAGGTACATGCGCGTTCGCCGCGCGTCTCGGCCGAACTGCCTGAGACCGGCGAGCGCTTCGAAGGTCTCCTGCCACCCATCGTCGCTGCGCCCGCTTTCGCGATCCGCAAGCCCGCCGTCGCGGTGTTCACGCTCGACGACTACGTGACCGCTGGGACCATGACCGCCGACCAGGCCGCGACGCTGCGCGCGGCCGTCGCATCCCGCGCCAACATCCTCGTCGCGGGCGGCACCAGCACAGGCAAAACCACGCTCACCAATGCGCTTCTGGCCGAAGTGGCGAAAGGCGCCGATCGCGTCGTCATCATCGAGGACACCCGCGAGCTGCAATGCCTCGCGGAAAACCTCGTCTCCATGCGGACCAAGGATGGCGTGGCGACGCTCTCCGATCTTGTCCGGTCTTCGCTGCGCCTTCGCCCTGATCGCGTTCCCATCGGCGAGGTGCGAGGCTCCGAAGCCCTCGACTTGCTCAAAGCCTGGGGGACCGGACATCCCGGCGGTATCGGCACCATTCACGCCGGCAGCGCCATCGGTGCGCTGCGCCGTCTCGAACAGCTCATTCAAGAGGCCGTCGTCACCGTCCCGCGCGCCCTGATCGCGGAGACCATCGATCTCGTCGCCGTGCTGTCGGGCCGCGGCTCCGCGCGCCGACTCGCCGAACTCGCCCGCGTCGAAGGGCTCGGCGCGGACGGCGACTACCGCATCACCCCAGCCACACTGAACACAGGAGAACCGTCATGATCCGCACGCTCTCGCGCGGCTATCGCACTATGGCGACCGCCGCAACCACGCTCGCCATCAGCATCATGTTCGCACCGGCCGCCCACGCCTCCGGCTCGTCCATGCCGTGGGAACAACCACTCGAAAAGGTTCTCCAGTCGATCGAGGGGCCGGTCTCCAAGATCATCGCCGTCATCATCATCATCGTGACCGGCCTGACGCTGGCGTTCGGCGACAGCAGCGGAGGTTTTCGCAGGCTGATCCAGATCGTGTTTGGCCTGTCGATCGCGTTCGCCGCGTCGAGCTTCTTCCTGTCGTTCTTCTCGTTCGGCGGCGGGGCGCTCATCTGATGGCGACCGCCTTCGAACAACTCGACGCCGTGCCGGGGTTTTCGATTCCGGTCCATCGCGCGCTGACCGAGCACATCATGCTTGGCGGCGCTCCACGCTCCATCGCGATCATGAACGGCACGCTGGCCGGGGCCGTCGGCCTCGGCCTGCGTCTTTGGCTGGTCGGCCTCGCCATCTGGGCCATCGGTCATTTCGCGGCGGTCTGGGCGGCGAAGCGCGATCCGCTGTTCGTGGAAGTCGGGAGGCGGCATCTGCGCATCCCCGGCCATCTGGCGGTGTGAGGGTGCGGCCATGATGAACCTTGCCGAATATCGCCGCACCGCTTCTCGCCTCGCCGACTATCTGCCCTGGGTCGCGCTGGTTGACGAAGGCGTTGTGCTCAACAAGGACGGCAGCTTCCAGCGAAGCGCGCGCTTTCGTGGCCCCGATCTGGATTCCGCCGTCGCGGCAGAATTGGTCGCGGTCGCCGGCCGCGTCAACAACGCCTTCCGCCGCCTCGGCTCGGGCTGGAGCATCTTTGTCGAGGCGCAGAGACACGAGGCCGCGACCTATCCGCAGAGCACGTTTCCCGATCCGGCTTCCGCGCTGGTCGACGCCGAGCGCAAGGCTGATTTCGAAGAGGAAGGCGCGCATTTCGTATCGAGCTACTATCTGACCGTCCTCTATCTGCCGCCGGCCGAGGAAGCCGCGCGCACCGAATCCTGGCTCTACGAGGGACGCGAGCGATCCGGCGTCGATCCCCATGAAGCGCTGCGCGCCTTCACCGATCGCACCGATCGCGTGCTGGCGCTACTCGACGGCTTCATGCCGGAATGCACATGGCTCGATGATGCGGAAACGCTGACCTACCTGCATTCCTGCATTTCGACGAAACGTCATCGTATCCGCGTCCCCGAGACGCCGATCTATCTCGACGCGCTGCTTGCCGATCAGCCGTTGACCGGCGGGCTGGAGCCGCGCCTTGGCGACCAGCATCTGCGCATCCTGACCATCGTCGGTTTCCCGACCGCGACAACGCCCGGTCTGCTCGATGACTTGAACCGGCTGGCCTTTCCCTATCGCTGGTCGACGCGCGCGATCCTGCTCGACAAGACCGACGCGACGAAGCTGCTGACAAGGATCAGGCGGCAGTGGTTCGCCAAGCGCAAGTCCATCGCCGCGATCTTGAAAGAGGTGATGACCAACGAGGCGTCCGTTCTCGTGGACACGGACGCCGCCAACAAGGCGGCCGACGCCGACATGGCCTTGCAGGAACTCGGCGCGGATGTCGCCGGCATGGCCTACGTCACGGCCACCATCACGGTCTGGGATGCCGATCCGCGCCTCGCCCACGAGAAGCTGCGGCTGGTTGAGAAGGTCATCCAGGGCCGCGATTTCACGGCCATGGTCGAGACGGTCAACGCGGTCGACGCATGGTTGGGGAGCTTGCCCGGACATGCCTATGCCAATGTCCGCCAGCCGCCCATCAGCACGTTGAATCTCGCTCACATGATTCCGCTGTCGGCGGTGTGGGCGGGGCCGGAACGGGACGAGCACTTCGGCGCACCCGCGCTGCTCTATGGTAGGACCGAAGGCTCAACCCCGTTCCGGTTTTCCCTTCACGTTGGCGATGTCGGCCACACGCTCGTCGTCGGTCCGACCGGCGCAGGCAAGTCCGTGCTGCTGGCGCTCATGGCGCTCCAGTTCCGGCGCTACGAGCGCGCCCAAGTTTTCGCGTTCGATTTCGGCGGCTCCATCCGCGCCACCGCGTTGGCAATGGCGGGTGACTGGCATGATCTTGGCGGCGGGCTGACGGAAGGCTCGGATGCTTCCGTCTCGCTTCAGCCGCTCGCGCGCATCCACGACACCTATGAGCGTGCCTGGGCAGCCGACTGGATCGTGGCGATCCTGATGCGCGAAGGCGTCCAGATCACGCCGGAAGCCAAGGAGCATATCTGGACGGCGCTGACATCGCTTAGCACCGCGCCTATCGAGGAACGCACCATCACCGGCCTGAGCGTGCTGCTTCAATCGAACGACTTGAAGCAGGCCATGCGTCCGTTCTGCGTCGGCGGTCCTTACGGCCGGCTGCTCGACGCGGAATCCGAGCACCTTGGCTCGGCCGACGTGCAGGCGTTTGAGATCGAGGGTCTTGTCGGGACCGGCGCCGCGCCGGCAGTGCTCGCCTATCTCTTCCATCGCATCGGCGACCGGCTCGACGGGCGGCCGACGCTGCTCATCATCGATGAAGGCTGGCTTGCCCTCGATGACGAAGGCTTTGCCAGTCAGTTGCGCGAGTGGCTGAAGACGCTGCGCAAGAAGAACGCTTCGGTCATCTTCGCCACGCAATCGCTCAGCGATATCGACAATTCGGCCATCGCGCCGGCCATCATCGAGAGCTGCCCGACGCGCCTGCTGTTGCCGAACGAGCGCGCGATCGAACCGCAGATCACGGCGATCTATCGCCGTTTCGGTTTGAACGACAGGCAGATTGAGATTTTAGCGAGGGCGACGCCCAAGCGGGACTACTACTGCCAGTCGCGGCGCGGCAACCGCCTGTTCGAGCTGGGCCTCTCCGAAGTCGGATTCGCACTCTGCGCCGCGTCCTCCAAATCCGACCAGACGCTGATCGCGCAGATCGTCGCCGAACACGGCCGTGACGGCTTTCTCCCGGCATGGCTCAACGCCCGCGATGTGAGCTGGGCGGTCGATCTCATTCCCAACCTCATCAACAAGGAGACGTCCTCATGAACCTGCGCCGTTCACGCGCAGCGCGGCTCGCCGTCGCGTTGCTGTCCGCCCCCGCGATGCTGGCGCCGATGCTGGCGACGCCGGCCCACGCCATCATCGTGTTCGATCCGTCAAACTACGCGCAAAACGTGCTGACCGCCGCGCGTTCGCTTGAGCAGATCACCCACCAGATCACCTCGCTTCAGAACGAGGCACAGATGCTCATCAATCAGGCCCGCAATCTGGCGAGCCTGCCGTATTCCGCGCTCCAGCAGATTCAGCAAAGTGTTCAGCGCACCCAGCAACTCCTGAGCCAGGCGCAGAACATCGCCTTCAACGTCCAGCAGATCGACCAGGCGTTTCAGCAGCAATACGGCAATGTCTCGCTGTCGGCTTCCGATCAGCAGCTTGTCGCCGATGCGCGCTCACGCTGGCAGAACACGGTCGGCGGATTGCAGGACGCCATGCGCGTGCAGGCCGGCGTCGTCGGCAACATCGACACCAACCGCACGCAGATGTCGACGCTCGTCAGCCAGAGCCAGGGTGCGACCGGCGCACTGCAAGCCACGCAGGCCGGCAACCAAATCCTTGCGCTCCAGTCGCAGCAGCTTTCGGACCTGGTCGCACTGATTTCGGCCAATGGCCGGGCGAGCGCGCTGACCGAGGCCGAGCGCGCCGCGGCCGCCGCGCAGGGACGCGAGCAGCGCCGCCGCTTCCTAAACCCCGGCAGCAGCTACCAGCCCGGCAACGCGCAGATGTTCAACACCGGCAACTGACGATCAGAGGGGAGCATCGCCATGGACGGAAAGCTGCTGGCGCGCATCGGCGCAATCGTGTTTGTCGCCGTCGCCATCACGGCGACGGCGATCGAGATGACCCGCAAGGATGACCCGCCGGCATCACCGCCAGCGCGTCTCATCCAGCCCGAGCGCGATCCGTTGCGCGAAGGCCAGCGCCGATGCCAGCAGCTTGGACAGAAGGCGGTCGACGATGCGCAATGCCTGCGTGTCTGGGCCGAGACCCGTGACCGCTTCTTGCGTCCCACGCCTGCGCCCGCGTCGCCGTCCGCCAGCGAAGGGCGGTGACGCATGGGCGGCAGCGGCGTCATCGATAATTTTCTCGGCACCTTCACCCGCTACATCGACAGCGGGTTCGGTCTTCTCGGCGGCGAAGTCGCATTCATCGCCACCACATTGATTGTCATCGACGTGACGCTCGCCGCCCTGTTCTGGAGCTGGGGCGCGGATGACGACATCATCGCGCGGCTGGTCAAGAAGACGCTGTTCGTCGGCGTCTTTGCTTACTTGATTTCCAATTGGAACAGCCTTGCGAAGATCGTCTTCGAGAGCTTCGCAGGGCTTGGCCTGAAGGCAAGCGGCACGGGTTTCTCCGCTCAGGATCTGATGCGCCCCGGCAAGGTGGCGCAAACCGGGCTCGACGCCGCCCGGCCGCTGCTCGACTCCATCTCAGACCTTATGGGCTGGATCGCGTTTTTCGAGAACTTCATTCAGATCGCGTGCCTGCTGTTCGCCTGGGCGCTGGTCATCCTCGCCTTCTTCATTCTCAGCGTCCAACTGTTTGTGACGTTGATCGAGTTCAAGCTGTCCACCTTGGCGGGCTTCGTGCTGATCCCGTTCGGCCTGTTCGGCAAGACCGCCTTCATGGCCGAGCGCGTGCTTGGCAATGTCATTTCCTCCGGCATCAAGGTGCTGGTGCTTGCCATCGTCATCGGCATCGGCTCGACGCTGTTCAGTCAGTTCACGCAAGGTTTCGGCGGTCGAACGCCGTCGATCGACGATGCCATGGCCATCGTGCTGGCCGCGCTCTCGCTGGTCGGCCTCGGCATATTCGGTCCCGGCATCGCCAACGGTCTCGTATCGGGCGGTCCTCAGCTCGGCGCTGGCGCGGCGGTCGGCACCGGACTCGCTGTTGGCGGCGCGGCCCTTGCCGCGGGCGGTGGTGCAATGCTGGCCGCAAGAGGCGGTGCAGCCGCATTTTCGACGGGCGCGGCCGCCGTGCGTGGCGGGGCAACGGCAGCGGGCGCCACTTCCGCCGCCTACAGCCTCGGCTCGCTCGGCCAGTCCGGCGCGTCCGGTGTGGCGTCGGGTCTCGGCGGCGGCGCGCGCGGGGCCGGCGGCGCGGCGACATCGCCGCTTCGCCGTGCCGCCGCGAGCGTCAAGGCCAGCTTCGCCGGCGGCATGAAATCAGGCTTCGGCGCGACCGGCGGCTCTTCGACAATGGGCACGGCCGGCGGCAACACGAGCGGCGGTGCTACGTCTTCAGCATCGACCGCGCAAGGGCCAGCCTGGGCGCAGCGCATGCGCCGCGGCGGACACATGGGCCATGCCGTCCAGACCACCGCGCATGCCGTCCGCTCCGGCGACAGTCACGGCTCCGGCTCTTCCGTCAACCTCTCCGAAAGTGATCGCACATGAGCTTCTTCAAGCGTCCCGCCGCGCATTACGGCAAGACACCCCAACCCGAGACACCATACCAGCGCGCGGCGCAGGTCTGGGACGAGCGCATCGGCTCCGCCCGCGTGCAGGCCCGCAATTGGCGCATCATGGCCTTCGGATCGTTGATCCTCTCCGCCGGCTTTGCGGCCGCGCTCGTGTGGCAGTCGGCGCGCGGCATCGTCGTGCCGTGGGTGGTACAAGTCGACAATCTCGGCCAGGCGCAGGCCGTCGCACCGGCCGCGGCCGACTATCGGCCGACCGATCCGCAAGTGGCGTGGCATCTGGCGCGCTTCATCGAGCAGGTTCGTTCGATCCCGGCCGATCCAGTCATCGTTCGCCAGAACTGGCTGCGCGCCTACGAGTGGACCACGGATCGCGGATCGGCGGCGCTCAACGATTACGCGCGCGCCAATGATCCCTTTGTGAAGGTCGGCAAGCAACAGGTCGCCGTCGAGGTGTCGAGCGTGATCCGCGCGTCGCCCGATAGCTTCCGCGTCGCCTGGACCGAGCGGCATTACGAGAGCGGCCAGCTCGCCACCACCGAACGCTGGACCGCGATACTGACCATCGTCATCCAGCCGCCGCGCGACGCCGACCGCCTCAAGGCCAATCCGCTCGGAATCTACGTCAACGCCATCAACTGGTCGCGGGAGATGAGCCAATGAGCCGGCCGACGATCCGCAAAGGCGGAAAGCCGTCTTTCTGTAAATCCGCAATCGCGGCTTTGCTGCTGTCCGGCACGATGCTCTCCGGTTGCGCCACGCCGCAGAAACCGCCGCAGATCAGTTACGACGCTGACGTGCCGCCGCTGCCAGCCGTACCTGCATCTGTAATAGATGATCGGCCGAAGCCGTTGCACATCCCGCCGGCCTGGACGCCGGCGCGCGGCGGCACGACCGCCGGCACGCCGACTGCGCGTGTCGAGAACGCCAATGCGGCCGCGCGCGTCCAGCCGCGCCGTGAGGGCTACTACAACGCCATCCAGATTTATCCGTGGTCGGACGGCGCGCTCTATCAAGTCTATGCCGCGCCCGGCCAGATCAGCGACATCGCCCTGGAGCCCGGCGAGAGCCTGACCGGCGCGGGACCGATCGCGGCCGGCGACACCGCACGCTGGATCATCGGCGACACCGAATCCGGCTCTGGCGTCACACGCCGCGTCCATGTGCTGGTGAAGCCCTCGCGCGCCGACATCACCACCAACCTGGTCATCACCACAGACCGGCGCACCTACTTGCTCGAGTTGCGCTCCGGCCCAAAACCCTACATGCCGTCCGTTGCCTGGGCCTACCCGCAGCCACCGGCCGGTCAGCGACAGAGCATTCCGGCAACGCCAGTCATCCCGGCCGTCGCCGCGCGCAACTATCGCTATGGCCTCTCCGGCGACAATCCGCCGTGGAAGCCCATCGCCGTCTATGACGACGGCAGGCGCGCCTTTGTCGAGTTTCCGCGTGGCATCGTACAGGGCGAAATGCCGCCGATCTTCGTCATCGGCCCGGACGGCGAGGCGCAGATCGTCAACAGCCGCATCTACCGAAACATCCTGATCGTCGATCGCCTGTTCGGCGCAGCCGAGCTGCGGCTTGGCAGCGGCGACAAGCAGCAGATCATCAGGATCGTCCGCATAGACGGGAGGCCGTCATAATGAGCCAGAACCAAACCAACACCGTGCCCCCGATGCGGCTTCACGCCGCGCCGCCGCGCGTCACGCGTCTCTCGCGCAAGATGCTTGCCGGCATCGGCGTCGTCGCGTCACTCGGCGTCGGCGGGGCGCTGATCTACGCGCTCCAGACACGCGTGCCCGGCGATGACGGCAAGGAGCTTTATTCCACCACCAACCGGCAACCCGCCGACGGTCTTGCGGGCCTGCCGCGCGACTATACCGGCCCGGTCCTCGGCCCGCCGCTCCCCGGCGATCTCGGCCGTCCCATCCTCGATGCACAAAACAGGGGCCAGCCCGTCGTGCCGCCGGCCATCAAGACCCCCACGGTCGATGAAGCCGAGCAGCGCCGGCGGGCTGAGGAAGAGGCTGCCCGCACGTCGCGCGTCTTCTTCCAGACCGCTCCGGGCAATACGGCGACGGCCGCAACGCCGGGCGGTAGCACGACAATGCAGAATCTCGCCGGCTTCGACCTGAGCGGCCAACCTGCTCAGCAGACCGCGCAGGACAAGCAACTCGCTTTCCTCAACGCCGCCGTCGATCGCCGCACGACTTCATCGGATCGCGTCATGCCGCCGGCCTCGCCCTTCGTGCTCCAGGCCGGGGCCGTCATTCCGGCAGCACTGATCACCGGCATCCGCTCCGATCTGCCCGGCCAGATCACCGCGCAGGTGACGGAGAACATCTATGACAGCCCCACCGGCCGCATCCTGCTTGTGCCGCAGGGCACACGGATTATCGGTCAGTACGATAACAACGTGCAGTTCGGGCAGCGCCGCGTGCTGCTCGTCTGGAATCGCCTGATCCTGCCCAACGGTCGCTCCATCGTGCTGGAACGCCAGCCCGGCGCGGACACCGCAGGCTATGCCGGTCTTGAAGATGGCGTCGATTATCATTGGTGGGATCTCGCCAAGGCGGCTGGCCTCTCGACACTGCTCTCCGTTGGAGCGGAGCTTGCGATCAATGACGAGGATCGGCTGTTGCGCGCCATCCGCAACGGCGGCCAGGACACCATCAACGATGCTGGCCAGCAGATCATCCGCCGCCAGCTCAACGTCCCACCGACGCTGACCATCCGGCCGGGCTTCCCGGTCAGGATCGTCGTGACGCGTGATTTGGTCCTCGAACCTTACAAGGGATGACAATGACCAAGCTGAAACTCGGCCCCATCGAAAACGACAAGCCCGTGAAAGTGACGCTCGAATTGCCGGCGCCGCTGTTCAGGGATCTGGAGATTTACGGACGCCTGCTCGCAGATGGAAGCCAGAAGCCGATAGAGCCGGTGAAACTGATCGTGCCGATGCTGGAACGCTTCGTGGCAACAGATCGAGGATTTGCAAAGGCGCGGCGCGGTGCTACCGGTCAAACTGCTCCCAAAGCCCCGCCCTCATCATGACGAAGGTACACATGATGGACCAGCAGCTCGTAGCGCGCATCAAGCGGCGCAGCAAATACTGGGGCCAGACCGCACCTCATCAATGGTTCGATGTCCGTGTCGTAGAGGACGCAGGCTATCGCCTCAGAGGTAACAACAATAACTACCGATTGGACGACGTGATGATCGGCGTGCGTTTAGCCAACGGCTTCATCGTCGATCTCGCCAACGGCAAGACCAGCCGCGGGTGAAAACCGGATAGGCACCGCAAAGACGAGGGGTGCCGCCAGCGCATAGGCGCGCATGCGGCACGCGACAGCCCGCCGATCCCCCCTCCATGGTTCGCCTAATTCCGAGGTTCTCGCGACCCGGAATCCCGCAACAAACCACGGAGAATTCCATGTGCGCGCAACGCCGCCGCGCCCGGAAGGGCCGTCCGCGACAGCCGGTCCCCAAGACGCTTCCCGACAATCTTTATGACTACGCCGCCGATCCCACGCCGGCTCTCAGCGGTCCGCGCGATCATCATGCGAGTGCCCGCAATCGTCAGACTCACACATCAGATGTCGATACGATGCGCGTCGTCGACGATTGGCCGGAATACGTGCCTGTCACCGAAGCTGAAATCCAGGTGTTCGAGCGCTGGTTCGGCGATGTCTTCGATGAACTGTTGAGCCCGAAAAAGCCGAAAGATGACTTGTGAATCATATCACATTCTGATATGAGAGAGGAATGAGCGGAGTTGTGCTGTGACGACATTGAAGGTCGGGATTGCCGACTACAACGAGATGAAGACGCGCAGCATGCGGATTGCCCGCGGCGAAGAAAAGCCGGCGACAGGCGATCCCAAAGTTTGGTTCGCCTCAACCGAATCCTTCGCCAAGGTGCTGTCGGCCGGCAATCGCGAATTGCTGCACATCATCGCCGAGAAGGCGCCCGCGTCGTTTGAGGAACTGGCAGAGATTACCGGACGGGCACCCTCCAATCTCTCCGCACCCTGAAAACGATGGAGACCTACGGCCTCGTCCGCATGGAGAAGGGTCCGGGACGCAAGCTCGCGCCCAAGGTCATTTATGACAAGGTGGAACTGGTGTTGCCGCTGACCGAGCGCGCAGCGCTTCGGAAGACCGCAGGAGGCCGGCGATGAACATTCACAACACTAATAATGTCACCCTGCGCGCCGCGCTCTATTTGCGTGTCTCCACGACACGCCAGGCCGAGCATGACGTCTCGATCCCCGACCAGCGCAGGCAGGGTGAAGCTTGGTGCGCAGCGCGCGGCTACCGGCTTGTCGAAACCTTCGTTGAGGCAGGGGCCTCGGCCACCAACGACAAGCGCCCCGAGTTCCAGCGCATGATCGAAGCGGGTACGTCCAAGCCCGCGCTGTTCGATGTCGTCGTGGTCCACAGCTTCTCGCGCTTCTTCCGCGATCACTTCGAACTGGAGTTCTACGTTCGCAAGCTGGCGAAGAACGGCGTCAAGCTCGTCTCCATCACGCAGGAGATGGGCGACGATCCCATGCACGTCATGATGCGGCAGGTCATGGCGCTGTTCGACGAGTATCAGTCGAAGGAAAACGCCAAGCACGTCCTGCGCGCCATGAACGAGAATGCAAGGCAAGGCTTCTGGAACGGTGCCTTGCCGCCGATCGGTTATCGCATCGTCGCTGCCGAGCAGCGCGGATCGAAGACCAAGAAGAAACTTGAGATCGACCCGCTGCACGCGGATACGGTGCGGCTGATCTATCGTCTGTTCCTCGAAGGTGACGGCACCTCGGGCACGTTGGGCGTCAAGGCTATCACCTGTCACCTCAATGAGCGCCGCATTTTCACCCGCGACGGCGGGCGCTGGGGCCTCGCGCAAATCCACGCCATTCTGACCCGCACGACCTATATCGGCGAGCACCGATTCAACACGCGCTCCCACAAGGATCGGGAAAGGAAGCCCGAAGCCGAGCACGCGGTCATGGCCGTGCCGCCACTGATCGACCGCGAGACGTTCGATGCTGTGCAGGCTCGCCTCAAATCCCGCAATCCGATGGTGACTCCGGCTCGCATTTCGAGCGGTCCTACGCTCCTGACCGGCATTTGTTTCTGCGCCAAGTGCGGGGGCGCGATGACGCTCCGCACCGGCAGGGGCAGCGCGGGCGGCACATATCGCTATTACACCTGCTCGACCAAGGCGCGGCAGGGCAAGACCGGCTGCAAGGGCCGCACCATTCCGATGGACAGGCTCGACCGTCTGGTGGGCGACCATATCGAGGATCGTTTACTCCAGCCCAAGCGACTGGAGACCATCCTTGCCAGCGTCATCGACCGCCGAGAGGAGCGCACTGAGCGCCGCCGTGAGCACCTTGCCGAACTTCACAGGCGCATCACCGATACCGACCAGCGGCTCGGCCGCCTCTATGACGCAATCGAATCCGGCATGGTCGATAAGGACGATCCGGTAGCGAAAGAGCGCATCGCCGGCCTTCAGGCGGTGCGGGATCAGGCCAAAGCCGACGCCGAGCGCACGCAAGTCGCGCTCGACAGCACCGGCAGCCAAGCCGTCAGCCCGGACATGCTCAAGACGTTTGCCCGCAGGGCTCGTGAGCGGATGCGACTCGACAATGGCGGATACCGCCGTGACCACCTGCGCGCCCTCGCGCAGCGTGTCGAGGTTGCCGACACGGAGGTCCGCATCATGGGATCGAAGTCGGAGCTGCTGCGCACCCTGGTCGCCGCTTCAAGCGTACAATCGGCGGCGTTCGGTGTTCATACTTCTGTACTGAAATGGCGCGCCCGGAGAGATTCGAACTCCCGACCCCCAGATTCGTAGTTTTGGTTACGCACCAAATCCCGATAAAGGGTCGTTAAGCAAGAATCGCTCGGTCGAAGGTAAGGCCCTGTTCCGACAATGAAAATTAATCATGCTGTCGGATAACGCAGGCTGCCCCTTCAGACGCTTTCACGCCGGCAACTGGCTCTCCATCCGTGCAAAACCCGTGAAGGAGGGACCTGGTGACGACTGCGATCACAAAGCGGATCCTGCTGACCGACGCCGCTGTCAGGCGCGAGCCGTTCGCTGACGGCAAGCCACGCATCGTTCGCGATAGCAAAATCGCCGGTCTACACCTGTGGATCGGCAAGAAGACCAAGACGTTCCGCTACCAGTACGAGGCGCCCCGCACCAACGGCCGCCGCGGTACGACCAATGTCATCTGGCTCGGCGAGCATCCCCACCACAGCGCCGATCAAGCGAGAGCCAAAGCGCTGGACATCCAAGCGCAGCGCGCGCGTGGAGAGCCGATTGTCATTTCAGCGGTTGTTGTGCCGGCCGATGATTCTCCTCCTTCCCTCACCTTCCGCCAAGCCTGGGAATTGTACCGAGCGGCCATTACCAAGGAAGGCAAGAGCCCGCGCACGATCGCTGACTATGAGGATAAGTTCTCGCGGCATCTGAAGGCATGGCACGACAAGCCGCTCGCCACGATCACGCGCGAGGATGTGACCCGGGAGCACGCCGCAATCACGGAGCGCGCCAGGAAAGCACGGGCCACAACAAGTATGCATCGGGCAAGTACGCCGCAAACGGTTGTGTATGCGCTTTGGCCGTGCGGTCTGGAATTTTGCGAAGAACGAGCTGGAGACCGACGGGCTTCCCGAGCGCAACCCGTTTCGAGCAGGCAAGCTCTATCACAAGGAGCGGGCCCGCGAGACCGGCATGGGCGCTCAACAACTGCCCTACTGGTGGTCTCAGCTGCAAGCAATGCCGAACCCTATTCGCCGCGAGATGCATCTGTTCACGCTGCTCTCCGGCCTCCGCAAGAATGACGTTCTGACCGCAAGATGGGATCGACTGAACGAGAAGCGCCGGTCCTTGCTGATTCCGTCCCCGAAAGGTGGCGAAGACCGTGCATTTGAACTTCCGCTGTCAGAACCAATGCTGAAGTGCCTGGGACGCGCCCGAGAAGGTGGCCTCACGTTTTTCCCCGACCACGCCCAGGAATGGATTTTTGTTGCCAGCAACGGACACATTGCCGAAGTGAAAGAAGACGGCCGCCAGAAGCTGAGCCACACCGGCCACGCCCTGCGACATTCATTCCGAACCCTTGCTGCCGCCGCTGGGATTGATCGCCTGCGCGTCAAGATCCTCATGAACCACGCCATCGACGGCGACGTGACCGATAGCTATACCAACGTCCCTGCCCTCTTCAGCTCGCTGATGGAAGCGCAAGAGCGGATTTCGGCTTATATTATTGCAAACATGGCTCCAGAGGAGAATGTTTCGCCTCAACATGCCTTCAACGCCTCCGAGGAGACCGCCGATGTCGCCTGAGGAGCATTACGGACGATCAGAAAGATTCCTCGATGATCTTCTACGTGTGGGAACTGAGCTCCACACAACTCGCGAGACACAGCGCATGGACGAGCTGAGGCGTGAGATGAGAACGATGTGCCGACAGTTTGCCGATCATCTGACTGGCACCGTGGACAAGAATGTACGCATAGTATTCAGCAAGGATGGCTTTATTGTTCATCCCCGTTGGCGTGTTGCCGGCGTCCCAAGCAAACGCGGCAAGCCCGAAGCGGCTAAATGGATGGCAACCCGCGGTCTGCAATGGGATGGAAGAGCCCCCATGCTCAGAAGGGAGATGGTGAAAGCTCTCGACAGCGGCGAGACGGTCCCCGACGGGAACTTCGATCTCTATGTCGAGTGGACCGTTCGCATACAGCGGAACGACGCTTTGTCCAAAGCCAGTTAAACTTAACAGCGCGATATCGCCGGGGAGACTTACGGTCGATTGGACTTCCCTATTGCGCGGTACTGGTCTCTCTTAGAAAACGTATGCCCCATTCGAGGGCAAGCCCCGGTCCCCCTGCGGGTAATTGCTCATTTTGCCCGGACAGAAATGCCGGGTTTTGAACACTGTGAACTACCGCAAGTGCGGCCGCATGGGACGCGCACAGAGGTGCGGCGCATTGCCAACGCTGCCATTGATGGTCGCGCTCACGGCGTTCTGCAAACATCACGAACTCGGATGGTCGGCTCGCCCAAGGATCGGCGACGCTTACCGAGTCGTCCCTTCCGTCGCGTTCGGATCAGCCGGCAGCGTTGACGCGCCTTCGCTGCTCAAGTCATTACAATACTCCCGTCCGTTACGACGAGCATGTTCCTTGGAGCGAAGAAATCATGACCAAAACTATAAGAAATAAATCAGCAGCCGCCAAAAGGCTGGGCGTTTCGCGTTCTACTTTGTACGCGCTGTTGAATGTTGAGAAAACAACCTCGGTGGAGGTCGCCGTACGGCTAGCACGAGAGCTAGGCGGCTCCGCGCGCGATTGGTATCGCAGGCCCCGGACGCGGGGACGCCCCCCTTCGTACGTCGTCGTCCAGATGTTTTGAGGCCAATGCAAGAACTGGATTGGAAACGAATCGGACCGTATCGCTGGCAACGCGTCGATGAGGACAGCGCAAAGGTCACGCGGGCGGGCAACCGATACTCTACTATAATTTATGGTCGGCAGCGCATCTACAAAACCGTCAGACGCGCCTGCGATGTCGTCGACAAGCACCTAGCTCAACTGGCCTTAAGAGAGGATCGCCCGTGCAATGTGTGTCGTGCCCTGTTCGTTCCAAGCCGGGCCGATCACGTATTGTGCAGCGCTACGTGCCGGTCGAGAAGGCACAGAGCTCGACGAAGAGATAGCAACTTGTGAAACGGATGTATTGACGCTGCAATGTACACACGCAACAGATCCCGACTACCAAAATGCAGATTCACCAGTTACCTGCAATCCTCCGCCCTGGTGTGACGTAGGGTCTCAAAACGCGTACAGCGCAACAGATAAATCTGTTGCAGCCGCGTCAAGACGCCCGATTAATCGCGGCTTTGTGCCAAAGAAGTGTCGTGTGTATTTCTGTAGCCTAACTCTATTACTTCATTATGAAAGTTGAGGAATAGATAAAAAGAAGGAAGATAAAGGGAGCAGTGGCTATCTGTAAGTTTATAAAGCGATCAAGCATCGGCTACTGGCTACAACTGCCACGCGGTGCCTGGCGCCTCACGATGGTACGTGGTCCAGGTCGCCGTGCTTTGAACCAAGCCAGACGAAAGCCGGCTCACCAGGCCGCTGGTCGCGGGTCCCTCCAACAGAAGAACGCAATGCGGGCAAATCCGCAGGGCTGGCCTTCAATTTGTATGAGCAAAACCTTTTCCGGCTAACGTATCGGAAGCCATTCGCAATTCGCCGGTTTGATGCCATCGACGCCATGGGCGGCGCGAGCAGATCTCGAATAGACGCCTGGCTAGACAGCGGCAGCCCTGGGTCCACCTAGCAAGGTTTCGCAAAAGTACGCGCTGGAGGGAGTGACACTGGGATCCCCATCTCCACGTGGTCCATCGTGCTCAAGTTCAACGGAGCGTACCGGACGGTAGCCATCCTACGTCACTATTGCATCTCGGGTCGAATCCTGACGCTCTGAGGTGACAGTGCTGCGCGAACCGGTCTCTAGCATCATTTCCCTGATATCAGCGAAAAATACAGGGATTTTCCGCCGGTTGGGCCCTTGAGGGTGTGGCGTCTTTGCAAGTCGAGGCGCGAATTCAACAACTTACAGCCAATTCCCTACGTGAAGGAACAGAGAATTTTGGGGACCATATCACGGAAACAAAGAAGCGATATCAGGGTAGAAGCGCCAATCTGCGCAATCAGCATAACCATCCACTCGGCATGGCTGTGGCAATGATCAACGCCGATTCTAGTTGCCGGAATATTCCTTCACACCTGTTTCCCGAAAGCTGTTGAGCTCCGTGACGAGCTCTATAGGAGCTCGCGCGCGATCGTAAGCCCGAAGCACAAGATCAAGATGGAGTATTATTTCGGCCGCGCCGAGCCTGCGAACGTCGACTCTGAAGTGGGAGGGCAACGAAAACCTCGCTACAAAGGCGGCGCGAGCGCGTCCGATTTGGACCATTGCTGCAGGTCGAGATCGTAATCTGGCGCGGGTCTCTGAGTTCGTTGTATATTTTGCAAGCTGACACGACGCGGGCGGCGCCGAGCGGAAGACACAATTCGAGGTGGGCATGGCATGGCCGAGCATATCGACGGACCACTCTATTACGAGACGATGGGCAGGAGCGGACCGGTACTGGCTTTCGTGCATCCGAACCCGATGGACCAGTCGTGCTGGATATTCCAGATGGCGCAGATGTCCACTTGGTATCGTTGCATCGCAATCGATCTGCCGGGCTACGGCAAGTCGCCAAAGGCGCGCGCCGATCTCACCATGCAGAACATCGCACAGGCTTGCTGGGAAGCGATCGATGACGCCTGTCCCGGCGAGCGCGCCATTCTGGTCGGCTGCTCCATCGGCTCGTCGATGCTAATCTGGATGCACAATCAGCGCCCACAGCAGACTGCGGCGCTGATTATGTGCGGCACCGGCTACAACCCCAAGAAAGAGTTCATTCCGGCGCGGATCGAAGCCTACAAGGAACGCGGCATCGGATATCGCAGGGCCTATACTTTCGAGGACTTCAGCCCGGCGTTCCGCGCGACGCCGATGGCCCATTTCTTCGCCGACCTGTTTGCCGAGCGCAATGTGTTCGGAGATGTCGACACGATCCTCACCCAGTTCCAGGCCTATCAGCAGCCGGAGCCCGAGGGCCATCATGCCAAGGTCGCCTGCCCAGCCATCATCATCAGCGGCAGCGAGGACAACACGCATCGGTCAGCCTACGCTTTGCAGAAGCGCATCGCCGGCTGCGAAATGAAGATCCTCTATGGCGCCGGCCATGCCTGCAACATCGAGCAGCCCGGACCGTTCAACCGTCACATGATCGCGTTTCTGACCGCCCACGGGCTATTCCCAGGAGCTCCACATCAGGGCTAAGCCTCGCGGAGGAGGGACTTCCGATGACACCATTCCTAAAGCGTCGTGAACTCTTGCTCGGTCTTGCCATCCTGCCCCTGGTATCGCACGTCGCCCTCGCCCAGACGTATCCGTCACGCCCCGTCCGAATCCTGGTTGCGACCTCTGCCGGTGGCGGCACTGACATTGTCGCGCGCTTCATCGCGCAGTGGCTGACCGAACAGCTCGGGCAGTCCTTCTTCGTCGAGAATCGGCCTGGCGGCGGGAATAACATTGGCACCGAGATGGCGGCTCGTTCGCCCGCCGACGGTTACACGCTGTTCATGGCGAACACTGTCAACACCATCAACAATTCGCTTTATCAGAACCTCAGCTACAACTTCATTGCCGATTTCGCACCGATCGCGAACATCATGGCCACGCCACTGCTCCTTCTCGTGAATCCCTCGGTGACGGCTAAGAACGCCGCCGAACTGATCGCCCTTGCCAAAGCGAGTCCCGGTAAGCTCAATCTTGCCTCCGGCGGCATCGGTTCGACCGGGTACATGGCGGCCGAGTTGTTCCAGATGATGGCCGGCATCAAGTTCACCCATGTCCCGTATCGCGGCGAAGCGCCCGCGCTCACCGATCTGATCGCCGGTCAGGCGCAAGTCATGATTGCGACCACTGGCTCGTCGTTGCAGTACGCCAAGGCCGGCGCGGTGCGTGCGCTCGCGACAACCACCAACGATCGCGTCGCCGGTCTACCCGACCTGCTGCCACTGTCAAAGACGTTATCGGGATATCAGGCCAATGCCTGGAACGGCCTCTGCGCGCCGAAAGGAACGCCTTCGGAGATCATCACCTTGCTCAACAAGGTAGTGAACCTTGCGATAGCCGACCCAACAATCAAGGAGCGCATCACCAGTCTTGGCGGCGTTGCGCTGCCCGGATCACCAGAGGACTACGGCCGCACCATATCGGCCGACACCGAGAAGTGGGCCAAGGTGGTGAAATTCTCCGGCGCCCACGTGAATTGAATCGCTCGTGTGCTCCGGAGGCGTACGTCTCAACGTCTCAAATGAATGGGTACGTAGACGGAACACTGCATCGGACGCAACCTCGCACGCGCAGTCTCGGGGTTGAGTCAACTCCTTGATTGAATCTGAGCACGCGAGAAAGCCGACACTATTGCAACGATCTCTTGTCCTACGTCCCACTGTCGTCCTCGCTTCGTGTCTTAGGCTGTGATGATGTCGTCAGGCATCCCGCGTGTTCATATATCCCTCTGGCCAAATCTCGCGGGCCACCGGCTGTATGAGGTCACTTGAGTCCGATCGTCGGCCGCACGGGAGAGGTCCTATCCGAGCCGGCCGCCGATCCTTGCAGACCCTTCGCCGCCAACGCCGAAGACGACTCGCCCTCCCGGTCTTGCCCTTGTCCAGATCTTCTATGCCGTCAAGCTAGCTAGAGCCGCGTCGGTTGAAAGGGTGCAAGCGCGGCGAGTCCGCCGTCAATATCGACTCTCACGCGGCGCGTTGGTCCTCAAACTTCGTCGTGGCGTCCGGAATTCTGAAGGTCAAGTTGCCGCAGCGCCGCAAAGAAAAGGACTCAATGCGGCGCGTAGACTTGACCGATCAAACGTTCCGTATCGCAGTCGAACTTGCGCGTTCTTGGCGCGTTGCTTTGTCGGACAGGTCTTATTGGCAAATGATCTTCCGCCAAGCCTGCTTGCCATTAAACATCATCGTGGCTCGTCGCTCGAGCTTGTCAAGAATCTGATGGAAGACGACTCTCTCTTTGGGCCGCAACGCGCTGAGGAATTCCTCCTCGATGGCGCCCCGAAGCTGCTCGCTTTGCTTGAAAACATTCTTGCCTTCGGCAGCTAGCGACAACACGACACGCCGCCGATCCTTCGCATCCGGACGCCGGGTGACAAACCCACGAGCAACCAGTTGATCAACGGCCCGCGTTACCTTTTCCGGCTCGAGGCTGGTACGTTCGCCGACTTCCTTGGCCGACATCGGCCCATAGTAGCCGATGATAGGCAACACCTTCCACTGGCTCACTGAAAGGCCAAATTTCTGGAAATACATTTCCGACAGATACCGGGTTTGTCGCGCGGCGAGGATCGAGAACCGATAGGTGGTCCGATCATGTAAGATATGGCCATCTCTCGGCGTTGTGCCGGACATCGAAATCTGCCTCCACATTTGAAACGGTCGCGACCAACGGTCGGCTTACTCCACCTGGATTTTACCGGCGCGGATCACTTGGCTCCAACGTGCGATTTCTTCGTTCATGAAATCGACCATCTGCTGAGGCGTACTGCCGACGGGCTCAAACCCGAGATCGGTCAAGCGTTGAATCATGTCAGGTCTTTTCATTGCCGACGCAAGAACGCCACTGATGGCATTCACGATATCGGACGGTGTGCGTGCCGGAGCAGCGACCGCGTTCCATGCAACTGAAATGAAATTCGGATAGCCCAACTCTATCATGGTCGGTACATCAGGAACACTTGCCGATCTCTCCGCACTCCCAATAGCCAACACCGAAAGCGCACCGCTCTTGATATGGGGCAGCGTCGAGCCCAAGTTATCCCACATGACATCGACCTGTCCGGCCAGAAGATCCGTGATCGCCGGCGCCGATCCTCGGTATGGAATGTGGGTCATGCTGCTCTCCGACATCTGCTCCATCATCACCATGGTCAGGTGTGCGGTTGAGCCAATTCCCTGCGATGCGTAATTCACTTTGCCTGGGTTCTCCTTGGCAAAGGTGACGAGCTCCCCGAGAGACCGATAAGGTACCGTCTTGTTTGCCACGAGGACGCTCGGTATGCGCGTCACCACCGAGATCCCGGCGAAATCGGTACGGGGATCATAGGGCAGCTTCTTGTAGAGGCTGACGTTTACCGCATACGGCGAGCCCGGGGCGGTCATCAATGTGTGTCCATCAGGTTCGGACTTCGCCACGAAGTCAGCACCGATCCCACCCGCGGCACCCGGCTTGTTCTCGACAATGACGGGTTTACCCCAAGCTTCGCCCAGAATTTGTGCAACGACCCGTGCAACAAGGTCGGCACTGCCTCCGGCTGGGAAAGGACAGATCACCCGCACAGTCCGCGTCGGGTACTCCGCGGCGAAGCCGGCGCGCGGGCCCGCTGCGCCGACCGCTCCAAGGGCCAGCAAACGAAGGCAATCTCTTCGAACGACGTTACGCATGCTTGAGGCCTCCAGGTAGGAACACCACCCTATCAGTCGCAAACTACAACATATGGCCGCGGCACAAGCGTGCAGCGACCACGACACCATCGGCGAATGTGCACCGGCGTCGATCCCGACGACGGAATTCATGAATGCCGCTTACCGGCAGCGCCCCACGCCTGGACGATCTCGGCGGCACCGACGACATGCGGACGCATGATTTTCATTGCGGCTTCGTGCAGCTCGGGCACGTATCCGGCAACGCATTCACGGGGAAGGTAGAAATGATAGCCGCAGTCGAGCACGCCGAAATATGTGCCGAGAACGCCCGCATGGGACGAAACTCCGGTCAGAAGGACCGTTTCGACGACCTGGATCCGCAGAACTTTGTCTATGATCGACCCGTGGATGTCGTTAAATGACGCCTTGTCGATCACGATGTCATCCGCATGTGGCGCGAGTGCGTCGACGATTTGGTGTCCCCACGTGCCGCGAATGCACGGAATGTCCGCGGACTCTACCGCAAGACCGCTGCTCACGAGATGCTGGACGTGCGATGCAGGGATATCCGCAGCATTGGGCAGATGGAATTGCTTGAAATAGACGATTTTGACACCGGCGCCGCGCGCGACCTTGACGAGGCTAGCGGTTTCGCGGACCGCCGCAGCAATGATCTCCGGATGTCTTGCGGCCCGCTTGTAGATCGTCCCACCCTCTGTGCAGAAGTCATTCTGCATGTCGTGGATCGCGATACATGTATGTTTGGGATGAACCGTTTCAGCCAAGGTCAGGGCCTTATGATCACTCAATTTCATCTTGACCTCGAAGTTCCGGACGGAGAATGGCCCACCGGGATGCGCGCAGTACGCACCGGAGGATCAATGGATGAACGCGACTGTCGCACAACCGCGAGGTCGCGCAGCAGGAAACATCCTTGCTGACAAGCGCAGCACCCAGTTGATCACAACGGAATCACAAGCAAAGTGTCGATCTGCCGAGAATCGAGAATGACAACCCGCTCGGCAAGCTTCAGCGTCTCGCCTTCGATCGAGAATGTGTCGAGCGAACGGCCGCAGGCGTAGATCGACATCGATCTGTCCACCATCGTCCGAATAACCTGGAAGTTGCCTTCGGCCCGCGCACGGCGCGGGTGCGATTCAAGAATGCGTACGGCTCCGACCAGGTGACAATAGACGTGGGGTTCATAGATGTTCGCGGTGCGCAATGCCGAGATTCGATCATGAAACATTCCGCGACCTCTGCAAGACATCACGCTTAACGGAAAGCCGCGATCATAGTTCTCGCGTGTGCACACCCGATAGACGGCATCCTCCGTAAGAAAGTTCGGCCATTCTTCGAGCCGATCGGCATCGATGGCGTGAACATATTCGGCCATGAAGGACTCAATCCGTGATCGCACGACCATTTTTGCGGTGAGCGGAAGGACGGCCACTTCTTTTGACATTGTTCTGCTCTACAGCCCCATACACTGACGCCACGCCTTCCAGAATCCACGCACGGCGGCCTCAGTAACACGCGAGCCCTGACTGGACTCGATGCCGCGCCCTCCCATTGGCATGATCGTCTCGGCAGTCGGATCGGCTTTGGCTGCGCGTTGAACAAACCCACCGACACAGCCATCCTCCATCGAGATGAACCAGGTCCGACAAGATTGTTGGCAAGAAGACGCAGATTGGTGGTTTCCTCATCATCATCCTGGAAGCCAAGCACCGTCCAAAGCAGCTCACATCGTTCAGGTCCGCGTGGAACCAATTGTCGAACAGCGAGGGCATTTAGGATTTGCTGATGACGAGCGTTGGAAAGACCGTCTGGATCGAATTGGTAACGGTGTCCCCGAGCTCCAGCTTGTGCTCCATCATGGAAGGATCCTCGAGCGAATATTGCTCTTTCAGCGATCGCACCTTTTCACGCCCGGTTGCGTCGTCGATCGAAGCGGTGCGTTCAGTGTAACCTAGGTGGTGCCACCCGTTCGCGCTGATTTTGACTTCTCCGCCCATGTTTGGGCGCACCACGCCGAACGTGTTGTGGAACACGTGCAAAAGACTTGCGTGGTACGAGTCCTTGTTGTTTTCGGCATAGAGCTTCCAGTTGTTGGGTAAGACTTGGCTGTGATAGCCGAGGACCTGAAGCGGCTTGATGAAGACACGGTCGATCGATCGGATTGGTTCATCGCCGAGGTAGGCGCGAAACGGCGGCGTCTCGTCGCTGAACGTGCCGAATACGAGTCCGCGATAGGTCTCGACTCGCAACGCCCGCAAGTTATGCCTGCTCTGGTCGAAGCCCTCTGCCAACCCGCCCTTTCCAGCAACGCCCCGACGAAAGGCGACACCCTGCAGCTTGCCATCGAGATCATAGACCCAATTGTGGTAGACCCAGTTGAATTCACGGATATTGCCGTTCGGCTTGAAACAGAGCACAGCGCCTTTATGGGCGCATCGATTGAGCACCGCGCTGAGGGCCGTCCATCTTGCGCACAATAACAACGGGCGCATCACCCACATATGTTGCCTTGTAGTCAGCGCCATTTGGAATCTCCGCCTCGAGGCACAGGAAATTCCATGTCGGCCCCTGGACGATCCGCTGCTGCTCAAGGGCATATAGGTTCGGGTCGGTATAGACTTGGTATGGAACCCGCATCGTATCATCATGCGGCCAAGAAAACCCTGCAACTCCTGAACCCGTTTGCAAGCCGGCGTGCGATGCTTGAGTCATTTTCACCTTCCTTAACGTGCATCAATATAACGGCAGGCTGCGTCAAAACCGACGATATTTGCGTTTCACAACTATTGCAAGTCCCAAAGATACTGGGGCGACGCCGGGTCGACTAACGCGCCGCACCGCTCTCCTGGACTTCAGAACCCTGGCAACGACGGCCGCACGACGCCAACCCCCATCTTGAGGACAGAACGTCGCAACGGAGTCGCTATTTATTCCGTCACTTGCAATTATTACAATCTGCAAACATAATCCTTCACAAGGTGCGGCAGGAATGAGTGGCTATCGACGCAAAGCTCACTAGAGCGCAAGGGAGACCCATGTCATTTTTCCTTCGGTCGCTAATCGCAGCAGTAGTTTTCTCTTTTTCGGCGGTTCATTCTGCCGGCGCATTCACGCCCAACAAACCTGTACGCCTTATCGTGCCCTTTCCCGCCGGCGGTGCCGTCGACTTCACAGCGCGTCTCATTGCTCAGAGGCTCGCTGAAGAGTGGGGCCAAAACGTCATTGTCGAAAATCAAGCGGGCGCCAATGGAAACATTGGCGCCGAATATGTCGCACGCTCAAAGCCGGATGGCACGGTATTGCTTGTTTCTTCGCCCGGCGTCTTCACCACCAATCGGTTTATCTACCGATCGATGCCCTACGATCCAGACAACGATTTGGCGCCGGTATCGCTCGTGATCGTTTCACCGAACGTGCTCGTCGTGGGACCGCAACTG